>JASFRG010000218.1:0-7161 GCA_050115035.1 Anaerolineales bacterium | reverse complement strand
TTTTCGACATCGTCTGTATAGCCCGTCATGTAGGGCATCACGCTGCTGGGCGCTATGCTGAAGACTTCCTGAGTTTTTTTAAGCTTTATGCGTCGCAAAATCACATCAGGGAGTTTACGGGAGATATGTATGCTATGAAGGTCATAACCGTTTCCTATCTCCGATGGAAACAATTCAGGGTGACGGGCGATGTTCTCATCAACCCATTCCCGAAATGTTTCCGGAACATCCACGATTTCTTTGTACCTTTCCAGATCACTTGCCAAAACGATCCGCTTTGATGGTTTGCTGACTTTCTCTTTTGTTTTGATATAATTTCTTTGAGGCATATTGGCTGAAGGCGTGATGGTTTTTTAGTCAATTGTGCCTCATTTTTTATAAACCACAAAATCCGGTAGAACTAGAAATTTCGTAATACGCCGCCCGCTTGCGGCGGGGATAGAAATTTTGAAGATTTTGCATGTTTATTGTAGTTGCTCGAAAACGGATTGCGCTGCTTCAGCAGGAAGTTGTTCTCCATTGATGACCGCGAGTGTCGCTTCTGAGAACAGGGGACCAACCGTGACCAGAATTTCCTCACCCGGGATCAGGGCAGCCGCTTCAGCCGTCTGTGTCAAAACCATTTGTTCTTCCGCTTCATCCCAGGACGATAAAGCTGTCGGCCGCGTGGGAAGATAGCCTGCCGCCTGGGTCCATTCCGCTAAGAACTCACTGTCTGACAGAAAATCGGCCAGTTCAATTGCCAATGGTTGATTTTCCGGGTTGGAACCGGCCAATGCCCAACTCCAACCAGTTGCCAGCGTATATTGACCGGTTTCGAGCCCGGGCAGGGATCCGATTACCAATGGAAGGGTATCTTCATTTAAAAATCTTGATGCCCAACTGACAACCAAATTACCGCGTTGTTCGCGAAAGGCGTTCCAGGCCTGTTCATCGGTTTCATAGTTGACAACCTGGGGGGAGATGAACGGACTTTCGGTATCGGGAGAATACAGCGACAGGATCTCCGTCAAAATGTTTTCGTCCAATACCAGGTTACCCTGATTGTCTTGCAATGCTCCACCAGCGGATAAGTAGAGCGACAGTGTGAACAGCGAACGTGGATTAGCAGCCGGGAAGATAAATAACGTTTCGTCAGATATTTCACTCAAATTTTCCCAGTCCGACGGCAATGGCGAACGGTACCCGACAAGTACCAGCGCATCACCGGCGAAAGGGAGCCCGAAAGTGGTATTTTGAATATGTGCCATCTGGCGTGCGTAAGCGTACCAATCGGGGTCATCGAGCAGAGTGGTGAGCCCATCCAGCGGATGTAACAAGCCTTTGGCCGTGGCCGATTCCAGATTGGCGCGCGAGAGCGCCACCAGGTCTGGCATGACAGCAGGCGCAGCCGAGCGGGTGGTCGTCAATGTATTGATCAGGCTGTCATCTGTTTTAACTCGCACCTCGAGTTGTAAGTTGGGACGACGAGCAACGAATTCATCCAACCTATCCTGGAGCAATGTGGCAGCGGCTGTTTCTGCAGATGGATCGAATTGGGGTGAGACCCAGATGCGCAGAGTGCGCGGTCCACCGGGCGTGTTGGTCGGGCTGGCGGTGGGGGTCAGTGTTGCTTTGGGCGTGGATGTGGCAGTGGGGACGGTGGCAGGCTCAGGCGTAGAAAAGAGCGATTCGATTTCTGCGCAGCCGGTCAACAGCAGCAGCAGAAGTACAAATGTCAGGAAGCGTCGCATCAGCCTAAATCAATCGGCGCGTTGAGCATGGCCGTTAGCAGTTTGACTGCATCCTCAACGTCGCTATAAGCGATCATTTCGGAAGGGGAGTGCACGTAGCGGCAGGGAATGGCCAGGCCGCCCGTGGGCACGCCGGAACGGGTGAGCTGGATGGCGCGCGCATCCGTGCTGCCGCCGGTGAGCACTTCGCGCTGTGTCGAGATTTTTGCCTTTTGGGCACTGCGCTCCATCCACGCAACTACTTTTGGATCGGACAACATTAGATGGTCTTTGACCTTGATGGCCGGGCCTTTACCAAGAGCAATGTCGCGCCGGATCGGGTTGGGCGTGTCGCCAGCGGGTGTGACATCAATGGCGAGGCCAACTTCCGGATCGATACCATAGGCCGAGACGGTTGCCCCGCGCACGCCGACCTCTTCCTGGACGGTGAAGACAAAATATACCTCGTTCGGACCGTTCTTCAGCCTGCGCATAGTTTCGATCGCGACCGCCACCCCCGAGCGGTCATCCATAGATTTGGCGACCAACCGCGAACCCATCTCGACAAACGGACGTTCGAAGGCGGCCACATCCCCAACCTTGACCGGGCTATCCTTCACCCCGGTTGCGCCCACGTCGATGAATAATTTGTCATGAGGTGGGATAACGTTGTATTTTTCCGGCCGTTCCGAACCGATGACGCCCTGCACGCCGTTCACAAAGCGGACGCGCCCGCCCAACAGATAGCGCGCAAAAGGGACCCCTACGGTGGTGAAACGCACGAAACCGTTCTCATCAATATGAGTGGCGATCAGGCCGATCTCGTCCATGTGGGCGGCGACCATAACGCGCTTGCCCTTGGCGGATTTCTCACCTTTGAGCGCGATGATATTTCCCAGGGCGTCCACGCGAACATCGTCTGTCAGGGGATTGATTTCATTTAGGACGACTTCACGGATATCATCTTCATACCCGGATGGGCTGAAGGTCTCTGTCAGTTTTTCGATAAGTTCTTTCATATGATTCTCATTGAGTGTTGTACCATAAGTCAGATATGTTCGGAGTGCGTTTGAGAAATGTCCTTCGACTGCACTCCCTGTTGGTCGCTCCGCTCAGGACAAAAGGGACACTTCTTCCCCAGCGGTAAAAACTTTCTGGTCGTTTCTAGTGATGATATGCGCCTGGCTTTTGCCCATCACCTGCCATGAACCGCTGAGCGTTCCCACCAGGGCGGTGTCTTCGTCTACACCCAGGATAAACTGCTCACCTTTCAACTGGCGGCGGAAGGCGAACAGGTAAGCTGACCACAATCCGCGCACACGGTCAAAATGCGGAATAACGAACGTTGGTGGGATGATTTGAAAACCATCGATCGAAACCAGGCCTGCCGCGCGGAAGTTGGGCACACGCTGCGCCAGGATCATCGCGCCTGCTGAACAGCCCGCATAAACCGCGCCGCGCTCCCAGGCTCTTTGGGCGGAATCCCAAGCGCGGCTGCCCAGCATAGTCTCGTACAGATACATCGGGTTGCCGCCGGAGAAGTAGATCAGGTCGGCGTTTTCCAGATCCGATTTCCAGGTAGGATCATCTGCCGATGCACGGTCGATGATATGAGCGGGAGTGACCTCCGCGCCCAGCGCTTCGAAATGCTCCACGCCCATACGCAGCCAACGGCCCACGCTGGCATCCCCTTCCTGCCCGGCGGCGGTCGGCAGACAGACTACACGCGGCGTACGTCCATTCGTATCGACCGAGGCCAGCAAATGGCGGTCGATTTCATCCATTACGGGTAAATATTCCCCGGCGCCAACTAAAGCGATTAAACCGTTCATAAAAACCTTTACTTATAAAAATGTAGCAAACACTTGTTTGAGTTCTTCTATGTCCCCAAGGCGAGTGTGTAAGACTTCATATACAATCTCTCGATCTACCTCAAGATAGTCATGTACAAGAATGTTACGAAACCCCACCATGCGAATCCATTTTTCGCGTAAGTCAACAGAAATGAAGTTTTTCTCTTCCAAAATGGCTGCAATATCACTGTACCAATTTACTTCACCCAAGCCCAGATCAGCGACAATATGATTCCCAATGTCTACAGTAGTTTCTATGGCTAGTTGAAGAAAACGCTCAACGCTGCCGTAGTATTCTGGTGTTGATAAGAATTCGTCCAATGAATATTTCTTTAAGTCATTCAATATTTCCAAATATTCATCCAACTTATTGAGACGCTTACGAATAACTTCGGTTCTGACCATCATGCAGCACTCTCTGTTTGTAAGCTTCGCGTTGGATTTTCAGATAAGGAGCAAAATCAAAATATTGACGTAGCACTAAAGAGAAGAAAGCGTTGGCGTCGAAATCTTTAACGCAGTATAGTAGACGGTTTTGATGAACACTTTCAAACTTGATCACCACATCCTTGGTGTCCAGGAAAACCAAATCTACATCAGAGAAGCCTTCGCGTGCCAAATCGGTCAATATGTCCAGCTTTTGACCTCGTAAAGATGATTTTTCTGGAAGGATTGCCAGGTCGAGATCACTTTCCATGTGTGTCCTACCGCTGGCTGTAGAGCCAAAGAGATATACCGCTTGAATACCTGGGTACTTTTTAAAAACTTTTTCCAGTCGAGCTAATTCTGGGTGATTAGAAGATGCTTTGTCTGTCATTCTATGATTGTATCAAATTCGTCGTAACTTTTTGCAACGCGGTATGTAATAGCTTGAGCGTGTTCTTCCAATCCTCCACGCGGCACAGACCGACAGGTGTATGGAGGTAACGACTTGGCACCGAAACCGAAACCACCGGCACTCCCGCACGCGTGCGCTGGATGGCGCCGGCATCTGTCCCGCCGCCGCCCGGCTGCCGGATCTGGTAAGGGATGCCTTCGGTTTTTGCGGTCTCTTTCAGGAAGCGTACCAGGCGCGGGTCATCGATGGTGGCGTTGTTGTAAACGTAAATTGCCGGTCCCAACCCGAGTTTGGTATTGTACATGTGACTTTCGCTCCCATCGTGATTGGGTAGATCGTGGGCGGGCGTTGAATCAATGGCGATGGCTAGATCCGGATCAAAAGCATAGGCCGCTACCTTCGCACCGCGCAAGCCGACTTCTTCCTGCACGGTAAAGGCTGCCAGTAGATCGATATTCAACAGAGCGTGCTTGACCAGTTCGATCAGCGTGGCGACGCCGATGCGGTCATCGAGGGCTTTGGCCATGATCGAGGGCCCAACACGTTTGAACCTGGTAGCGAAAGTAGCCCATTCGCCGGGTTTGGCTTTTGCCTTGGGACCAATATCGATGCGCAGGGAATCGATGGATGGCTTGCGTTTGCGCTCGTCGGAATCGGTCAGGTGAACGGGTTTCATTCCGATCACACCTGGGAGATGTTCCTTACCAACCAGAACAGGCTTGCCCAGCAGGTTGCGCGGATCGACCCCACCGACAGTTTGAAATTTGAACAAGCCATCGCCTTCCTCAGAGACCAGGATGAAGCCGACTTCGTCCATGTGGGCGTCCAGCATGACCCGCGGACGGTTTCTCCCGCTTCCATTTTTGGTCACCAGAACGTTCCCCATCGCATCGACTTTAACTTCGTCCGCGTAGGGTCTAACTTCCTCCAAAACGATCTTACGCACTTCGCCCTCATCTCCTGAGACGGCGCAGGCGTTGCAGAGTTTTTCCAGGAGCTTGAACTGTGCGGTTCTTATGGTCGGCTGTGTCGCAGGCATTCTAATCGTCCCAGGTGATGGTGTTCATGAAGTCAGGGTCCAGCCCGGCGATGAACTCTGCCAGCAGACGCCCGGCACGCTGAATATCTTTCAAGGTCACCATTTCGACGGGTGTGTGCATATAACGGATGGGGATGCTCAACACGAAGTTAGGGATACCTTCGGCAGTGATTTGCATGGCCATGCCATCCGTGCCAGATGATTTGGGCATGATTTCAGTTGCGTAGGGGATTTCGAGCTTCTCGGCCAGTTCTTTGAATCGTTTGGAAAGGTAGGGGTGGATATTCGGTCCATGTCCGAAGGTGGGTCCCTTGCCTAACTCGAAGGTTTCCCAGCCGTTGGCGCCCGGCCCTTTGCCAAAGGTGGTATCGACCGCGATCCCCAGGTCGGGCCGCAATTGGAAGGCGGACGTGGATGACCCGCCGTAATTGATTTCTTCCTGGACTGTAGCCACAGCCCATACATCCCAGGTATGCGACCGGGATTGTAGCTCCTGCAAACAAAGTGTGAGGGCGGCAACAGATGCGCGATTGTCGATCGAATGCCCGCTCACGATCTCCCCGGACATTTCAACTGCTTCCGTTCCGAAGGAGACCAAATCTCCGACGCGGACGAGATTCGCCACCTTTGACGGGAGCAGGCCCACGTCCACGAGCAGATGCGTGATGGCCACGACACCGTCACCCTCTCTGGGCGGGAGCAGGTTAGCAGGCGGCATGACGATCACGCCGGGCAGGTCATCCGTGGCCGTGTGAACAATTACCACCTGACCGGGCAGAATGCGCGGGTCTACACCGCCGACAGATGTGATATGCAGAAAACCTTCTTCAACCTGTGTCACCATCAGGCCGATCGCGTCCATGTGAGCAGCCAGCATAATAGACGGGCGCGGATCATCTCCCGTGCCTCGTCTAAATCCATGCACTGACCCCAGGCGGCTCAGGCTGAGTTCGTCAACGAGTAGTCTCCACTGAGTTTCAATCAAACTTGCAACCGGTGCTTCATGACCGGAAAGGCCGGGAGCGTTCAGCAATGATTTAAAAAATGGAAGGATGTCTGTCATCAAAAAAAATCAAATTGGGTTGGCTACTGAAAGGGTGTGACACTGGGTGTTGGCGTGGGCGAAAAGGTAGAAGTATTCGTTGGCGTATTGGTTCTGGTGGGGGTATTCGACGGGGTTGGTGTGGGTGTAAAGCTTGGTGTTATCGAAGGGGTGAAGCTTGGCGTAAAGGTGGCCGTATTGGTCGCAGTTGGCGTGAACGTGTACGTGGATGTCGAAGGTTGGAAGGGCGTATTTGTGACTGTTGGTGTTGAAGTCTCTGTGGGAGTAAGCGAGGCGGTTTCGGTCAAGATGATGGGTGTCAGGCTATTGGTGGGCGTAAAGATGCTCAAAGTCCCTGTAGCAGTGGCGGTGAGAGATGTGTTGGTAGGCGTTGCTGTGGGGGCATTGGGGTCAGGCGCCAATTGGACGGCGATCCAACCCAGGCAGTAGCATGGCAGGGTAGCGAGTGTGATCACTAGCAGGACCAAGCGTCTACGCGACCGGGTGGATTCGACTTCAAGCATGATGATGGATGATAACACCTCTCAGGGGATGTAACAAGGAAAAGCGCCTCTAAAGGAAAACACTAGTGGGTCGTTTGGCATGAGTATATCCATAAATGATAAAGGGCAGTAAAATGGATTATCCCATCCAGCAGGATAAGTGAGCGCATGAGC
>JASFRG010000217.1:0-7215 GCA_050115035.1 Anaerolineales bacterium | reverse complement strand
CAATCCCGCCTGCCAGCATCAAACCCACCGCCGCAGCCAGGAGCGTATTTTGAAGCGGAAGAGGACGGATGGGCCTGGAAGGAACCGGCGCCGGTTCGATTTGAACGATATTGGGCGTATTTTGCAAATGCGCCAAACGGACCTCTTCGAGGTCGCCCAGCAATTGAATATGGATTTGCTGGTACAGTTCAAGCGATTTTTGCAAATACTCCAGATGAGCGGAGTTGCCATTTTCGGTAGGATTGCCAACCACCAGGTTCGAATAAATGCCCTGATACACTCCCAGGGTCGATTTGAGTTGCGCCAGCCGGGCCGTCAATTCGGGCGGGGCCAGACCTTTTTCGTCGTACAGATTTTCATAATAATTGACCTCATATTCAAGCTGGGCAATTTCTGATTGTAATTCGGCGATCTTGGCTTCAACTTTGGCGGTCTGTTCCTGAACGTTGGCAGTCGTCAATTGGTTGATCTCATCCTGGAGAATATCGATTTGACCCTGCACCTGCTCGACCTGGGCATTCAGGCTGGCTTCATTTGATTTATATCTGCTGGATTGCAGATTATCATTTTGCTCGATCAGCACTTCGACCAAGGTATTGGCGATCAAAGCGGCCCGCTCGGGAGAGGTATCCTCGACTTGCAAGGAGATCAATTGGGTGCCGCTGATAAGCGAGGCGGTTATCTGGTCGGAATTGACATTGAAATCCAGTTGTTCGGCGGCCGGATCTAAAATCTGGCTTGTTTTCAGCAACTGGATGAACGTTTGCCCCAATTCCTGGTTGGACAGGTAGGCCAGGTCCGAGTTCTGGGATTGATTGGCGCGCACGACCAGCATTTTTGTGGTCGACCGGTAAACAGGGGTTTGATATCTGCTGAAGCCATAGCCTGCCAGGGCGCCAAGAACCAGGCCCAACACCAACAGCCAGGCCCAGCGTCGCAAAATCAATAAATAGTGCTTAAATTCCATCGTACAACCTTATGCCTCTATCAAAACTTTTTCTTTTCCATTTATTTATATCCTACCTGCAATCATTCACCTCGAACATGATATGTCGATTGCAATTTTGGTTGTAGATGTAAAGGGTCTTGTTAACGAATCTTTTTCATTATAGCATTCAAAATAAGGTGAAATCTTAATTTTATAGAACTGCGTAACTCTTAAATATGGAGATTTTAGAAAGGCGTTCAAACAGCGGTAAAATCATCCCACCGGGCGACTCCCCCATGATCTGACCTACATTCCAGTTTATGCCCAATTCGCGCAAAACAAATGATGACCGAAGAAGACCGTTCAGCCAGGCAAAAACAACTTGAGCAAGCCATCGCTGCTCAGGAAGGTTTGCGTGGGAAGGTCGAGGATGCCATCATCGAATTGACGATTGAGGCCTTACGCAAACAATTATCGGAAATTCTTTCAACAACCTCGGATTCTGAACAGCAGCGAAAAATAGCGACAGTGCTGTTTATGGACATCGTCAATTCAACGCAAATGATCCAAGACATGGACCCGGAAGAGAGCATGGAAATTCTGGATGTCTCTCTGCATGCATTAGCTGACCCTATTCGCAAGTATGGCGGCTCCGTGAATCGCTTTATGGGAGATGGTTTTTTAGCCGTTTATGGTGTCCCAACCGCCAGGGAAAATGACCCTGAAATGGCAGTCCGTGCAGCCCTGGAGGTCCAGTCCATGTCCAGGAAGATTGCCCAATCCCTCAAGAACGAGCGGGAGGTTGAAACCTTTCAAGTTCGAATAGGGATCAACACGGGACTCATTGCTGCCGGCGGGGTTACCGAGGCCGAAGATACGATCATGGGGGCGACGATCAATCTGGCTGCCCGGCTTGAAAAAGCGGCTGAACCAGGCACGATCCTGGTTTCGAAGCATACGTACCAGCATATCCGTGGAATCTTTGACATGGAACGTAGAGACCCTGTCGACGCAAAGGGATTCTCGGAACCAGTTGGGACGTACAAAATCCTGTTCGCGAAAACCCGGGACTTCCGCTTGATGAGCCGTGGAGTGGAAGGGGTGGAAACCCGCATGGTGGGCCGCGAGCTGGAAATGGGGCGCGCACGGGAAATAGCGCAAGCGGTATTAAAAGAAAAAAATCGTCGCATTATCACCCTCACGGGGGAAGCGGGGCTGGGAAAATCTCGTTTTCTGGATGAGTTCGAAAGCTGGTTAGAGCTGCAGCCCTTCCAGATCGAATTTTTCAAAGGACGGGCAAGCCTGGAAACCCAGAATCAACCCTATGCTTTGTTCCGCGACATGTTTGCATTCGATATCCTGGAAGACGACCCCGTCCAGGTAGCCCGTCAAAAGTTTTCAGAGGGCTTTCAGCAAGGTATCCGCAATAAAAGCAAATCTGAAATGATGGCGCATTTCGTAGGTCATTTATTGGGGTACGATTTCAGTGAAAGCGACTCACTAAAATACGTTCTGGATCATCCTCAGTTAATGCGCGATCGGGCTATTCAATATTTGGTCACGTACTTCAGTGAAAAGTCAGCGCAGCATACAATCGCCATCTTTCTCGATGACATTCACTGGGCGGATGAAAGTTCCCTAGATTTGATCAGTTATTTAAGCGAAGCCCTTACGAAATATCCCGTCTTGTTTTTTGCGCTCTCGCGCCCAAACCTTTACGAAAGAAGAGAGGCATGGGGGGTGGGCGAGGGCTTTGAAACGATCCCCCTATCGCCGCTTTCCCAGGAGCAAAGCGAACATCTCGTGGTGGAAGTATTGCAAAAGGTAGAAAATGTTCCGGACTCGCTCCGCGAACTGATCGTCGCACACGCTGAAGGAAATCCCTATTATATTGAAGAGATGATCCGCATGCTGGTGGAAGACGGCATTATTATTAAAGATGAGCCCGCCTGGCGCATCAAACCAAGCCGGTTGAATGCCATTCGCGTTCCCTCTACTTTGTCCGGAATCATCCAGGCCAGGCTGGATTGTCTGCCTAAACAAGAGCGCACGACCCTGCAACAGGCTTCTGTCGTAGGCAGGGTGTTTTGGGACGCGGCGGTTACCTATATCAATCAGGATCATCCCTTGGGGGAGGAAAGCCTAACAAACAATCTATTCTCCCTGCAGAACCGGGAGATGGTTTTTCAACGGGAGCCATCCGCTTTTTTGGAAGCCTCGGAATATCTATTCAAACATAGCATCTTCAGGGAAGTTACCTATGAAACCGTATTACTGAAACAGCGCAAAAAATATCATAGTCTCGTAGCAGACTGGTTGATCAGACAGCACAGTGACAGGGTGGTAGAGGTAAGCCACTTGATCGCAAACCACCTGGTAAAAGCCGGAAGACCGGATGAAGCGCTAGACTATTTCCAGGGTGCTGCACAGGCAGCGGCTGCGAAATACGCCAATGAAGAGGCCGCGGATCTGTACCAGCAAGCGCTGCAATTGACACCCGAGGGAGCAGTGGAAAAACGTTTTTCTATATTCCTCACCCTGGAAAATATCTGGAATGTCATTGGGGACCGGGCGGCACAAGCAAAAGTGCTCGATAGCCTGGCTTCAGCAGCCGATCGATTGGCCGACCCCCACAAGCAAGCGGAAGTGCTGCTTAGAAGAGCCTGGTTTTTCTATTGGACGGGTGATTTTCCAAAAATGCAAGAAGCTACCGAGCAGGTGATATCGCTATCAGAGCACATCCGGGACCCTGGTCTCACACAAAGGGCGCTTTACGCCTGGACATGGTTCTATTCCCAAATCGAAGATTTCGATCGGGCTGAAGAAAAAGCGAACCGGGCACTGGAACTGGCTTTGCAGGCTGGCAACCGTATGGAAGAAGGGAATGTACACAATGTGCTCGGCAGGATCAATATGGCCCAGGGGCGTTATGCTCAGGCGCGTACCCACATCGAAAATTTCTTGACCATCGCACATGAAACTGAGAACCAAAGTCGGGAATTAACGGCTCTCAACAACCTGGTGGCCATTCTCATTATTCTTGGGGAATACAAGGCGGCCAGAGAATACGGCCTCCAAATGTTGAACCTGGCCATAGAAATTGGAGATCGCATGATGGAAAGCACGGCCTACATCAACCTGGCCTGGGGGACTTCCGCGCTAGAAGATTGGCGGGTTGCCGAGGGGTATGTTCTTAAAGGGCTCGACATAAAAAGAGAGATCCATCAACTGGATGCGATGGCAGAAGGCCTGGTTTGGTTGGGCCATATCAAGCTTGGGCTCCATCAACCGGCAGAGGCGGAGCGAGCCTTTCGCGAGTCATTGGATATCCGACGTGGGCTTGAGCAGGAATCTTTGCAGGCAGAATCCATTTCTGGACTGAGTCTGGCCTTGTTGGCGAGTGGGGACCTGGCCGGGGCGGGTGAAAATGTCCAGAAAATTATCGAGTTCATCGGGAGAGAAAAAGATCTTTCCGGCGCATGGGAACCCCTGCGAATTTACTGGACCTGTTATCAAGTATTCCAGGCGAGCGGAGATGCGCGTGCAAATCAAATCCTGAAAGATGCGGTTAATATCCTGACAAAGATCGCAGAAAAAATCCCGGACAAAAAAGCACGGGAACGCTTCCTAACAAATGTACACTGGCATCACGAAATTATGGCCGCGTGGAAACGCGTGCATCAGTGAAATGTAGACTAAGTGAGAAGTTACGCGGATTGAAATTGGATCAGTTTAGTCATATACTAAGGGTACAACTTTGCGAACGGCGTAAATTCCAAGTTGTAAAATGAAGCAAGCGGGTTGGAGCAAACACATGCCAAGCAAGAGGGAATAATGCAAAATTCGTATGGCTATCTGGAAATGAGCCTGCCTGATGGGGGCAAGCAGGAATTCGAGCTTTCTAAATCACAGATCACACTCGGTCGCGACCCCACGAACGATATCGTTCTGACGGATTTCAAAATTTCGCGGATGCATGCCCGGATTGAAATAGATGCCAAGGGAGACGTCAGGCTGGTTGACCTGGAATCAACCAACGGGTCCAAGGTGAACGATGAAAAAGTGAGCGAGGCGCAACTCAAAGCGGGAGACGTGATTACCCTGGGGGGCATCAGCTCCATTACAAATTGGAGCATCCCGGAGAGGATCTCGCTATAACGAAGATCGAATCCGAAGCGGACCTGAGCCAGACCATCGCAGAAATTGCACTGCCCATTTCGATCAACAGAACGGATGTCGACCGGTTGGTTGTCCACACGCCAGAAAATACCTGGGAGATCGAACTCGACGGTGAATTCGATGCGCTCACCATCGGGCGCGCGCCGGAGAATGACATCTACCTGGATCATCCCAGTGTTTCGCGGTCGCACGCGCGCATTACACGTTCACAATTTACTTTCACAATTCATGACCTGAATAGCAGCAATGGCATCTGGGTTGATGGGGTGAAACGTGATGAAGTAGTGCTGGAAGATGGTATGCTGTTGCGGATCGGCTTTGCCAATCTCATTTACAAGCGCGGATTTCGTGCTGAAAACCTGACAATTGTCGGGACCACGTTCAAGCTGCCCAAACGCACGCCGGTTGTGTTCGTGCCGGGAATCATGGGATCTGAACTCTGGCGTGGGGATACGCGCATCTGGCCCAACTTGAGGCTGCTCCTGAAGCAACCGGAACTGTTCAAATACCCCGGCGAACCCGGGATCGAGCCGCGCGGAATCTTGCAAGAGGTAGTCATTGTTCCTAACCTGATTAAACTGGAACAATACAGCCGTCTCGGGGATTATCTGGTGCAAGACCTGGGATACGAACGTGGAAAAGATTTCTTCGAATTCGCCTATGATTGGCGCCAGGACATTCGCCTGTCGGCCCGGCAACTGGGGCATTTCATCGAGCGTTTAGAAGCCCCTTCCATCAAATTGATTGGCCACAGCCTGGGCACTCTGGTCAGCCGCTATTATGTAGAGCGTCTGGGAGGTAAAGAAAAGGTTCAACGGTTGATTCTGATGGGCGGTCCGCACTACGGGACGCCCGCCGGGGTTACCAGTCTCATGTTTGGGCCCGGCGTCCTGCCTTTTGGCATCATGGGCGAGACCCTGCGAAAGGTGATCGCCACCTACCCCACTGCCTACCAGATTTTACCGGTCTTTGCCTGTGGAAAAGACCAGCACAAAAAGCCCTTCAACTTTATGAAGAACAAGAGTTGGCTGGCTGAAGAACAATGGCCGCTCTGGGAACTGGCACGCGAGTTCAAGAAGGAACTTGGGATGAAGACCAGCGTGCCAACCACCTGTATTTTTGGGTACGGACATAAGACCATCGACGAGATCAATCTGCACCGCAAGGAGGATGGCCAGTTTTCAAACTTTGCCTATCTAACCCGCACCACGGGAGATGATTCAGTCCCGCAAAACAGTGCTATTCTGGAAGGCGCCGACATTCACCCGGTACACCAACATCACGGCGCGCTGTTCGTGGATAACGATGTCAAGATGCGTCTTAAACTGGAGTTGATCGGGAAACCGTTTATGTAGATCAGGAGTTACGCAGTTGAACTGAAGCGCCCGGAAATAGGGGCTGTGAGCGTCGCAATTGTAAGGAGGCTTTAATGTTATATCCGAAACCGTCCGCTATTACCCGTGTTGGCTTGACACAATTTTTGCTGGCGCTGTCCTTTGTGATCTGGCTGGTGTTTTTCCCGGAATGGGGGCATAGATTTGCCTGGCCGATCGTCCCGGTCGAGTCCGCGCGTTTTATCGGCGCCTCTTTTGCCCTACGGACATTTTTCGGATTCCACCTCTGGCGTCAGAAAGACTGGATGCGTCTGCGCTGGAGTCGCTGGGGCAACTTTGCGTTTCTGGCTGTCTTGTTCCTGGCTACATTCTGGCACATCGACGAGATGAATTGGGAAACGAACATCATCGTGGCTCATATCTGGGTACTGGCGTATACCGCTGAACCGCTGGTCTTGATGCTGGTAGAGCCGCACAGTGCAGAGAGCAAGGCTGCGGTTCCAACGGAGCTTTCAGAAGGCCCCATCCTGCCGGGCCTGAAAAACCTGTGCATGTTTATCTTCGTAGCGGGGATCGGATTGGGCGGCGTCCTGTTCTTGAATCCGGCCTTTGCGGATACCCGCTGGCCCTGGCCGATCACCCCCTTCGATGCCCGCGTGATGGCAGCCTGGCCGGTGGCTTGCGGGGTATTTGCAGCTAGCATGTACTTCGCCAAGGATTGGGCCGAGATCAAGCACGGTATCGAGACCATTCTGGTCTATGTAGCTTCCCTTT
>JASFRG010000216.1:0-7238 GCA_050115035.1 Anaerolineales bacterium | reverse complement strand
CCAACGGCCACTTCGTTTTCTCAAATTGCCGAGTACCTGTCTGGTTCTTGCTATACGTAGAGGGGATGAATTGCTCGTTCCACGCGGAAATACAGAATTAGCCTTCGGAGATCGGTTAACTATGTTTGGCCCGAAGGTGTGTGTTGAAGATATTCGCTTTTGGCTTGAAAATAATGATGTAGAACGTCCAAATTTTACAAGCCAGTTCATACCTGAATAGGAATTGTTGTAGTCCCTGAAGTCATTTGGAGATAACAGAAATATGGAAACACGTTTCTTGCCATTATTGCTGGTTGTTGTACTGGCAATGGTTGTCCCACTGCTACTGGCGCGTTTTCGTCGCATCCCAGTCGTAGTTGGCGAAATATTAGCTGGAATCGTAGTTGGTCCTTCAGTCCTTGGACTTGTTAGCGGGCATGAGACTACACTGGAGTTGTTGGCTGAGATAGGCTTTGCTTTTTTGATGTTCCTGTCAGGTTTAGAAATTGATTTTTCCATTCTGTTTGCTGCCTCAAAACGTGAGAGAACAAATGGTCCTAGTTCGTTATTACTGGCTGGACTCTCGTTCGCACTGACCCTGATCCTGTCACTAGTCGTTGGGTTTGGTCTTTTCTGGGCTGGATTCGTGCGCGACCCCTGGATGATGACTCTGATTCTCTCTACGACTTCATTAGGAATTGTGGTACCAGTGCTCAAGGAAAACCGCATGTCTTCCAGTCGCTTTGGGCAGACACTGCTTCTGGTTGCATTGTTGGCTGATTTCGTGACAATGTTCTTAATAACTGTGTATGTTGCAGTCCGCTCGACGGGTTTGACACTGGACATATTGTTAATCGGGTTGTTGTTTGTTCCGGTTGTTTTACTGTATCAACTGGGAGTGCGCTGGTTACGTATTCCGGCAGTACGGCGTATTTTTGAAGAGCTATCAGATGCGACCGCACAAATCAAGGTCCGCGGTGCCTTTGCTATCATGATTGGATTTGTGGTGCTGGCAGAAATGCTGGGCGCAGAACTGATTCTGGGAGCTTTTCTGGGCGGGGTTCTTGCGTCATTGTTGAGCGGTGCTGGGGAAGAAAACTTGCGATATAAGTTGGATGCGATTGGATTTGGCTTTTTTATCCCCTTATTCTTTATCTTTGTTGGTGTTCAATTTGACTTAAACGCTTTTGTCGGAGCACCAAACGCTTGGTTGCTTCTACCAATCTTGTTGTTTGCTGCATTTGTGATCAAGCTATTATCTTCACTCATTTTTCGGTTTGCGTTTACTTGGCGCGAGACAATTTCTAGCGGTTTGCTCCTTTCGGCGCGCCTTTCCCTGATTATCGCAGCCTCGTCAATCGGGTTGGGCTTGGGCGCAATCAGCGAATCCACCAATGCAGATATTATTCTCATTGCTGCTCTGACCGCGACCATCGCGCCGCTTGCGTTTAATTCATTGCATGCAGGTGGTGATGACCAGCGCAAGCGCTTCACGTTGATCTATGGGAGCAATGACCTGGCCTTCCAGGTTGCCCGTGATTTGGAAGCTCATGGTGAAGATATATGCTTTGTGGAAACCGATAAAGAAGCTGCTACTCAAATCAACGAGCAGGGATTCGAAATCGAATCTGGCGCTGATCATTTGACAGGCTGTATCGACTCCTTGCCTCCGGCTCAGATCGAAGCCTTTTTGGCCTTAGATGTACAAGATGGAAAAAATCTGGATGCGTGCCGGGCAGCCCGTGGACGCGGCATCGAACATGTGATTACTTTTGTGATGGAGCCGCTGCTCCTGGATGAATTTAAAAAATTAGGCGTTCAAACATTGACCCCCTCCATACATCGAAGTTCCGTGTTGGCACTGATGGCACGCAACCCGGCTATCTTCGAGCTGATGACCTCCACAACCGACGACCGCGATTTGCGGGAATTAATTGTGATGAACCCGGATTTGCACGGTAAACGCTTGAACGAGGTGAGTTTCCCTGGGGATCTGCTCGTGTTAGCAATTCGCAGAAACGACGAGGTGATTGTTCCACATGGAACAACGTGTCTGGCGATGGGCGATCATTTGACAATTCTGGGTGATCTGGATGTGATCCAGACTGCAGAAGAGTGGGCCAGTGGTTGGTAGTAGTAAAAAACTCCGCAATTAATTGCGGAGGCCCAGTTCCAGTTCTCTGAGTAATTCAGGAAGTTCTCCCAGAGTTTTTATCACGGCTCGTGGTTGGGAGGTCGAGGAAATATCATCCGGATCTAGAGGAGACTCCGAGCGACGTGTAATCCAGATGCTGTACATGCCCATCCGGTTGGCTCCCAGAATGTCGGCATCCAGTGTGTCTCCAACCATGACCACGTCCTCTCCACGGGCGTTCACTTGTTCCAGCGCAAGCTGGAATATTTTGTAATGGGGTTTACGAAAACCACATCCTGCTGAAGTCAGGATGAACTCAAAATAGGGTTTAAGTCCGAATCTTTCGACCAGTTGCAGCACATCGCGATGATCGCCTGCATTTGACATCAATCCCAGTTTGTAATTTTGTCCCTGTAATGAGTCGAGACAGGCAAGGGTGTCATCTTCGAGTTGCCAGTTTTTCTGCGTGACGGCGTAATGAGCGTCCAGACTTTCCCGGATAACTGAATCGGGAACGTTGGTATGCCCTTTCTCAGCCAATAGTTCTTTGAGTACCAGGAAGGTACTGGTTTCGACAAATTGTTTATCCCGTTCCTCATAATATTGATGCAGCCGCTGATTGAACTCCAACACAAAATCATCACAATCATTGAGAAGGTCTAAATCACAGAGGTGTTGCATCAGGGCTTGATTTCCGCGCTTGATGACTTCAGGCCACAGATCCGGTGCAACCGGGTACATCAGGGTGTTACCCAGGTCGAATATTACTGCTCGGATAAGCATCGTTAGTACCCTTTTTTCAAATCGAAAATGTTATACAACGGCAGATCGGCAATGTATCGCGACAAGTTCTCGGCAAATAGAGTTATCGCGCGCTCATCATAATGCGCGCTGACACCGGCGATATGCGGGGTGATGATTACGTTTGGCATCTCCCAAAGTGGACTTTTCTTTGGCAGCGGTTCTTCCGGAAAGACATCCAGGGCGGCTCCAGCCAATCTGTGTTCATTCAAGGCTTTGATCAATGCGGTGTGGTCAACAATGCCGCCACGTGAAACGTCCACTAAATACGCAGTTGGTTTACAGGCTGAAAGTACTTCCGCATTGAGCATGCCGCGTGTTTTCTCAAAGAGCGGTACAGCGACAACGATGAAATCGCAATCCTTTAACATGGACTTGATAGCCTGGGCAGGATACAAGCGGTGGACAAAGTCGCCGTTTGGATCTCCCAAACCTTCGGGGGTGTAGCCATTGTCGGTAGGATGCATGGCATCGTTTTTGGTAGCAAGCACGGTTGCGCCAAACTCACGCAGCAGGCGTGCAACCTGGCGGCCGATACTCCCATATCCGACAATTCCGACTGTGCTGGTTCGCAATTCGCGGGGGGTGAACCGCTCCCAGCGGTCCTTAGGCCATTCGGCTTTCTGTTGTTGTGCATTCAGGTTGGGTAAATTTCGTCCGAAGGCCAACAGCATGGTCATTACATGTTCGGCGATTTGCGAAGCCGCTGCGCCGCTCAGCGTGGTGACCGTAAGATTGGGCCTGATTTCCGCGAGCAGATCTATCGTAGAGTCGAGTCCCGCATGATGGTGTTGAACCCATTTTAGTTTGGGAGCAAGCTCTTCGTCAGGGATGATGCGATCAGTGTACAGCACCTCACATCGTTTCCATAATTCATCCGGCACGTCGTTGATATTTTTTGCAGGATGGACGGTAATCCGCAACAGGGAAGAAACCTCCTGCAACGGCTTGATCAGAGAAGCGCTAAAAGGCATTGTGATGAGAACATCAACGGGGGAGTTTTGTTTGCTCATTTTGTCAATAAGGTAGTCAAAGCCGCTAGTAGAACCAAACCAAGGAAAATCCAGGTTAATATTTCTGATCCGTTTTGGGCGGCTGAATACAAAAAAATCGAAGCCAGAGAAATGGTTACAAACGAAAAAGTTTGGCGGTTGAACTTGGTTTTAAGCATAACACATCAAAGCCCGAAGAGTGTTGTCAGAATGGTCAAGAGACCGATAAATAGGATGAGAAGGAGAGTATAGCCAATCAACGCGCGCAACACATCTCCTTCCTTCCCGGCCATGCCTGCGGTACTGGCTCCCACCACTACTTTTGTGGGTGCAGCTACGGAAGCCACGGCGGCACCGGCAGTCTGCCCGGCCAGTATCGCTGGCACACTATAGGCCAGTAGTTCAGCTGTGCGCATTTGCAATGCTGCGAACACAACATTTGAGTTGGTGTTTGAGCCTGTCATGAATGCGCCGATGCCGCCGATCCATGGTGCGATCAGAGGAAAGGCTCTCCCAACCGCATCTGCCAAACCCTGCGCCAGTGCTTCGGTCATGCCGCTGCTCTGCATGACAGTTGCCATGGCAACCATGAGCACAATGCTCAAACTTGAAGACATCATGCCCCTGACTGTTGACTGTACGATTTTTTTCCCGATACCAGCTTTATATAAACCCGCACGCTTGTAAATAAAATACGCGATCAGTGATGTGTAAACTAAGATTGCCCCCGCATGGGTGAAAACGCGGATGGGGCGGTTTGTACCTGCCGGGCTGACATACCCCAGAGCCGTTATTGTTTCCGGAAACTGGATTTGGACGGCTACCTGACCCAACCAGTCCTTGATGGATGGAATGAGAAGGATCGCAGCTGTGATCAGGATCAGGACGATGTAAGCAGATAATGCCAGCAAAAGCGGCTTACGTTCGCTTCTTTCTATACCTTTACCTGGTTCTCCCCAACGGATCACCCACATGCTGATGGCCAGTCCGGCCAGCCCACCCGTGAAAGCGCCCAGATTCCACAAGCCGGCACCTGCAGCGATAGCGAACTGCACTGCTCCCATCACAATGCCTATCACCAGCGCGGGAAGCAGCAAGCGTTTAACTCCGCTCCAGCCATCGGCTGCATGTGCGACCATGGGGCCGGTCAGAACGCAAGCCAGCCCGAGGAAGAGCGCAGTTTCCGGGGCCAGTGTGGCGGCATCCAGGCCAGTAGCGGACATCATTGCATTGAAGGATGAGCCTAACGAGCCAAATGTCACTGCCCAGCCATGCCCGATAGAGGGGATGATGACCGCGTTCAATGGGGTAAAGCCCAGGCCGATCAGCAGGGGCGCAGTTACCGCCACCGGAACGCCGAATCCGCCTGCACCCTGCAGGAAGGAAGCAAACACCCAGCCAATCAGCAAAGCCTGCATACCACGATCGCTTGTCAATGAGGGAAGTAATCTGCCGATTGTTTTGATCGCTCCGGCTTCATCTGTTACCCTGTATAGCAAATAGGCTGCCCAGATGATGAACAGAACATCAACCGATAGGATGAATGCTTTGGTATGTGAGTATGCCAGCACATCCGTGCCAGCGCCAAAGAATACAACTGCAACGATAAATGCAGTCAGGTAGCCTGCCGCGCCAGCGCGAGCCGCACCCCACCGGAAGCCGATCATGAGGATGAGGATGACCAGGATGGGAATAGAAGCGATGATTGGCATGGATTAGTCGTTAATTGGTTTTCTCAGATATTTAGTGTAAACAAAAATGAGCGCTATGCCGAGCAATATACCGGGTAAAACCATCAGGCCTGCTTCCGGTCCAAAAGCACCGCCGGTCCACAGCACTGGTCCATCGACTGTGATGTGTATCAAACGGTAAATATCCAACCCGCTGACTGGGAAACCAAAGACCACACCCTCGAAGAAATTCCAGCCGATATGCAGGCCGATTGGCAGCCAGAGCTGCCGGGTGGTGAGGTACCCGTAAGCCAGGAAAAGACCGGCGAAAAAGATGCCGGCCGCGCTGACCCAGGTGGCGTTGGGATTGGCAAGGTGCAGGATGGCAAATACTACAGAAGAAAGTACCACGCCCCAGAACAAATTGAGTCCGCTGGCGATGGTCTGTAAGTGGTAACCACGCGTAAGCAGTTCCTCGTTCCAACTTACAAGCACGAATACGGCAAACATGCCCAGAGTTCCGCCCAGGACGGTCAGTATGTTATCAGTTTCCCAGGCGAAGCCGTCAAAGGTCAACCAGCCCAAACCCCACTGAATCAGATAAATGAATCCCATTATGAAAAAGGTAATGACAATCCCTGCAAAGATATCAATCAGAGTCCATTTGTTGAGTTTCAATCCCAGGCTGCTAAAGGGACGTTTATCCAGAAAACGCACTGCCAGGTATATGGAGCCTGTAAAAGCGATGATCTCAATCACTTGATTCAATGCCAGGAATAATCCATCCGGTAGTTCCAAACCGGGGATAAGAAACAACAGTCCGAGAGGCAGCCCGGCGCAAAAAGAGAGCGCGATCAGCAGGATGGTTTGTATGACCAATCGCCAGCCGGCTCTCAGGCGTGGTTCATCTGGGGAGAAGAAAACTGTTTTTAAAAAAGGACGTTTGGGTGTGGGGTTTAATTCTGTCATTTTATCTCGTTAACTTTTTAAGGGATCAATTGCGTTGATTGTACTAGATGATGAGGTAAATCAAGTATATTCACTTATTATTACTAAGAATCCAAAAGAGTCTGTAAAGTTCTTTAAAACTTTGCGATAGTATAATTTTGAAGGTGATGATGAAACTGGTAAACCATGCTCCAAACCTTATAAGGGGCATCCTGATTGGTACCATGAACATAACTCAATTCTTAGGGAGTTGATTATGGGGCAAAATAGCCCAGTTCCTTATGATGAACTGACACAACAAATATCTGCAAAAGAATTATCCACTTTGTTAAAGGTCAGTAGTGCCCTGGCGTCTACCCTGGAACTTGAAGAAGTTTTGCGTATCACGATAGAAAGCGCCGCTACTCTACTCTCAATAGAAACTGGTGCAATCTATATGCTAGAAAAAAGTGATTTATATTTGGGTGCTACCGTTCCGACTATGCCTTCTGAATTTCCAATAGAGTTGCGTTTGGCGCCTTTGAAAGATCATCCTCACATTCGAGAGAGTGTTACAACCAAAAAGCCCGTTTATCTTCCTGATGCTCGAAATGTAACTCTTACTCCCGCCGAACAGGTAGCTGTAGAAGAGCGTAAATTGATCTCTCTCCTTTATTCTTCATAGAATACCCCGTGGCTTGCTACGCGGGTTCTGTGCCTTAGCAAAATCTGTAC
>JASFRG010000215.1:0-7289 GCA_050115035.1 Anaerolineales bacterium | reverse complement strand
ATCACCAGCGGTTACATTCCCGACAACCCCGCAGAGTTATTGGGGTCAGATCGGATGTTGCATCTCATGGCTGACCTGAGAAAGCACGCTGACATCGTCATATTTGATGCGCCTCCGATCCTGGTTGCGGATGTGCAGATCCTGGCTTCGTTGGTGGATGGGGTTATTCTGGTGCTCAGGCCAGGAAAGTCTCCTGCGGAGGAGGCCAAGTCAACCCTGATCCAATTGAACCGCAGCGGCGCCTCTGTCATGGGAGTGATCTTCAACCGTATTCCCAGAAAGGGAGGCAAACATTATGGCGCCTATGGCTATTATTCGGCCAACGCTTATAAGTATTATGCCAAAAACGAACCACGCGAAGGTACCCGCTATTACAAATCCTGATCCCACGCTTTGGGATAATCGCCTGCCAAGCGGTGGGCTCGCTCTGATTTAGTCTCACCTCCAACTCATTTCCATGCCAGCCATATTATTTGTTTGTACTGCCAACCAATTCCGCTCGCCCATTGCGGCGGCCTGCTTTTCAAAGAAGCTGGCCAGCATGGGCTGGAAGGGAGATTGGATGATCCGGAGTGCAGGCACCTGGACCTCTCCTGGAGAGCCGGCCCTGCCCGCAGCCGTTGCCGCTGCGCGTAAGATCGGCGTTTCCCTGGATGGACATGAGACCTGCGCGATCACCCCGGAACTGATCTCGGTCCAGGATTTGATCCTGGTGATGGAGTCCGGGCACAAGGAAGCTTTGCAGCACGAATTTCCACTCTTTAGCAAGCGCGTCTTTTTGTTGTCCGAAGTGATCCGGGACAAGATCGAGGATATCCAGGATCCTGTCAAGAGCGATACGGACAACTTTATCGAATCTGCCAACCAAATCAGTGACATGATTGAGCGAGGCTTTTATCGAATCTGTGGAAAAGCCATCAAGAACAGCGAACTGCACGGCAAATCCAAAAGCGCCCTTCATGAGGCGCCTAAAAAGCCGGAAGCGTCCAAGAAAATCCAGATCGATAAAAAACGTCTTTTGGATAAACTGGAGGCGCTGGGGAAAATCGGTTCATTGGAGGCGGGTGGAGTCAGCCGTCTGGCCTTGAGCGAGGCCGACAAAGCTGGCCGCGACCTGATCGTTTCCTGGATGGACTCCCTTGGGTTGCAGATCCACATCGATAAGGTCGGGAACATATTGGGACTTCGCCCGGGGGAAGAAGATACCCTGCCCGTGATGCTCGGCTCGCATATTGATACCGTTACCGTTGCGGGGCGCTACGATGGCAGTTATGGGGTCCTGGCCGCCCTGGAAGTCATCCAAACCTTGAATGACAACCACATAAAAACCAACATTCCCCTGGCAGTGGCAGTCTTCACAAATGAAGAAGGTGTTCGCTACAACCGGGGAATGTTAGGCAGTTCTGTGTATGTGAAAGAATGCTCGCTCGAGCAGGCCTACGCCACCCAGGGCATCGATGGCAGCAATTTTGGAGAGGATCTGGAACGGATTGGGTATGCCGGGTCCATGGAAACGGGCGCTATCCGACCTTATGCTTTTATCGAATTGCACGTTGAGCAGGGGCCGATCCTTGACCGCCTGAAAATTCCCGTTGGCATCGTGGAGAGGGTCACTGGCATCACCTGGCTGGAAACGACCGTAACCGGACGCGCCAACCACGCCGGGACGACCCCGATCGATCAACGCCAGGATGCGGGCCTGGCCGCCGCTAAACTGATTGCCTCCCTGCGAGAGATCGCTGCCGATATCGGTGGCGAGCAGCGCGCTACCTGTGGCATGATCGCCTTCGAGCCCAATGCCATCAACGTCATTCCCGGTAAAGCGACTTTTACGGTCGATCTGCGCAATTCGGATGGTGAAGCTTTAGCGGAGGCGGAAGAACGCTTATATGCACGTGCTAAAGAGATCGAAGCCAGTGACGGCGTAGAAATTGCCTTCCACTCCCTGGAACAGGTGCCTCCGGTCGAGTTCGATCAGGCCATCCTAGAGATCATCCACCAGGTCACAGAAGAACTGGGGATTCCATCCCGCCGGATGATTTCCGGCGCCGGGCATGATGCGCAACTGATGGCGGCCATGTGTCCCACTGCGATGATCTTCGTGCCCAGTCGGGAGGGAATCAGTCACAGCCCCGATGAATTCACCTCGCCCGAAGACCTGGAAACAGGCGCAAATGTGCTGCTGCACACCGCCTTGAAGCTGGCTGCTTGAAAACCAACCCTGAGGCATTTGGTTATGGATTATCCTTTAATATTAGAACTTACGCAGTTCGAGAGGTAGCACTCCACTAAAGCGTGGAGGTTGAAAAAATGAGAGTCCTGTGGCAATCTTGTGGTTTCCACACCAAACAAGAGAAAACCACATGGACCCTCAGACACAATTCTGCCCGAATATGGGCTGCCCTGCAAGGGGTAAAGTT
The DNA here is from genome assembly GCA_050115035.1 of Anaerolineales bacterium. Lineage (GTDB taxonomy): Bacteria > Chloroflexota > Anaerolineae > Anaerolineales > Villigracilaceae > JAABUE01. Next base: position 4,869 of record JASFRG010000215.1, on the reverse strand, counting down.
GGTAAGAACAACATTGTGATACATAGTCGCAAAGAAGCACGTTACAAATGTAAAATATGCGGTAAGACCTTTGCTGCCACGACCGGAACGCCCTTCTATCGTTTGCGCTACTCAATGGAGGTTGTGACACTGGTCGTAACCCTGATCGCCCATGGTTGCCCAGTACAGGCCATCGTAGCTGCTTTTCAACTGGACGAACGCACAATCATGGCATGGCAAGAAAGTAGTGGACAACATTGTCAGCGAGTTCATCAACAACTGTTGCAGCAACCTCGGGAGTTAGGGCATGTGCAAGCCGATGAAATCCGGGTCAAAGCACAAGGCAAGGTGTTGTGGATGGCAATGGCGATCATGGTGCAAACCCGCTTATGGTTGGGTGGGGTAGTAAGCGAACATCGTAACCAAAGCTTGATCATCGAACTCATCCAAATCGTGCGAGCCTGTGCACTCGCTCGTCCGATGCTGTTTTGTGTGGACGGATTACGCAGCTATGTCAAAGCCATTCAGTTGGTATTTCGTACTCCCCTGCCAACAGGAAAGCGAGGGCGTCCTCGCTTGATTTCATGGCCAGCTATTCACATTGGACAAGTCATCAAACGCTATGAAGGCAAACGCGTGGTTGATGTGACCCATCGCATGGCGCAAGGATCCCTGGAAACAGCCCTGGTTTTGATTGCTGATAGTAAGGGCGGCTCAAAGCTCAATACAGCTTTCATTGAGCGCATCAACGCCACTTTCCGATCCCGTTTGGCTTCTTTAGCTCGTAGGAGCCGGGCTCTATTGCGCAATCCGGAGACACTCCAACCTTTGATGTTTCTAATGGGCAGCGTATACAACTTCTGCTCTTATCACAAGAGCTTGCGCTTGCCCGGAATTGTAGGTGGACGTAAATGGATCCCCAGAACGCCTGCCATCGCTGCTGGGCTTACCGATCATATTTGGACTGTTAAAGAACTTTTACTTTTTCGAGTGCCACCACCAGCCTGGGTTCCTGCGATACACTGGGGACGACGTTCTCAGGCTGAAGCAGCCCTTATAGCCAGGTGGTGCTCATGACCACGGTTTATTGTGGAGCTACCGTTCGAGAAAGGGTGCCGAGAATAAGGGGGGCGTGCGGCCGCACGCCCCCCTTATTCTCGGGTTTCTCTAGTTCAAGTGCGTAACTCCTGAATATAAAAAATTGATTCGGATGGGGAATGCCAGCAAAGCGATCAGTCTTCCCGTTTACCCTTGCTTTTTTCCACCAACTTTATTTCAGTCCAGGATTTTTGTGCAGGATCAAAGTGCGTTTTTGCTGATTGCATGAACGGACGCATGTGATTGCTCATGAGCGTATCGATCCTTTGCTCCGAAGTTATCGCCAGCGTTTGCCTGTAACTATCAAGGATCTTTTCATTAAATAAGGCTGCTCCGGTCTGACCGGTCGCCATGGCGATACCCAGCCCTTTCTTACTCCATATGGCGGCGTCGACCGTCATGATGCCAACCAGGCGCTCAATGGAGATGTTTTCCTGCAATGCCAATTGTTCCATGTTTTTCCAAAGGGCCTCGAGGCGCGGCATCAAATTGGTCGTGCTTCTGAACACCCGGCCATAACTGAGTTTCATTTCATTCGCCAGTTCCCGCAGTTCCTCACGCGAGAGGGGCGGGGTGTCGATGCTGCTGGCGCTCTTGCTCGAGGCTTCCTGGACTGCCTCAAGCACATCCACCAACTCCCCTGCCTGGATATCTTCTGTGATGACCTCGTTCTCTTTCAGGTATTTAACGAGCCGGTCCAGAAAAACCTTGCTCCCGCCGGCCGCATCCCCGAGGATGGCAAACACCCACAGTGGGGAATATCCCATGGTGAGCAGCCCGGCTGCTTCCAGCGCGGTTCCGGCCATCTTCCTTTGGACATAGTCTTCCCCGAGCTGGAGGTGACCCTTGCCGAGCTCATTTTTTATCCCCGCCACGCGCTCAAGTATAAATTGCTGCATCAATCCGATCGTCACTTGATACGTTGTGGTCCCACGCAAAGCACTGGGGAACAATGTTTCGGTCAAAAATGTGCTCATCCCACCAACCAGGGCAGCTAATGAACGAATCGTTCGTTCAGGCAATGACAGCATGTACGTCAAGCGTTGACGAGCGGTTTCGAAAAAGTTGTCTGCTTTATGCATAACGGTTCCTGTGAGATCGGATATCCAATCTTACACGATTTTGACGCCTAAAACCGCTTTTCCAACTTGTGGTTTTGTGTACTGGCAAATTCAACGCAATATGCGAAAACTCGCCGGTTGTCTGCACCAGATGTTTGCAAGTTCTGCTATTCTTTATATGGTTTTGAGAAAAACATTTCTTCGATATAAGCCAGGAGAACTGTATGCACCGATTTTGATTCTACTGAACTTAATCCCGCAAATTCCCCTGCACGGTACGTGTGAAAATGATATTTTGTTAGGTTCTCTTCGGAATATACGATGTTTGCCGGATTATCGTTGACGCGTGACCATTGACCACTTTCAGTGGTCACGGCATTTACGATATTCATCATAAGGTATTTGTATGGCCCTTGCGCATGATCCTGATCGAATTGCACTCGCAGGTAAGGGCAGGGAAGATGCGCCGCAAAGCGGGAGGCATCCCTTTCTTCCCAATACCCTTCGTCAAATAGCAATCCGCCGTGAATCTCAATGTGCGACAATTCTTCCGGGGTCGGTTCACGATCATTGTTCAAAAAGCGAATGAGTTCATATGCCCAGGCTTCCTCATTTTCCAGGGTTCGTTGAATATCTTTGCCCGGACTGGCAGGACCTTCCCAATCGATCAGAAAGGCAACCGGCATATCAGGATACCTGGCCAGGGCACCCGTGGCCAGAACAACGCCATAAGAATAGGATAGAACGCCAATGTTATCCTTCTGAACAAACGCAAGTCCGCCAACGAAATCTACGATTGCTTTGAGATCGTCCTGATGGACATAACCATGATGGTCGTCCTCTCCCTCACTTGCCCCTCGCCCCTGGGGAGCAAAGTCTACCACCATAATGCCTCTTTCATGCAGGCTGGTTGACAAGTCCGGTCGAAAAGCATACCACCCATCTCCACCGGCTACACCGATGAGAGCCGGGAAGGGACCATCCCCTTCTGGTTTCTGGATCCGAATGGATATTTTTTTGTCATTCAAAAAGGGGATTGATAAGATCGCTGTTCCACCTGGTAAAAAATTTACCTCTGGCTGCGGGGTGACCGTATCGATATCCTGGCCATTTGTACAAGCCGAAAAAATCATCATGAGCAGAAAAAACAAATTCTTTCTAAATTGTGGTTCTCTCATTGCAAATCATCTTAAAAAGGTAAAAAATGGCTGAAGGTTGTAGGTGAAATTTACAACCCCAGGGAAGAAGCTGCAAGAATCTAGAAGAATTCCCAGGGTTGCTTAAAAACAAACTGGCTGTTCTTCCATTAAGAATAGAACAGCCGCAGCATTTCCCAGTTCAAACTCAGATCGTAAATGGCAACCCCGATCAACAACACGCCGCCTATAAGATTGACAATTCGACTGTGGCGGGCGAAAAAACTTGTCAATTGGCGTTGTAACGCTCCGGATAGCAGCGAAAGAATGAACAAAGGCAAACCAAATCCCAGGCCGAACCAGAGAAAGACCCACAGCTTGCTCAAGGCCTCCCCGGCTGTCAGCGACAGGGCAAAGATACTGACGACCAGCGGCCCGGAGCAGGGCAGCGCGATGGGTCCGTAGAGCAGGCCGTATGTATAGGCATTCAAAAAGGGGTGACGTAAAACCGGGACTTGAATCTGTGGCAGGGTTTTGAATGGGTTGCGGTCCAGCAAGAGCAGGAGGCCGAGAAGCAGGATCAACCCATCCGCCAATGGGATGATGAAAGCCAACACATTTCCAGTGGGGAGGGCTAACAGAGCGATCAAGCCTCCCAGCGTCAGCATCATGGTCAATACCCCGGCCAGCACGAATAACCCCAGGAAATATTTTCCTTTGCCCTGCTCCAGCTCAGTTTGACCACTCAAGTAGGCCAGGAAACCCGGATAGAGCGGTAACACGCAGGGGCTGGTGGTTGACAGCAAACCGAGAAAGATAGATGTGAATGCGATGTCCATGATCAATGTTTCGGGATTTTGTCGCCTGACGATAATTCCTTATAAAGGGAGACCATCGGTATTTTTACTAAGGAGCTAAATATGGTTTGACACTCTCAAATAATTTCTCTGCGCTCTTGTGGCCATACTCCAGGTGATGAACTCCGCCGTCCCGGTCGATAATCAGCATGGGTGAAAGAGGGGGGTTGAGATATTGGGCCGTATACAGGTTCCCGAGAGCGCGGTTGACTGCACGCGGTGAAACAGCGAAGTGCCAATCTAAGCCGTATTCTTCTGTATACTCCTTCAACATGGCCTCATCTTCATTGACGTCTACATCCAGGCTGACCGAGATCACATCGTCGGGATTATCGAGCATCTTATGCATTTTTATCACTTCGTTAGCCTGGAAAAGACAGTTGGGGCACCATATCGCCATAGTCTCGACCAGCACAACCTGCCCGGCATAATCGTTCATGGTGAAAGTCTCGCCGGTTTGAACGTCGGTCAACTCAATGTCGAACCAATCCCACTCTGACTTGTTGGAGGCAGGCTCAGGGGGCGGGGTTGAAGCGGATGTGCCGCAGGCCGTCAACAGAAAGCTGGTCAGGATGAGAGTTAAAATTAGGTTTGGGATAAAAGTCTTAGCACGCATATTATTCTCCTCTATTAACATTAATGTGGAAACGCATCCAGATCGTATGGGATTATAAGACCGTGGATGCGTTCTGATTTTGGGATAATTTACGCATTGCGATGGAAATTTTCTTATGAGCG
>JASFRG010000214.1:0-7318 GCA_050115035.1 Anaerolineales bacterium | reverse complement strand
CAAGCTATGGATACAAACATTAAAACAACATTAACAAAACAACATTAATCCCTTGACTCATCAAAATCCCTGTGATAGACTACGACGGCTTACAGAATTGATAAGCAAATTTTACGAAAGGAGACGCAACCGATGTTCGCTAACAGACCTTACAGCATTTGCATTTGCACCACGCAAAGTGGCGATGCATTTTTGCATCCTCGGAGTGCGTCTGTTGATTCGTAAGATTCACATAATGTGAACTACGGCCACGGAGCGCTCCAAGCCCGTGGCCGTTTTTATTTCCTTGAATCCAAGGCGGCCATGGGCGAACCCGTGGCCGTTTTTTTTGAAATGGGACACCCCGCTCAAATAATGGCGGGGACACGGACCACACGGAAAATACAGACTTTTTATGAACTTTATGGAAAAGATCTGACAACTCCGTGGAATCCATCCCGAAAGAAAGGTTCTGAACGTTTTAATGTGTGTGGACGCGGAATAATTACAGGGAACAGATTCCGTATAAATCAAATAGGAATCCGCTCAATCCGTAAAATCCGTGTCCAAAAAAAGAAGGTGCGCTATGTTAGACATCCGAACCCCTCTCTTTGAAGCCCGGGACATCCGTCTGGGGCCGATCGACTATGAAAAGGATCCCGAAGTGGAGTCCAGGTGGACGCATGACAGCGAGTTCATGCGCCTGATGGAACTCAAGCCCGTCCGCCCGCTGGCACCAGCGATGGTCAAGAAGGGTTACGAAGCCCTCGAGAAGGAAATCGAAGCGGACAAGAACCTATTCTACTTCACCATCCGCGCCCAGGGAGACGACCGTCTGCTGGGCAAGGCTGTGCTGGAATGGATCGACTGGTCCAATGGCAATGGCTACCTGCGCATGGGAATCGGCGCGAGCGGGGACCGTGGTCAGGGTCTCGGTACGCAGGCTCTCGGTCTGCTGCTGCGTTTCGCCTTCGCCGAGTTGAACCTGTTTCGCGTGACGATCGTCATGCCGGAATATTGTCAGGCTGGCACCGCTCTGGTCCGCAAGTTCGGTTTCGTCGAAGAAGTGCGACGGCGTAAGGCTGTCTTGCGCGACGGCCAGGAATACGCTCTGTTGGTCTTCGGTTTGCTGAACTCGGAGTGGATCCAAGCAGGGAATCCGGAGTAGGCGGCCATGGATGATCTTTTCACAGGAAAACTTGTCCGCCTGGCCGGGATTGACCCGGATGAAGTCAGCAATTCTTTCGCACAATGGAACCGCGATTCAGAATACATGCGTCTCCTGGATAGCGATCCACCACACTTGCGCTCGTCCAAGAGTACCAAGGAATGGATGGAGAAAGAGCTCGAAAACAACACCGAGATGTGCTGGTTCGCGGTCCGAGCCCTGGAAGATGACCGGCTGCTGGGTGACATCACCCTGTCGGTCGTCGACTGGGGCAGCCGCAACGCCTTTATGGGCATCGGCATCGGTGCGCGCGAGTTCTGGGGAAAGGGCTACGGCACCGATGCCATAGAACTGCTCCTGCGCTATGCGTTTACCGAGCTTAACCTGCGGCGTGTTTCCCTGAATGTGTTCGAGTTTAACGAACGCGCGATCCGCTCTTACGAGAAGGTCGGCTTTCGACTGGAAGGACGGGAGCGTCAGGTTATGCAGCGGGAAGGCCGCCGCTGGGACATTATCGATATGGGCATCTTAAAAGAAGAATGGATGGAGAATTATGGCGACAACATTTCAGATTAATGGTGAGTTTCCTACGGAAACCCGCTCTTCAGCAAACGCAAACCCGCGGCTCGAGCCGGGCTTCAGCCTGCCTGTGACCTTTAGGTTACGTAACGCACAACGGGCAGATGCCGAACCCGTAGCACAACTGATCCTCGACGTCTGCACGAAGGATGGCGACCCAAGCGTTGCCACCTCTTTGGATGAGCTGCGCAACGAATGGAGCACTCCCGGCTTCAACCTTGAAACCGATGCCTGGGTGGTGACTACCGCCGATGGCCAGGTGGTCGGCTACGAGGAACTGTTCAACCAATATGCACATGCCTCCCTGCGCGGCGATGGCTACGTCCACCCTGATTTTGAAGGTAAGGGCATCGGTACGGCCCTGCTGCACGCTTTGGAAACTCGTGCCCGCAAGGAAATCGAACTGGCCGAACCGGAACATCGTGTCTTCATACGCAACGCCATGGAAAGCCGTGATGTAGTAGCACGAGAGATGCACGAAACTGAAGGCTATCAGCCTGTGCGTTATACCTGGCGCATGGAAATCGAACTTGATGAACCGCCGCCTGAGTCTGTTTGGCCTGAGGGCATCGAACTGTGTTCTTTCGATCTCGAAGGACACGATTACCTGGTTTACCGGGCGCATCAAGATGCCTTCCGTGACCACTGGGGATTTGCACCTCGTTCTTACGAATTCTGGCAGCATCATATGGTTGAGGATGAAGCTTTTGACCCCTCGTTGTGGCACATCGCCTGGGATGGAGATCAGATTGCAGGCTATGCACTCTGCCGTATTCGCAACGGCAACCCATGGATTGGCACACTGGGCGTGCTCCGTCCCTGGCGCAAACGCGGACTTGGCCTGGCCTTGCTGTATCACTCATTTGGAGAGTTCTACAAACAAGGTGAACGTCTCATCATGTTGGGCGTGGACTCTGAAAATCCCAACGGCGCCACGCGCCTGTATCAGAAAGCCGGGATGCACGTGGCTTCAGAGTACGTATTCTACGAAAAAGAACTACGAACTGGCCGAGAGCCGAACGTGGAAACGACATCATCCTGAGCGGAGGGCGTAGCTCGCAGTTGAAGGACAAGATTACTAGAAATTGCCCTTCGACTTCGCTGCGCTCTGATCAGGGAAAAGAAGTGAGAAGAATGATGAAAACAAAGCTTGATGAACAACTTACTCTCACCCTGCCTGAAGGCTTTACCATCCGTGGGGCGGGGCTGGATGATGTAGAATCATCCATTGAGATGTACAACCTGTGGGCACAGAAGGTCATCGGCGAGGATGACATCACCGATGCTGAAGCCATCCGCAACGAATGGGGCTCACCCGGTTTCAACCCGGCTGAAGATATTCGTCTGGTTTTCGCTCCAGATGGCACGCTGGTCGGTTACATAGAGGTATGGACGACTGCCAGGCATTCTGTGCATCCCTGGATCTGGGGACGCGTCCACCCGTACTATAGCGGACAGGGCATCGGTAGTTGGATGCTGGCCTGGGCGGAAGAGCGTGCTATGCATGCACTTGAACAAATCCCAGATGATCTGCGCTTTGCACCTCGGATTGGCATCTACAGCCAGGCAAAGGAAAGCCAAAAGCTGTTTAAGGATTTTGGCTATCGCTACCTGCGCAGTTCATACCGCATGCTGATCGAGATGGATTCACTGCCTCCTGCGCCCCTCTGGCCGGAGGGTCTCGTTTTACGCACATACAATCCTGAGACCGATGCCGAAGCTGTCTATCGTGCAGATCAGGATGCCTTCCGTGACCATTTTGGATTCATAGAAGAGCCGTTCGAAGAGGGGTTCTCTCGTTTCAAGCACATGATGACCGAATACGAGGGCTTCGATCCGTCCCTATGGTGGTTGGCCTTTGAAGGTGATGAACTGGCCGGGATCTGTTTAGGCCGCCCGCATTCGTACGATGACATCGATTTGGGCTATATCAACGTATTGGGTGTGCGCCGTCCCTGGCGCAAACGCGGACTGGGCCTGGCCTTCCTGCATCACGCCTTTGGTGAATTTTATCGGCGTGGCAAGCGCAAGGTCGGCCTGGGCGTGGACGCTGAAAATCTGACCGGCGCATTGCGGCTGTACGAAAAAGCCGGTATGCACGTGCACATGCAATTCGATATGTTCGAAAAAGAAATTCGCTCGGGTAAAGAAATCAGTGTACAATCTCTTGGAGATTGAACTACTTAGGACACCCCGCCTATATTCGGCGGGGAAACGGATAACACGGAAGAAACGGATCCGATATAAAAATTACGGATATTTCTGGAAAATCCGTTGCACCCGTGTCCGATAAAGGAGACAGCCATGAACCTGCGATGTATGTATTGTCAAACCATGTTCGGTGTCAGCCGTGATGTAATGTTGGCCGGCTTGCAAACTATGGAAGCCGAAAAGCTAACTCACTACGATATCCACTGTCCGAAATGCCGCCGTGCCAATCGTGTGGAGCGTAAAAAGCTGGAGCGAGCCAATCCCAACTGGCAGGAGTCCCTCAAGCAGATGGCCAAGGAAGCGGCCAAAGCGGAGAAGACAGAAGCTGCGGCTGCTAAGGAAGAAAAGCCTGCTCCAAAGAAAAAAGCAACCACATAGTCATCAAAAGGAAAAGCCAAGGCTAAATGACCATTCACGCCGTTTTCTTTGATTGGGGAGGGGTTATCGCCCGCACGGAATACCAGGCTCCCCGTCAGCACTTGGCGGAGCGTTTGGGGATGGAGTACGAAGATATTGTCAAGATCGTCTTCGACAGCCCGTCCAGCGATCGAGCTTCAGTGGGTGAAATCAGCGCTGAGGAGCATTGGGCACAGGTCACTAAACGCCTGCGACGCCCGGCTTCTGAAACGGAGACCATTCGCAAGGAGTTTTTTGCCGGAGATGTGATCGATCGCGAGATCGTGGACTACCTGCGTTCATTGCGTTCCGACTATTTTGTGGGTTTGATTTCAAACGCCTGGTCGGATATGCGTGATTACATTACCGGGCAGAAAATCGAGGATGCTTTCGAGCATATGGTCATTTCGGCAGAGGTGGGGGTGATGAAACCTCAGGCTAGGATATACCAGATCGCATTAGAACAGGCTGGGGTGAGTCCGAATGAGGCGGGCTTCGTCGATGATTTCTACAAGAACATCGAAGGTTGTCAGGCGGTTGGCATGCACGGCATTCATTTCCAAAATCCAGAGCAAGCCATGAATGAGCTAAAACAATTGCTTGCTTAATCGCTCTGACGGGGTTTTGCCCCGTCAAACCTTTTAAGGGGACCCATGATTCCAAAATTAAACGCAACTAGAGTTTACCTGTTCATCGAAGTTGCCGCCTCAGCCTTTTTCGCCATGATGTTCGTCAGCATGTCGCTGTACGAAGTGACCGTGGCAGGCCTTACGCCATTGCAATTGGTGTTGGTGGGTACAACGGTGGAAGTATCTGTATTTTTGTTCGAAGTGCCCACAGGAATAGTTGCAGACGTGTACTCGCGGCGATTGTCCATCATTATCGGGTATGTTGTGATGGGAGTGGGATTTCTGGTAGAAGGTTTCTTCCCATTTTTCATACCCATTTTGTTAGCACAAGTATTATGGGGGCTGGGATATACCTTCACCAGCGGCGCGACCCAAGCCTGGATCAGCGATGAGATCGGTGAGGAAAGGGCCAACAAACTTTTCCTGCGCGCCACGCAATTTGGCCTGTTCGCATCCCTGGTTGGGATGGGTGGGGCCGCGCTGATCGGTGCGAAAAGCGTGGCGCTGCCCATTCAGGTTGGCGCACTAGGGGTGATCCTGATCGGAATCGTGCTGGTCTTTGTTATGCCCGAAACTGGATTCCAGCCCGCCCCAAAAGAAGACCGCAACACCTGGCAGCAGATGTGGCACACTTTCAAGGCGGGGACCGCTACCGTGCGAGCACGCCCGTACCTGATCGCCGTCCTGGGCATTGGTTTATTCTATGGCCTGTACAGCGAGGGCTTCGACCGTTTGTGGGTCAAACATTTGCTGGATACTTTCGAGTTGCCTGTTTTTTTTGGAAACAACCAGGTGGCTTTCTTCAGCGCTTTACGCGCGGTATCCACCGTATTTATCATCCTCACCATCCGCTATACGGAAAAACGTCTGGACACCAGCCAGCCACGCGCCATCGGACGTGCCATGTTGTTGATTACCGGCGTGATTTCTGTCTCTGTGATCGGCTTTGCCCTGTCCCCGCTATTGGGTTTGGCGCTGGCTTTATATTTGATGACCAACGTCTCGCGTAATGTTGCCATCCCACTTTACACAGCCTGGATCAACCAGAAGTTGGAGCCAGGCACGCGTGCTACGGTGCTATCTATGTCGGGACAGGTGGATGCCATCGGGCAGATCGCAGGCGGACCTGCGGTTGGGTTGGTCGCTCGGACGTTCTCGGTGGTCGCTGCGCTCGTGACTTCGGGCCTGCTCCTGTCTCCCGCGCTGTTGCTCGTCGGACGGGCAAACGCCCAATCCCCGGAGCAGGCTGAGGCTGAGTCCGCCCCGGCAGATTAAATTTCTTGATATAGGGTGTAGCTGTTCTTCTCCCCGTCTTTGACGAGATACATGGCCATATCTGCCTTGTGCAGCAGGGTTTCCGTATCTTCTCCGTGGTCTGGGTACATGCTGATTCCAATGCTGGCAGTCACGACAATGGTGGCCTGCTCGATTTCGATAGGCTGTGACACAGCCTCAACTGTTTTTTGTGCAATGGTTTCGACATTGGATAAGGTCTGAACATTATCGAGAATGATTGTAAACTCGTCACCGGCAATACGCGCAACTGTGTCGCTGTCACGTACTGTATTCGCGAGAAACTCTGCTACTTTCTGTAGGACTTCATCTCCAATGAGGTGACCGTAGGAGTCGTTAACGTTTTTAAAGTCATCCAGATCGATGAATAACAGCGCAAATTTATGTTTTAGTCTACGGTTTTTTTTGATGGCCTGATCGAGACGGTCGAAAAACAGGAAACGGTTGGGTAACCCTGTGAGATTGTCATGCGTAGCCAGAAACTGTAAATGCTGATTAGCGTTGCTGAGTTCCTGGGTGCGTTGTTGAACCTTCTGTTCCAATTGCAGGTTGACAATTTCAAGCTGCCGGTTGGTATCCGCAAGTTCATGCGACACATCCTGAACCGATCTAAGCGTATCCATTTGGAAGTTGGAATATTTGTAAACAACGAAGACCGTCACAGTGAGCAGCGTGCCCATCGCCAGTCCAAAGTATAGCCATTGGTCTGGAGTCATAGGATTGTCAAAGATAATTAGCCATTGTGCCAATATTCCGAAGTGAGCCAATATTCCAAACACGACAAAAGTAGACAGTGAAACCCCGGCAGCATATAATCCCATACGCGCGTTCACAAGTGTAATGGTCAGGATCGGCAGAACTGTCAGATAAATAGTCCCATCCCCGGCCAGGCCACCGCGGGCCATCGATACTACTCCTGCCAAATAAGTCAGCGTGACCACAGTCCAACTACGGATACCAGCCTTAAGATTTCGCCGGAAAGTTACGAATAACAGAACCAGATAAAAGAACACGAAGATGGCAGCCCCCTGCCACGCAATTTGCGGATTCATGACCACCTGCA
>JASFRG010000213.1:0-7319 GCA_050115035.1 Anaerolineales bacterium | reverse complement strand
TGGGCTCAATTGGTAAGGTTCAACTTGCCCGGAACATTGTTCCGGTTGTTTCGTCTTCCACTTTTAGCGGAAACTAAAGTTTACTGACTGTGGTAATAGAAAATCCCGGCTGCAAGTGTCACTTGCAGCCGGGTAAGCCTTTCCTCGTTTATGAATAGTTTCCCTTATTATCTATCCGGGGAAGGTTCTACTGAGTTACGTTAACGGTCACTGTTTGCACGGTGGTACCTCCGAATTCGGAGCTGACGGACAGCGAGTACGTGTATACGCCCGGGACCATCGCCAGGTCATCGTAGGTGCCCGGGCTGGTCACATCGGCGCCGCCGAAGAGCGGGGTTTGGGAGCCGTCCGGGTTGGAGCGGGTCAAACGTGCGGAGGCCAAACTCGGGCCGGAGAAGGACCAACTCAAGGTAACCACATTCCCCTGGGAAACCGAGTTTGCGCTGCTCTGGAAGGTATCGATCGTCGGACCAGTTGGCAGTGTAGGTTGAACGGGCGGGATGGCAGTCGGTTGGGGTACAGCTGTGGGCGGGGCTGCGCACCCTGAACGACGATCCTGACCCAGACACGCGTCCCGAAAGGTTCTCGATTCCCATTGGTCATCTGCCAAACACCGCCGTATCTGCCGGGATCATTTGGTGCTCTCTAGTCGGTGGTCATGTCGTAGGTTTCACCGGGTCTGACCGTGCCCCTGACGCGTTCTGTTCCACCCCTCATCTGATCACCCTGTACAAAGACAATCCTGTAGGTATCATCCCAGGTACAGGTACCGGTGTTCCTGAACCTCCAGGTTTTATCGAAATCCTCACCGGGGTCCATTCTGGTATTGTCCGGGATGGTGACATCCGCTACGAACTCCAGGGAATCGTAACAAACGGCCGGATTCGCTGTCGGTGTTGGAACCGAAGGTGCTCTGGTCGGGAATGCAATCGGGGTTGGCATTGCGACCGGCAAAATATTGACAGTGTCGATATTCAGGTATTCGTTCGAAAGCTCGGCAATGGTGCCGTTGTTTTGGAGTTGTGTCAGCGAGTCGTTCATCAAACCTTGAAGGATGCTGGCGCCTTTCGGCAACGCGATCGCCAACAATTGTGTGTTGAGACCTTCTCCAACGGTCTCCAGCCCGCCTTCCAGCAGGTAATTCTGAGCCGGGAGACGATCCAAAACCACAACATCCAGGCGATTTTCTTTCAGGTCGCGGATGGCGTGTTCCGGCTTCTCATATGCAAATAGTCTGTCAGCAGGCATCAGGCCGGTATCGACCAGGGTATCCTGCATCCAGGATTGGTAGACCGAACCTCTCTCCACACCCACACGATAGATGGCTAATTGCGGCGGGGCAACGATCTCCTCATACCCGGATCCCTGGCGTGCTAAGACCATGTCCTGTCCGTAATAATAGACGTTGGTGAAGTCCATGATGGCCTGACGATTCGGCGTGACCGAAATGGCGGCGATAGCGGCATCGATCTGACCGATTTGCAAAGCGGTCGGGAGACCTTCAAAGGCGATGTCTTTGAACTCTATCTGAAATCCCAAACGTGCCCCTAACTCACGCGCGAGAGCTGCATCAAACCCGGTGATCTGATAATTCTCGTCGTAATATTCGAAGGGTGCGTAATCGGCTGAGGTGCCGAATACAATTTTTCCAGTTGTTTCAACACGGTCCCAGGTGGAATCTTCACTGGTTGGAGGGGCTTGAGTTGGTACCAACTGTTGTGTTGCCGTAGGTGGTATATCTGTAGGTGGTACCGCCGTCGGTGGTGCAGGCGGCTCTGTTGGCGTGCTCTGTGCGCCGCAAGCGGATACCAATATGGCAATCAGTAGAAAAATAAGATATGCCGGTTTTATCTTCATCTGTCTCATCCTTTCACTGGTGCCTGTCCAAGATGATATTGGTGGGTGAAGCAATCTTTTGCCTGCCGTAACTTTACCCAAAATAAACATGTTGTCCGGGTACTAGCGATTACTTTTGAATATTCCCGGTCCAGACCGGGAATATGAGTGGATTTCCAGAAGGAACATCCTCAAGAGATCCATTTCTTCCAGTATCGTGAGGCACTATATCAAAAGTGGGATTCTCAGGCATCGGTTAATTGGATGAAATACATATAATGTTTTTCATCTTTTTGGATGAAATCAATTATCGTATTAGCTTTCCTTAATCGTTTCGTGCTATCATAAAAATGTAATTTTGTTTCGCTGCCGTAGCCGTTCACCTAAACAGTTAAAACGCAGAGGAAGGAAATGAACAATTCGAAAGGGACATTCATCACAAGATTTTTGAAAATGGAATCTTCCGGGGGCATCCTGCTTATGATTGCAGCCCTGGTAGCAATGGTTCTGGCCAATACGCCATTGGTGACTTATTATGATTTGTTGATAGATACCCCCGTAGAAATTCGAGTAGGGGCCTTAGAGATAGCGAAACCGTTGTTGTTATGGATCAACGATGGACTAATGGCGGTCTTCTTTTTTCTTGTGGGGCTGGAGTTAAAGCGAGAATTGTTAGAAGGTGAGTTGTCGGATAAAAGGAATATCATCCTGCCTGGCGTAGGTGCGATTGGCGGCATGCTGATCCCGGCGCTGATTTACGCCTCTTTCAACGCTGATGATGCGACAGCGATGAAAGGCTGGGCGATCCCGGCAGCGACGGATATCGCCTTTGCGTTGGGAATATTGTCCCTGCTGGGTTCCAGAGTCCCTATTAGCATCAAAGTGTTTCTGACTTCTCTGGCAATCTTTGATGATATTGGAGCGATCGTTATCATTGCACTTTTCTACACCGCCAAGATTTCTGCAGCTGCCTTGGCCGTTGTGGCAGGCTGTGTGCTGGTATTGATCCTAATCAATCGGCGAGGCATTGAAGCTAAAAGTGTGTACGTTATGATCGGGATTGTTATGTGGGTGGCAATGTTGAAATCGGGTGTGCATGCAACCCTGGCAGGTGTCATCCTGGCTATGTTCATTCCAATGTATTCGAGAACAAAAACTGATTATTCCCCCTTGAAAAGCATGGAGCACGATCTGCATTCCGTTGTGGCTTATGTCATCTTACCGGTTTTTGCATTTGCGAATGCTGGCATCTATGTCCTGGGCTTGGGCGTGGAAGAAATTTTTCACGGTGTGCCTTTGGGTATCGCGCTTGGGCTGTTCTTTGGGAAACAAATCGGGATATTCGGCCTATGTTGGTTGGCGATAAGAGCCAGGATCACCGCTTTGCCAGCAGGGATGTCCTGGGGAAGCTTGTATGGCGCGGCCGCATTGTGCGGCGTTGGTTTTACCATGAGCCTTTTCATCGGTTCGCTCGCCTTTGAAGAAACAGGCGCGAATTTATTATTTGATGAACGCTTAGGCATCATATTGGGGTCGTTGGCATCGGGTATCTTTGGTTATTTTGTGTTACGCAAGAGTCTGTGTTCTAAGGCTGCCTCAAACTGATCCTCAACAAAACTGGCTCCTTCGTTCATTTGATCTCGGTAACCAGTTGTGAAGAGTAATTCAACTCAACGGTTTCTCCAATGAATTTTGAAATAATATTAACGTTATCCATTATTGCAGTTGCCGTGATCCTGTTCGCCACCGAAAAGTTGCGAGTGGACATCATTGCTTTACTGGTACTTTTGACCCTGGTCTTGACAGGATTGATCGAGGCGGATCAGGCCTTTATGGGGTTTGCCAGCCCGGCGGTGATCACGGTCTGGGCGGTGTATATCGTTTCGGGTGCGCTGTTCAAAACTGGAATCACAGATATTCTGGGAGCCTGGATTGCGCGCTTAGCCGGGAACAGCGAGCCGCGTTTGATTGCTATCATCATGCTGACCTGTGGCACGATGTCAGCTTTTATGAACAATATCGGCGCAACGGCAATGTTGCTGCCGGCTGTAGTTGGAATCTCCCGAAAATCGGGGGTGCGATTATCTAAACTTTTGATCCCCCTGGCGTTTTCCTCTCTGTTAGGGGGTAACATGACCCAAATCGGTACACCACCAAATATCCTCGCGACCAGTATCTTAGCGGAACGTGGTCTGCCTTCTTTTAGTTTTTTCGATTTCACGCCGACCGGCATTATTGTGTTTTTAACCGGGGTTTTATATATGGTGTTGGTCGGGCGTTTCCTCCTACCTTCTCACACCAATGTGGAGGATGCTCAAGCAGCCAAATTGAGGGAATATATAACTGAGGTGAGAGTCCTGGAAGAGAGCCGGTTGATCGGTCTATCGTTAGCAGAAGCACATTTGAATGATGAGTTAGGTCTATCAGTTTTGACGATGGTTCATGAGGGGGAACAGGTCGCGCGCATCGACAGCGAAACAGTCATCCAGGCCGATGACCTGCTGATCGTTTCTGGAGATGTCAAGTCTCTGATCGAAGCGGATACAAAACTGGGGGTCGTGATCGAGGCGGATTTCAAATTCCAATTGTCAGATTTGGATACCGAAACGGCGCATGTATTCGAAGCGGTCTTGCCGCCACGGTCAGAGTTTACGGGTCATACCGTGCAGCAGATCCGCTTCCGTGACCGCTATGGATTTACGGTTTTAGCCATCTGGCGGCAGGGGGAAGTATTGGTCAATCGTTTGCGAGATGTGAAATTGAAAGCTGCGGATGTGCTTTTCCTGAAGGGGGCACGCAAAAAGATGTCTGATCTGCAACAAAACAACCAGGTATTGATTCTAGAACCGTTGGAACTTAATCGTCAACGGACGAAAAAGGCACCTCTTGCATTGGGTATTCTTGCGCTGGTGCTCCTTTTGACTACCTTTGCAGGTTTCCATATCTCAACCGCTATGGTGATTGGTTCGGTTTTGATGGTGTTAACCGGCTGCCTGAGCATGGATGAGGCTTACCAGAGCATCGAATGGCGCAGCGTTTTCCTGATTGCTGGGATGCTTCCTCTTGGAACGGTGATGGAGAGCACAGGAACTGCACAATTTTTAGCAGACGGGATCGTTGGTTTCGCAGGCGCGTGGGGGCCGATCGCTGTCTTAGCCGGGATCTACATCCTGGCTGGATTGATCACCGAACCCATGTCAAACGCTGCAGCCACTGTGCTGATGGTCCCGATTGCTATTGATATTGCCCTGGAACTGGGCGCCAACCCGCAGAGTTTTGTGCTGGCGGTGGTAATTGGCGCTTCTACCAGCTTTCTCACGCCTGTAGGGCACCAATCCAATGTGTTGGTGTTTGGGCCGGGGGGGTATCGGTTTGCGGATTTCACACGCGTTGGCTGGTTGTTGAACGTGGTTCTAGTTGTCGTTGCACTATTGGTCATTCCTTTATTCTGGTCTCTGTGAGCTAAAAATCATCTCCCTGGATTAGATAGATCAACTGAACGAGAAAGCACTGGAATTATCGCGGCATTTCGATTGCCAGGCTCTGGGAATGTGCACCAAATGAGGTATCAAGTCTTAGCGCTTGGAGACTTTAGTGCTAATCTATCTTGCCTGCATTTTTTTCAAAGCGATGTCGTTCAACCTGTTCATCAATGTTAGCACCCAGCGCTGGTTTCCCAACCAGCCCATTAAAGCGCTTCCGAGCGAATTCAATCCGCGCGGGGGTGTGGGCAGTGGGATGGCAGGGCTGAAATCTACTTCCCGACCATCCAGATGGAAGATATATCGGCTTACCTGCTCGATGTGCGGCTCAGCTTCCAGGAAGGTGCGCAATGCTTCGCGCTCATCGGTATTCAACCATTGGGGCAAATCGGAAGTGGCTTTGAAGTTGCAGACCAGCGCCAGATCGCTCAGCATGCGTTTGTGCTCCTGTGAGAGAGAACTATGCTGTGAACGAAAATAGGCTACGTCCGGATCGGTCGCGACCAGCGGGCTCAGCCATAGACGGTTGATTGTGGTGCGGATGGCGTTTCTCACCCCTGGGATGGTGGGATTGTAAAGCAGGGACGCATCCCGCTGGTTTTCCCAGGCCTCGGCCACGTCTGGCCCGACACGCAGGGCATCGCACAGTCCCAGTGAGGGCAGTATAGGCGCGCCGCAGGTCAAGAGGTAGGCGTCAGTGCCGAGGGCTTCACGTATCACACACATTCCCTGGCGATAGGCGCTTTCGCGCGGCACATCTGTGTGACGTTTTCCGGGCAGTGCACCTGCATACAGAAAATCTAGTTTCAAGTAATCGAAACCCCAGGCGCGCACTTTTTTCATCAAGGCTGCCAACCATTCCAGTACTTCGGGATGGGTGGTATCCAGCGAGTATAGCGGCTCGCCCCAGTTGAAGCCGGCCGAGACGAGCTTTCCGTCGGCATCGTGCAGCAGCCAGTCGCTGTGTTCCCGGAATGTGCGTGACGAGGGAACAACCAATAAGGGAGCCAGCCACAGGCCCGGGGTGCGGCCCGAGGCACGGATGTTCGCAGCCAAGGCTTCCATCCCGGAGGGGAACTTCTTGTTCGCTTCCCAATCTCCAATGGACACCTGCCAGCCGTCGTCCACCTGGAACACGTCGAAGGGCAGATCGTCCAGCCCCTCGAAAACGCGTTTGAGCAGGCCTTCGTCAATAGCCCTGTACAGGCTGTACCACGAGCACCACACGCGTGGCGCGGGCTTGTTTTGCGCCTTTCCGAGACGTTCTCCCAGCAGCTCAGCATAGCGCGCGAAGACTGTTTCTTCGTCCCCGTATGCGAGAAACCAATCCCCGCTACCAGCCTCGCGCCCCGTACGAGACCCCTCGTACCCCATGCGGGGCATTTCATACCCCATACGGGGCACTTCGTACCAACCATGAAGCTGCTCGTGCAGGCTAACATGTGCATCCAGCCCTAACGCGCCCAGCAAAAGAACCTGCCCGTCTTCGAACGCCACTGCGCCCAGCCAGGAGCTGTTCGGCGCGGGATGCCTGGCGTACAACGGGTCGATTTGCATAGGGTGTAGAATGGATGGTTTTTGAACGGGAATGTGCTGGTCCGGCGCTTGCCAGGTTGCCAGGCTCCAGGACTGCCAACCGTGACGATAGTAAGATTGTGGGAGGGCAGGCAGGTAGACATGAACCTGTACCCCGTGTAAGATTAGGCCTTCAGTTATTTCTTCTGCGCCCTCGGCTTGAATTTTGAAATCTTGGTTTCCGAGTTGGAATGTGAGTGTCATTGAGAGTCCTTGAAGTTATGTTGCGGCTATTATCGGACGAGTTTCCCTTCTGTGCAAGAGGGTAGTTGGTAAGCATTCCGTTGGTCGAGTAGCCCCGAGTGCTATTCGAGGGGTGTATAGAGACCAAAATGGCAAAAGCATCTTTCAACTTGGTGGTCTCGATACCAGCACTGCACCACACCTGCCCCGCAAAGCGGCGCGGTGCGGGGAACGCACATCGTC
>JASFRG010000212.1:0-7369 GCA_050115035.1 Anaerolineales bacterium | reverse complement strand
CTGTCGTATTCTGTCCCGCGAGACCTAACGTGTCAGACGGATAGACCCCACCACCACTTACGTCAGCCACTGTGTCGTCTGCCACATCAAAAGGCATCCCTGTGCCACCCCCAAAGAATGCTGACACTCGACCAAATACATCACCCAATGAACCACCACCAGCATCATAATCATATACATTGGATGTGCTCGAAAGATTGATAGCACCACCATCAAAATCCTCGAACCCGATCACCATGCCCCCTCCATTAGCATTTGCTTGCCCCATCGGTAGAGCACTAAAAAGCAAAGCAAATATCAAAAAAGTTGTGAATATCTTACCCAATTTCATCGAAATCTCCTCTAGTAACGCAAAAAGGTTCAAACCTAATATCACTGGTTTAAACTGACAGGCTTAATAACAAAATAGAAATTTTGTAAATGCATTATGGATAATTATGATTTTCCCTTCCTTTCTCTATGAACATATTGGAATCACATACCGTCCTTGCGTTTTTGTAAGGTATATACATGACGAAAAATGAACCAAAAAGTTACCCCATTTCTCATAATTTTGATATTTATATTCTATTTTAGTCCAAACAAAAATGCAAGGAATTTCTTTAAGAACGAGTAAACATTTCATTATCATGTCCAACTGCTATAATCCGGCGCATGACAAAATTGCGGCGGGCCCTGGCTCTCTTTGGCTGGACCAAACACTCCTCCATCCTGCTTGGCGGATTCTTTCTGACCATCTTTCTGATCATCTACATCTGGTGGCCGCTGGCTGAGGAAGTGCTTTCCTACATCGATTGGAACGGGCCCTGGTGGCTGTATATCGACTGGCTGCTGATCGGCATCTTCTTGTTCATGTCATTGACCATCATATCACGTGCAGACCTGAAAACCGATGGTTTGATCGTTTTTGTCGGAATCTGTGGAGGGCTCGCCATCGAATCCTGGGGAACACAGACTAATCTATGGCACTATTACACGGCTGAACGACCGCCATTGTGGATCATCCCTGCCTGGCCGATTGCCGCCCTGTCGATTGACCGGATTACCAGGGTTCTAGATTGGACAATTGCCAAAATCGAAATGCACATTGTTTCCATTAATCATTCTCCCTTCCCCATCCTCTATTGGCTCACTTTCGCATCCTTCTACGCCCTGATGCTTGCGTTCGTTGCCCCAACATTTGACAAGTCTTATACCTGGCTCTCCCTGCTCTTGTGCACGCTCCTGATCCTGACACCCACCGATCACCGCATGGCATTTCTGACCTTTCTCGCCGGAGCCGGACTCGGTTACTATCTCGAATTGTGGGGCACCACCCGCGAGTGCTGGATTTACTATACGCTGCAAAAACCGCCGTTATTTGCTGTATTGGCACATGGCATGGCCGCCGTTGCTTTCTGGAGGGCAGGCCTGGTCACCAAGCAGATGCTAACGTTGGTGAAGAGAAAGCCGATGGAAGAACCCACATGACATTCATCGCCTCTCGCATAGACGGGAGGCATATTTTTTTCAAAATATCTTGACAAGGGGCGGGAATCTGATATACTCGCGTAAAATATAAACTTGTAGAGTATTTTTAGTCCGCACGCCGAATACCCCCAAAATGGATTTTCAGGTGGTGCGGGCTTGTGTGCGCTTGTAGGCTACATCGCAACACAAAACGCTTATGGAGGTACCACGTGTCAACGTTACTAAAAATTGCCTGGCGAAATCTATGGCGCAACCGACGTAGAACGCTGCTGGTGGTCATGGCGATGGGCGCGATGATGTCCTTCCTCGTCATGTACGATAGTATGCTGGTCGGCTTTGAGACCGCCGTCTACGGCAACGCCATCAAGTTAAGCGGTGGGAACGTTCAAGTCCGCGCTGAGGGGTATGAAGCCTCTTATAGTCCAAATCCTATGCTGCCAATGGGAGACGGAATGGATGCGGTAAAAGCTGCCGAAGGCTTACCTAACGTCGAAGCGGTCTTGCGGCATGCCAATACAGGCGGCTTGGTTTCAAACCGTGAAGGGATTTTCCCGGTTAGTATCTACGGCATTGAACCGGAAAGGGAGGGCGCTGTCAATCCCATTTTCCAGGAAGATTTCCTCTTTGACGGACGCATGCTCACATCCGAGGACGAAGACGTTGTCTTTATCGGTAAAGGACTGGCTGATGCCATGGATATTGGAGTCGGCGACCGCATCACCATGAGTGGAAAAGCCACCCACGAAGAGATGCGCCAGCGCACTATGACCGTGGTTGGAATCTACGATATCAACCTGGCATCGTTTGAACGCCAGGGCTTGTATACCTCTCTCAACGAAGCCCAGCAGCTCTACGACCTGGGCAATAGCGTCACCGAAGTCATCATCTACGCTGATGTCACTGGGAAAGAAACACCGATTGTCAATGCACTGCAGGCCTCACTAACTGGTTACGAAATTACTACCTGGCGCACAGCTATCCCCGAACTTAGCGCAACAGTCGAAATGAAAAATGCTGTGATGACCGCTTTCAGTATCGTAATTCTCGGAATCGCTTCGATTGGCCTCTTCAACATCTTGTTGATGGCAATCTACGAACGCACCCAGGAGATCGGCTTGCTTGCCGCCATCGGGCTTAAGCCGTGGCAAATTGCAATGCTCTTCCTCTTCGAAGGCATCATGATTGGTCTGGTCGGTGCTATTGTTGGCACAATCATGGGATTTGTGGTCACCTACGTGATCGGCATTTTCGGGCTCAACTATGGCGCTTTCGTCGATCTGGTCGACTATATGGCGTTGATGGGTACCCATATTTATCCCGCATTCGACCTTGAACTGACATTGCAACGCGCAGGCTTATTGGCCTTAATCTCCGCATTAGCGGCGCTTTATCCCGCTATTGAAGCTTCGCGGCGCGAACCCGCAGATGCGCTGCATCACGTTTAGGAGAATTGGTATGAACTACATTCTAAAAATGTCCTTCCGCAATTTGGCGCGCAACAAACGTCGCTCATTGTTTTCTGCGCTTGCCATTGCTCTTGGAGCAGCCTTATTGCTCTTTATGTCCGCTACTATTCGCGGTGAAATGCGCGGCTCGCTTGACCTCACAATCAACCTGTATTCAGGTCATTTACAGATCCACGCCAAAGATTACAAGGACTCAAATATGAGCCTGAAACGCGCGGATATGATCGAGTCGCCGGCAGAAATCGCGCAACAAATCCAGGGCATTCAACAAGTAAAAGCCGCCAGCCCGCGCTTGAATGCCAGCGGTGTCCTTGCTTTCAAGAATGAAACCATCGGTATCCAGATTATTGGCATCGACCCCTCCTCCGCGACCAATGCCATTTACAGGGAAGGTCTTGTCGCAGGCAATTTTCTGACCGCCGATGACCGCGAAGGCGTCCTGATCGGTTTACCGCTCGCAGAAAGTTTAGACCTTAATGTTGGCGATTCTATCGACTTGATCCTCAACACATCCGAAGGAAACACGGATGAACAACAGTTCACCATTCGCGGCATCTATACCACCGATACCCCCGGTTACGACAAAGCGACCATTTTCATGCCGCTCGAAAAGGCGCAAACGATCACACGCACCGAGAATTTCGCCAGCATGATCTATATCCTATTGAATAACATGGATGACACAGCCGCGGTCAAGGCTGCTATCCAGGCACCTGGCTATGTTGTCGAAGACTGGCAAGAGATGAACAAATTGCTCATCATTGTTGAGCAGTTATCAAATGCAATGATGTTCTTCTTCAATCTCATGGTGCTGGGCGTGACATCAACAGTCATTATGAATACGCTCTTGATGGCTGTTTACGAACGTACTCGTGAAATGGGTATTTTGGGTGCGCTCGGTATGAAAGGTCGCCAAATCAAAGCCCTCTTCCTGACCGAAGCCTCTCTATTGGCGATCGGCGGCGTACTGATTGGCTTGATGATCGGCGTGCCGCTTGTACTTTACTATGCTCAAGCAGGCTTCTTTATCGGTGATATTGGTATTTCGGCCAATTCAGGCATGATGTTTGGCAATTCGATCTACCCTTATCCCACCGTCGGTGATGCAATCAGCGTTAGCCTTGCAGCACTTTTGATCACCATTCTTTCCGGATATTACCCCGCTTCGCAGGCCGCCAAACTAGAACCGGTAGAAGCGCTACATAGCAATAATTAGGAGAAACTCATGGAAGTCGCTAAAATTACAGACGTTACTCGCGTTTACACCGTTGGCGAAGTCGAAACCCACGCTTTGCGCGGTATTGATTTGAATATCGGCGAAAAGGAATTCACCACATTGGTTGGTCCATCCGGCTCAGGCAAAACAACTCTTTTGCAGTTGATTGGCTGTCTTGACAAGCCCACTTCTGGAAAAGTCTATATCAACGGCCAGGACGCAACTGTGATGAACCGCAACCAGCGTGCTGATTTACGTAAGGGCACCATCGGCTTCATCTTTCAATTCTATGCGCTGGTTCCCACATTGACTGCTTTTGAAAATGTGGAATTGCCCCTACTGCTCATGGGAAAGAAGAATAACCACAAAGCCCGCGTGATGGAATTGCTGGATGCCGTTGACCTCACCGACCGCGCGAAACACCGCCCGGATCAACTCTCCGGCGGGCAACAACAGCGCGTCGCGGTCGCCCGTGCGCTTGCTACCAACCCCAGCATGATCCTCGCCGATGAGCCCACCGCCAACCTCGACACCGAGAACGGCGACCAGGTCATGGAAATTATGCAAAAACTAAATGAAGAGACCGGTACAACCTTCGTCTTTGCTACTCATGATCCGCGCGTCATCAAATACGCCAGGCGAGTTGTCACAATGCAAGATGGCCTGATAGTTGCTGATAGCAAGAACGAGTAAGATAATAAGGAAAATTACTTAAATACAGGAATATCAAATGAAATCTTCATCATGGATTCTGTTTTTAGCGCTGACACTGGCATTGACTGCCTGCGGAGGCGCCACTGCCCCTACCCCAATCCCCACCGTTTCATTGGATGACGGCGAATCGGACTCAGGTTTACCTGTTTCCGTTTCAGGAGATGTTGTCATCGCCTCAGCCGAAATCCGTCCAATGGACTCGGTTGACCTGAGCTTTCCCCTGCTCGGAAGGGTCACAAGTGTGGAAGTAGAAGTCGGTGACACCGTCACAGCCGGTCAAACCATCGCCACTCTCGACACGACCATCATCGAGGCCCGAATCGCCGAAGCGGAAGCCAGCGTAGTTTCTGCGCAAACACAGGTCACTTACCTGGAGCGCGTAGGGGTGGGAAATGCTTACGAACAAATCGAAGCCGCGCAA
Source organism: Anaerolineales bacterium (assembly GCA_050115035.1). Classification (GTDB taxonomy): domain Bacteria; phylum Chloroflexota; class Anaerolineae; order Anaerolineales; family Villigracilaceae; genus JAABUE01. The sequence goes on along the minus strand of JASFRG010000212.1, from coordinate 2,082 downwards.
GCTGATGTAGATCGCGCCCAGGCTGTAGTCGACCAACTTAATGCGCAACTGGCGCAGGCCACACTGACCACTCCCATTGCAGGGACAGTCATTACGGTTGATGTTGCTCCCGGCGAAACTGCCAACCCCGGACAGGTCATCATTGTGGTGGCTGACCTGAGCAACATGCGTGTCGAAACCACCGACCTGAGCGAACGCGACATCCCCGCTGTACGGATTGGTCAAACCGCCAATGTTTTCATAGACGCGTTGGACGATAATTTCAGCGGAGAAGTTGTAGACATCGACCGTCAGTCCGAAACCGTCGGTGGCGATGTGACCTATAGAGTGACCATAGAATTGGATCAACTCCCCGCTGGTCTGCGCTGGGGCATGAGCGCCGAAGTCGAAATCCAAACGGAGCAATAGCATGAAGTCCACCCATTGGACAGCGCTCTTACTTACAGTGCTTGTCCTTGCGATGGCAGGTTGTGCTGCTTCAACCGAAGCAACGCCTATCCCCATCATCGCTTTGGATTCAACCGATTCTTCCGAAATGAGGAACGTGCAAGCCTCCGCGCAGGTTGTCCCAGCGCAAGAAGCGCGTTTGAGCTTCGCGATCTCAGGTCCTATCAAAGAAATAACCGTTGAAGAAGGAACGATAGTGGAGGCAGGTCAAATCGTAGCAACACTGAGTTCCCCTGATCTCGAATATGGAGTCTTACAAGCGGAAGACGCTGTCCGCAAGGCTGAATTCGATTACGAGTACTGGAAACTTCCTCGACGTGTAGGACTCAAAGTTGTCGAACGAGGGCCAGTAGCTGCGCAGGAACTCGAGGTGACTCGCAAAACGCTGGATACAGCCCATGCTGAGTTATCACAGACTGAACTCTTAGCACCTTTTGCAGCTACAGTTATCTCAGTGGAGGCTCATCCCGGTGAATACGTGCGATCTGGTCAGGTTGTGATTGTGCTGGCCATGTTAGATAATCTGCAAATCGAGACCATTGATTTGAGCGAGTTGAATGTAGCCACAGTAGAAACAGGTCAGCCCGCAACCGTTTATGTTGAAGCACTGGACAAAGAGTTTCCCGGTCAAGTGAGCGCCATCGCACCCATTTCCGATACCGTTGGTGGGGATGTGGTCTATAAAGTCACCATAAGCTTAAATGAGCAACCAACGGATTTACTCTGGGGCATGAGCGCTGAAGTTGAAATCCAAACGGAGCAATAGCATGAAGCGATACCACTGGATAATAATCTTGGTCTTTGTGCTTGCATTTGTGACTGCAAGCTGTGGCGCTGTGACTACTCCAGCTCCTGTACCGACCATATCTCTTGACACAACCGATAATACTGGGCTCAACCAGGTACTGGCTTCGGCAGTGGTCGTCCCGACACGGGAAGCACGCCTTAGCTTTGTTATTTCGGGGATGGTTGATACCGTAACTATAAAAGAAGGAGATCTCGTTCAAGCGGGGCAGACTCTCGCTACACTTGATACAACTGATCTGGAATTCGATATCATCGCAGCAGAAGCAGCTCTTACCTCAGCAGAACTGGATGTTCAAACCCAGAGTCGACGCAGGAGAAAATTCAATTCCAGCACTTTCAACTTTGAATATGTCAGCCCTCCCGCAGAGAAGATTCTAAAAGCCAATTCCAAAGTTGAACAAATGCGCGCTGCCCTGGAAGCCGCGAAAGCGACTCTGGCCCAGGGTACGCTCGTAGCCCCCTTTGATGGGACAGTAGTCGAGGTTTATATCTCGCCGGGCGAATATGTTCAACCTGCTCAAGTGGTGATTGTGATCGCCGATCTGCAAAACACACGGATCGAAACCACCGACCTGAGCGAACTCGATGTTTCGACCGTCGAAATTGGTCAGTCTGCAAATGTCTATATTGACGCTCTGGATAAAGAATTTCCAGGTAGAGTAACTGCAATATCGCCTATCGCTGGCACACTTGGTGGGGATGTGATCTTCAAGGTCACTGTGCAATTATTAAATGAACAACCCGCAGATTTATTATGGGGTATGAGTGCTGATGTAGAAATCAAGGTAGAGTAAGCTAATTCTGCCATATATAACTACCCCTGAGATT
>JASFRG010000211.1:0-7428 GCA_050115035.1 Anaerolineales bacterium | reverse complement strand
ACCATAAATTCAATGTATTTTACTCTGATTTCATAATCAGCAACTGTGCCATTCAAATAAATGTATCAAACCAGCGTTCATGCGTATCCCCCAATTGTACAGGTAACTGATTAAGATAAGGGATTCTAATTCATAGTTAACATCTTTTCTCCCCAAAAAGGGTATACTAACTCCAATACAGGAGTCGTATGAACAATCCTTTTACATCTACAGATAATGTGAAAACAGCGCTTTCCGAGCAAAAATATATCCCTTCAGATGAAATTGGAACTATCGTCTATCTTGCTCAAAAATTGGGAAAGCCACTGTTGACGGAGGGTCCCGCCGGGGTGGGCAAAACCGAACTGGCGAAGGCTCTCGCCGGAGCTACCGGACGAGAATTGATCCGTCTTCAATGCTATGAAGGTTTGGACGAATCCAAGGCGTTATATGAGTGGGAATATTCCAAGCAACTGCTATACACCCAGCTGTTACGCGATAAGCTCAATGACACGCTAGGTACAGCAGCCTCCCTGGCTGAGGCTGCGGACCGCCTGGCCAGTGAAGAGGATGTTTTTTTCTCAAACCGGTTCCTGCTACAACGACCACTATTGCGCGCTATTTTGAGTGAAAAGCCTACGGTCCTACTGATCGACGAGATCGACCGTGCGGATGCGGAGTTCGAAGCTTTCCTTCTGGAAGTGCTCAGTGACTTTCAAGTCTCTATCCCAGAATTGGGAACATTGTCCGCAAAGCACAAACCCATCGTTGTGTTAACCTCCAACAACACACGCGAATTATCGGAGGCACTCAAACGGCGCTGCCTGTATCTATTCATCGACTATCCGACTGTCGAAGCGGAACTGGCCGTTGTGCGTTTGAAGGTGCCTGACCTGAATCCAAAGCTTGCGCGCCAGGCTGTGGAATTCGTCCAGCATTTGCGAAAAACCGAGATGCGCAAGGCCCCCTCCATCAGCGAAACGCTGGACTGGGCCAATGCATTGGTGGCTCTCAACGCCAAGAATATTGACAAAGAGGTTATGGATGAAACTATGTCCGTACTTCTCAAACACGAGGCAGACCTGCAAAAAGCCAAACGGCAACTGATGTCACCACCCCCGCCCAGACAGCGACCAGATGATTACAGGAGTTTTTCTGGAAATTAAGGATAATTTATGGAATCCCGCATCTTACAGTTGATCTCAGCTTTACGAGCTAGCGGGGTGCGTGTTTCCCTGGCTGAATCGGCTGAAGCCTTTTCCGCGGTCGATCTGATGGGGATCCAGGACCGCGAACATTTCCGTTTATCCTTACGCGCGACGCTCATCAAAGATATTCGAGATATCCCCGTATTCGATAAACTTTTTCCGCTCTTTTTTGGCTCAGGTCAGCCGCCGATGATGGGCGGAAATCCATCCGATGATATGACACCCGAAGAAGCGCAAATGCTGGCAGATGCCTTGCGACAACTGACCGGGAATCTCCGTCAGCGAGTGGAAAGGTTGATGAGCGGTGAACCACTTAAAAAGTCGGAGTTAGAAGCGCTGGCAAAAATGGTCGGACTGAATCAAACTGACGACTTGCGTCATCAAAGTTGGATGGAGCAACGCATGAAGCGCGCGCTAGCTTTCCCTGAAGTGCGCCAGGCCATGCAAGAGCTGATGGGACAATTGCAGCAAATGGGGATGAACGGCGAGCGCATCCAGCAAATCCGCGAACGCATTCAGCAAAATTTACAGGGCATGGAAGAACAGATCAGTCAATTCGCCGGGCAGCGTATCGCAGAGAATTTGAGCGAAAAACCGCCTTCAGAAGGTATAGATGGACTGATGAACCGCCCGTTTCACGCGCTCTCAGATGCTGATAAAAAAGTTCTTCAACGCGAAGTCAAACGATTGGCCGCAGCGCTGCGAACGCGTATCGCCCTGCGTCAAAAACGCGCTAAAAGCGGACAACTCGACCCAAAAGCCACCATCCGTGCTAACCTGAAATATCACGGCGTGCCAATAGAGTTGCGCCACCGCGACCGTACGCGCAAACCCAGGCTGGTGGTAATCTGCGATATCAGCACGTCCATGCGTTTTTGTTCTGAACTGATGCTAAGTTTTTTGTTTGCTCTGCAAGGACAGGTTCGCAAGACACATGCTTTCGCATTTATTGACCATCTGGAGTACATTTCCGTCGATTTTTCCGTCGGAGATGCGGATGAGGCTATCGCGGGTGTATTGATGCGCATGCCGCCCGGTTACTACAGTACCGATCTGGGCTGGTCACTCAATAATTTCGACAGAGACTATATGGATACATTGAATGGGCAAACGACGCTCATTATCGTGGGCGACGGTCGCAACAATTACAACGATCCACGGCTGGATATCTTCTCAACCATGGCACGCCGCGCCGCGCGGACTATTTGGCTGAATCCTGAACCCCCGTCCATGTGGCATGGCGACAGTGACATGGCCGGGTACGCACCGCTTTGTAATGATGTTTTGAAAGTAGGAAATCTCAGCGAACTGGCAACAGCCGTGGATGAGTTACTCACTCATTAATGACAAATTTCGCAATTCCAAATATAATCATATGCAAGTTATACTGGTACAGAGCTAGTACCCGGACAACAGGCTTATGATAAGTGAAGTTGCGTATGAGTAAAAGATTCTTCACCAAATAATAAAAACTCGGACGGGCACTAGTATAATCATCACAGAGTCAATGATTGAGAGCTGACAATGGCGAAGATCCTGGTTGTAGACGACGATATCCATGCCACTACTTTATTTAAGACACTCCTTACAGCCAAAGGGTTTGACGCCGTTGTCGTGAATGATAGTTCGATAGCAGTTGAAACAACAAAAACCACAAGTCCAGATTTGATAATTCTCGATCTCATGATGCCCGAACCAAATGGGTTTGAAGTTTGCAAAACACTTCGCGCAGACCCAAATTTCGCACAAATCCCTATCGTAATCTTTACCGCAATGGGGGATAACGAAAGCAAGGAAGCGGCTTATGAAGCCGGGGCAGACGACTTTTTAACAAAACCATTCCGTGTCGAAGATCTTATGAACAGGATAAAATCCCTGATAGGATAGACCTTATTTCTTACATTGAAATTTTGTAAACATCGGAAGGTTAATTCAACATATTCAAAGTAACGTTAAACTTTCTATGGCAAAAATCCTGATCGTTGACGATGATATACAGACCACAAAGCTATTAGAGTTACTCCTTGCAGAGAGGGGATATGAAGCTACATCAGTCAACGATAGCTCGCAGGCAATAAAAGTGGCCAAACTGGAAAATCCCGATTTAATTGTTCTCGATTTGATGATGCCAGAGCCAGATGGGTTCAAGGTGTGCAGAACACTGCGTGAAGATGCGCAATTTATATTCACCCCCATATTGATTGTTACGGCTCTGGATGACACCGACAGCAAAATTGTTGCCTACGGCGCTGGCGCAGATAACTACCTCATCAAGCCATACGACATCGATGACCTGGCGGATACAATCAAGAGAATGCTTCGCGAAGACATCAAGTAAGCTTAGAAGAAAGCGCTTAGTCCTCCCAGGTTGTTAAATCATCAATTCTTTGTTTTTCTCCCTCCGTCAATTTCACATCCAACGCGCCCAGGTTTTCATCCAGCTGTTCAAAGGAGGTCACGCCAATAATGGGACTGGAAATAAGCGAGTCTGCCAACAGCCAGGCTAATGACACCTGTGTAACCGTCGCCTGATGTGAAGCAGCAATTTCATCCAACAAATCAAGAATTGCAAAGTTACGCTCGGTCATATATTTTTGCCGTCCTTCGGCGCGGCGGCTGTCAGGCAGTGGTGTGTCACGGCGATATTTCCCGGTCAGGAATCCACCCTCCAGCGGGCTGTATGGGATCACACCAATTCCGTATGTTTCGCAAACAGCTTTCAACTCGCGTTCGAACTCTTCGCGTCTGATCAGGTTGTAGTGCGGTTGCAGAGAATCGTAATGTACAAGACCGTTCACATCCGAGGCCCACAGCGCCTGCATCAGCTCCCAGGCTTTGTAATTCGACGCACCGATGTAACGAACCTTTCCCTGTCGGACCAGATCATCCAATGCAAGCAGGGTTTCTTCAATCGGGGTATCTTTATCGGGCCAGTGAGTCTGGTATAAGTCAATATAATCCGTGTCCAACCTGCGCAGCGAAGCTTCAACCGCCCGCATGATATGGACTCGTGACAGGCCCTCGTCATTGGGAGCCTTGCCCATCTTTCCGCGCACCTTAGTTGCAATCACCAGCCGGTCACGCGGGATTTTAGCCTGCTTTCGCCATCGACCGATATACTCCTCCGCAACCCCTCCCGGATTATCCTCCACCCACTTGGAGTAGATGTCAGCGCTGTCGATGAAATTGATCCCAGTTTCAAAACTCTGAGAAAGGATGCGCTGGGTTTCGGCTTCACCCACCGACCAGCCAAACTGCATGGTCCCCATACAAAGGGCGGAAACTTTGAGTCCCGTCTTTCCAAGGTTACGATATTCCATTGTTCATCTTTCTGACCGTGGCATAACTATTGAACGCTGAAAGAAACGGTCTGAACATAATTGCCGTTCAAATATACTTCCACCTGATAATCGCCAGACGGCCAGCCATTTTCATTCGACAATTGGAAATAAATCGTTCCGCTGAAACTTTCATCTGTAAAGTCACTGATTTCCTGCTCGTAAATCAACTCACCCGGTTCATACTCTTCGATTTGCGCGGCAAACCATTTGGCTTCGACTACAGTCCCGGCAGGCGCATTGTTCAAATCACCTACAACATAAAATACATCAAAGGGCTCATAAACAGTGGTCGGAGTTTTTCCATCCTGATCGAAGGCCATGCGCAAATTCTCAATGCTCAGTTCCTTTATACCACCAGTGACGAAGTTACAAGCCAGAGTCGCAACTAAAATTAAGAGCATTGCATACAGTACCGGTAATTTCTTATTCATCCTTACTTTCCTCACATTACTTCAATATACAGCCGCTTGTTGATCGCACCTTTACTTTTGTAATCCACAACTTTTATTGTTCCAATCTCAGATGTATTTTTAACATGTGTGCCGCCATCGGCCTGTAAATCCAGCCCAACGATTTCCACGGTGCGGACTTCGGTAATCCCTTCCGGCAGCAGATTGATCTTGGTGCGGATCAAATCGGGGATTTGGAAAGCCTCCTCGCGCGGCAAAATCTTTACACGGACATCATAGCCCGCCTGCGCTTCTTTATTGACCGCCGCCTCGATCTCACCCACCAATTCTCCCTGCAAACGCTCGAACTCGAAGTCCATGCGGCCTTTGCCAGGTTCCATATTCCCACCTGTCACCAGAGCCCCGTAATCACGGAAAACTGTTCCACACAGCACGTGCAATGCGGTGTGCGTACGCATGAGCAGGTAGCGCCGGTCCCAGTCAATTTTTCCATGTATCTTTTCGCCGACCTGCGGCAAGGATTCCCCGTCGCCCAAAAAGTGTAAAACATCTCCGCCCTGCTTCTTAACCTTTGAAACAGGATAAACAGTCCCATTCGTCGAGGTAAGTTGCCCGATATCGTTTGGCTGTCCCCCGCCACCGGGATAAAAAGCTGTCTGGTCGAGCACAACCGTACGAGATTCATTGTCCACAGCTGTGATAGTTGCATCGAATTCTTTCAGATAACTATCGGTCTGGTAGAGTAACTCCGTCATGATTTCTCCTTTAGGTAACTAGCGCATCACAAATACTGTAAAGAACAACCAATAACAGCCATTCAAGATTAGCTATCAAACAACCAAAGTGTACAATAAAAATGTGCGAAAAACAATAAATATTAGTATTTTATTAGAAATTTAAAACCCGCTTGACTTTGCCCCTCGAAATCTTGTATAGTATTCAAGGTACGAACGACTGGCACTGCCGCCGCCCGGCTGCTGTGCCTTTTGTTTCGTCAGTACATCATATCAAGGAGAACTTGATGATTCGTGTAAGCGGACTTACCAAAGATTATGGGATGCGCCGCGCCATTGACAGCTTGACATTCGAAGCCGAGCAGGGAGAAATCCTGGGCTTTTTAGGCCCAAACGGTGCAGGCAAAACCACAACCATGCGCATTTTGACCGGTTATATGCCCCCCACTGACGGGGAAGCAACTGTGGCCGGTTACGACGTGGTTGCAGAATCAATTGATGTTCGTCGCCGGGTCGGTTACCTGCCTGAAACCGTCCCTCTTTACAATGACATGACGGTCTTTGACTACCTGAAGTTCATGGCGGATCTGCGTCATCTTCCCGATGGAGAGGAACGAGTCGATGAAACTCTTGAAATGGTCGGCATGGAAGACCGCGCTGATGGATACATCGGCAAACTCTCGAAGGGCATGCGTCAAAGGGTGGGATTGGCTCAGGCTCTGCTGCACAGGCCCGAGGTCCTAATCCTGGACGAACCGACCATCGGCCTGGATCCCGGCCAGGTAGTAGATGTCCGTAAGGTGGTCCGCGAGATTGGCAAGGAACGGACTGTCCTTCTCTCTACCCATATCCTTTCCGAGGCACAGCAGCTTTGCGACCGGGTACTTATCATCAATAAAGGTCACATTGTCGCAGAAGATACCCCGGCCAACCTGCAAGCCAGTCTGATCGGCTCCGAGCGTTGTATGCTGCGCGTCCGCGGCGAAGCCGATGATTTGATCGAGAAGATCGAAAAAGTTGACGGTGTCACCATTGTACAGGCAACAGAGGAAGGCGTTTTAGAGTTCCAGTTTGCGCCCGGGCAGGATGTGCGTGCCAATGTCGCACGAGCAACCGTAAAGGCTGGTTTCGATCTGTTGGAGTTGCGTCCTATCGGCATGAGCCTGGAAGACATCTTCCTGCAACTAACCCGTGAAGAAACCACAGATATGGCAGCGTGAGGAACTTATGCGAAATATCTGGACTATCGCAAAAAGAGAATACAAAATTTACTTCAGCAGTCCTCTTGCTTACATTGTTATGCTGATCATTTTGAGCGTGGTTGGAGTCATCTTTGCGCTCAATATCATTAATCTAACGAGCAATCCCTTTGGCTTGAATCAGGCACCGGACATCTCTATCGTCACCGGACCGATGGCTTTCATGCTGGTCTTTTCCGCACCTGCCCTGACGATGCGCCTGCTAGCCGACGAACAGCGTATGGGCACCCTGGAATTAATGCTGACCGCCCCCGTCCGAGACTGGGAACTAGTAGTTGGGAAATGGTTCGGTTCGTTCCTGTTTGTATTGACCATCATCGCAATAACCATCATCTTTCCCTTTGCGCTGAATACGATGGTTACCCCCGGAATCGACCAGCAATTAATGCTCTCCAGTTATCTTGGAATCATCCTGGTAGCCGCGGCTTTTCTATCCATTGGTGTCAGCATTTCGGCCATGTTTAGCAATCAGTTTGCCGCCTTTTTCCTGACTATGG
>JASFRG010000210.1:0-7449 GCA_050115035.1 Anaerolineales bacterium | reverse complement strand
TTCCTTGCCAGACTTCAGTCTCTGGCGAGTCGAGCAAAGCCCACTCTTTAAAGGCGCTGACGAGGCGCGTCTTCCCCACTCCAGCGGCTCCAATCAGGATCACCGCTTGGGCCTTTTCCCCTCCAATCTGGTGGAAAGACTCAACCAGACGATTATGTTCCTCGGAACGTCCGACCAACGGGAGGGTCAAATGCCTCTGCCGGTCTGTGGAGGATAGGCGTCCCACAGTGGATGATGAGTCAAAGCGCTCTGCATCGACACGACCCTGATCTATATTGTTGGCTAATAAAACTGTTTCACGACCTGGTTGTAGTCCCAATTCCTTTTTTAGGGTGTCTTGCAATTGGTGATACGTGACTAAAGCGGCCGGGCGCTGACCATTTAAGGCCTGGGCAGCCATGAGACGCCTATAGGCTTGTTCACTGAGCGTGGCTCGTGTCACCCAGCGTGCAGATGTTTCCACCGCCGCGGCGCTGTCATGTATGGATAACAGATGCTGTGACAGTAGGTCATAGACCACTTCCAGTTGACGCTGGCAGGCTCCACGCTGAATGGAGACCCAGTCTTCAAATGCAGGCGCATCGGGCAGAGAAAAACCTTCTAGAAACTCGCCCCGGTCCAGGGTCAGGATGGAGCGCAATTCATCAGGGGGAGTATCTTCCTGGGCAGCCGCCCTCAACCAATCCAGGTCCAGATCAACAGAATAATTCAAGTCAAAGCCAATATTGCCCCCCTCGGTGATAAGAACGTCGCCGACCGATCCCAGCGCCTTGCGCAGGCGAGAAAGCGTTGTCCGCAATGTGGCCGCTGCATTACTTTGTGAGCTTTCCGGCCACAATAAGGCCATCAACGACTCACGGCTGTGCGGTCCCAGTTCTGCGACCAGATAGACCAACAGCGCCAAGGCCTTGCGGGTGCGAAATGACAGGGGTTGATCGCCGAGACGGATCTCTGGAATGCCCAATAAGCGAATCACCAGGGATTGCATGTAAGGCTTTCCTCCTTCGATTTGTAATTTCAGTAAATTACAGGTGGTGAAGAATACCCAAAAAGGGGGTGGGCTTTTCCCAGCTATTTCAAGTTTACTGAATTTGGTTACGTTTCTGTTACGGGGCTGCGTTAAAGTAGAGCTATCAAACCTATTTTATCCCATTATGGGAGAAAGGAGAGTTTTATTGTCAATCGCAACCCATAAAGCCATTGTCCGCCGTTACATCGAGCAAGTTCTAAACGAGCAGCGGCACGATCTGGCCGAGGAATTTCTGACCGATAACCTCGAGTTTCACGGCAGCGGCCTTGCGCCTGGACTGGATGTAGTGAAGCAGTGGCTCACCACGTTCGCAGCCGCCTTCCCTGATGGACATCAGTTCATCGAAGATGTGATCGCTGAAGAAGATCGGGTTGTTGCCCGGACTACTTTCAACGGTACACACAAGGGCGATATGCAAGGCATTCCCGCCACCGGCAAGTCAGTCAGTATACCCAGCATCACCATCTTCCGTTTGGACAACGGAAAGATTGCTGAGGGCTGGCTGGTCAATGACAACCTGGGAATGATGCAGCAGTTAGGCGTCGTCCCTTCACTCCAATATAACTAATCATTAGCAAGTTATTTTTTACTAAAAAGGAGAAAATCTTATGATTAAATTCGAAAAGAGCGTCCTTATCAACCGACCTCAGCAGGAAGTCTTCGACTTTGTAACCGACCTTTCCAATGATCCCCAATGGCAAAGCAGTATCGAATCTGTCGAACAGGTTTCAGATGGGCCAATTGGTGTAGGCTCAACCTGGCGTTACGAGACCAAATTCCTTGGCCGCAAAAATGAGACTGAAATCCAGATGACGAGCTACGAGCCTCCGCGCCAGTCGACCGTCAAAGCAGTCAGTGGACCGATTCCTTTTGAGAACACTCATAAATTCCAAAAACAGGATGGTGGAACACTGTTGACCTTTATCGGCCAAGTTGAGATTGGCGGCTTTTTCAAGATGGCTGAAGGGTTGGTTAGCAAACAGATGGAGAAGCAGATGGATGCCGATGGAGCCGCGCTTAAGAAGCTGCTCGAGGCAAGTTAGAAAAAATTACACAGGAGAAAATCTTATGAAACCTAAACTATTACTCACACTCGCGGCCATCTACGGAGGTCTCGGCGGGATTGGACAATTGCTGATCCCAACTCAAAATTACTACCTTGACGCTAATACTTCTTCCCTTTCTATTAATTTACTCCGGAGTACGACCAGCCTCCTTATCGGCCTGGCAGTTGTGTACTGGTTGGCCCGCAACGCGGAGGCGTCTAAGGGCCGGGATGCGATCTTCATCGGAAGTTCAGTAGGGTTTGGCCTGAATACGATATTCTTGGTACTTGCTGCGTTTTCCCCCGGTGTGATGGTAGGAGCGATTTGGACAGTCGTTGTTATCAACTTGTTATTTGCCATCGCCTTCTTCGTGGTGGGCCGCGCAAACATGTCTACGAACGTCAGTTAGATATTCAGGTTCGTCCAGCCTGAAGAAGCTTGATTTTACAAAATTCAACTCGGATAATCCAAAGGAGAAAAAATGGACTATTATGTAATGTTCCTGCGCTTCCTTCATATTGGTGCTGGCGTGTTCTGGGTAGGCAGTACCCTGGTATTGGCTGCAACCATCACACCTGCTTTGCAAGGTGCTGGAGAAACCGGACAGAAATTCGTTGATTACCTGGTAAAACATAAAAAGTTCGGTACGAACTCAGCGGGGGCCGGAACTATGGCGGGCATTGCTGGTCTGCTGTTGTACTGGCACGATTCACAGGGTCTCACTTCCCTGTGGATGAAATCCAGTACAGGCATTGGATTTGGTGTTGGCGCCATACTTGCCCTGATCGCCTTTATTTTCGGCATTCTTACCGATCGAAAATTGAAAGCCATGTCAGAACTTAGGGAGCAGCTCGAAAGTGCACCTTCCGATGAAAATACATCACAATTGCAGATCCTGGAAAAACAACAGGCCGCCTACTTGAAGATCTGCGCTGGAACATTGACTCTGTCCTTGTGGATCATGGCAGTTTCACGGTATCTGGTGTTCTAACAAAGGGAGTATATAAATGACGCCCACGTTCCGTATGATAGAAATGTTGGGCGTCATTTGAGATATTCTATATTTCCTCATTGAAAGTGTTCATTACCAAATTCAAAAAGAGGAGTTTCAGTTCATGCACAGTCATTCCCTACCAATATTGGCTGGTTTTGCATCCAGCACGATCTTCATCGGCAGCAATCTTCCCATGCTATTCAAGGCCTTCAAAACAAAAGATCTGAGTTCGTACAGCCTGGGACATCTCACCTTAGGCACACTGGGAAACCTGATCTATTGGCTGTATGTGATCAGCCTACCGCTCGGACCGGCGTGGCTCCTGCAGACTTTCTTTACGCTGGCGAGTGTGTCCATGCTCTTCTGCTACCTGCGTTATGAAAAGAATTGTTTTCGCTTTAACAGGTGATCAAGTCGATGAGCCAGAATGTCAGGGTATGGCTTATCCTTATAAAAAACTCCGGAATCAAATCCCGGAGTTTTTGTTCACCTCAGCACTTGAACCCTCATCACATCTCTTTTTACGCCCCCAAATTTATATTTATAATCCTCGTCCCCGCGCATAAAATCGAACTCGGCACGTCCATTTTCGTTGGCCCATTGCAATAAGTAGCCTAACAATACCCAGCCGGGGGATAGATCGCCGTAGTCGAAATCCAGCCCGGAGTTGTAGACCCAGATATGGTTTCCATAATCAAAATTCAGATAGCCGGCGGCTTTTTGTCCATCTACTTCCAGAAAAGCCAATTGCAGCCAGCCCGCTTGAAAAGCTGCGTGGACAGAAGCCCGCATTTGACTGCGCATCACTTCAGTTAGGAAATCCTCCTTGTGGTGATCGTTGGCCATCAGCGCTAGGAGGTCGTCGATATCAGAATCCAGGCTGGATTCATCTTCAACGATATACCAGCGCACTTCCCTGAAATCGCCTTCCGCGCGGCGAATCTTGCGGCGGATCTCGTGACGCTGTTTCTTGTCGATGTTCATCAAATATTCTTCAAAGTCACCGGGCAGCGGCACTGACAGCGCCGGGCGGAAGGGCTCAGATGAAAAGTTCCAGCTGCGTTTGGCGGATTCAGCCTCCAGCGCGGCCAAAGTAGGCGAGTCCTCGGGCAGGTTATACCAGTCGAGGCTGGACCAGGTTAAGGCTGAGTTGGAAGCGATGAAGTCCAATAGGCCAGAGAGAAACCGGGACAAGTCATCCGCACGCACGATCAGGTCCAGATAGTCTGAAATTTCAATGCTGCCCAATAACATCATAGCCTGCTTCCCATCGTCCCGCTCCGCTTCACTTCGGGAACTTTGTTCGGTCAAGAAAAGCGGGGCGATGCCGATCAATTGGTCATCTTCACGTGCAGAGATCAACACGAGTTCAGCCTGCGGCCATTCGCCGCCGCCGAAGGTTGACCACCAGGCATTGAGGTATTCGTGCCGTAAAAAGGGAACGTCGCTGATGCTCTCGGAGAGTAACGCGTTCCATTCGGTTGGGTCGATTTCGGAGAAGTTTTTGTGTCGGGTGAATTCCATGGGTTCCAATTTTTGGACACGGATTTTTCGGAATGAACGGATATTTCCATAAACTCACGGAAGGTTTCCGTTAGAATCCGTATTGTCTGTGTTCAAGATGCAAGTTCAACTGTGATTTTTCGTTCAGATTTTACCAGTATAATGATGGCAACCAACCTACTATTCTTACGCCGTGACTACTTTTGATCTCACTCTCCTTCCACTTTATCGCCTGAACCATCAGGAATTACCAACTTTGCCCGGACTGCTGGCAACTACGCCACCGCGTAAAACAGCGCGTGGACGCGAGCAGGACCGCCTGGTCGTTTATCTGGTACTGACAGGCAATGCTACTCTATCCACCGCCGAATACCTGCAACTGACCAGTCAGGCGGCCAGCATGTTCTTTCGGACCCCCGGCGCGTTGACTACCGCCATGCGGGCGGCGGCGGCAACGCTCAACCAGTTGTTGCTAACTCGCAATCTGGAATCCACTGGCCGCGGCCAATATACCGTTGGATTATTGGTGTTGGCTGTTTTGCGAGGCGGGCAATGCACGCTGCTACAATCTGGCCCAAACCACATTTTCACATTGAATGGTGAAGACATTATCCACACCCATGATCCTGCGCTATCCGGTAAAGGGTTGGGACTGAGTCAGGCTTCCCCCTCCTATTTCACGCAAACCGAATTACAGCCCGGTGACCGATTGGTCTTCTCAGGCAAGTTGCCTCAAAACTTGGAAGCAGCGCTCGGACAAGTGGGACGCGACTCTATCGAAGCCACTCGCAGGAAACTGCTCAGCCTCTCGCATGATGACGTCAACGCTGTGATTATCCGCGCCAGGGAAGGCACGGGGGAACTGATTGTGATGCGCCCCGCAGCATCGCCAGGATCGATGCCCAAAGTGGCTCCGTCCGCGCCTTCCTCCGAAACCCAAAGCCTGCCACCGTCAGGCGAACCGGACTTTCCGCCCCAGGCCGAGACTCTTGGGACAGAACCTGACCCGAAGTCCTACCCGGAAGAAAACGAAGAACCTGAATACACGCCTTCGGCATACGGCATCCCGCTGCAATCGGAGGACGGTGGATTGCCCGAACTCGAACAGGTTCTACCGGAATTTCCGGCCTCGATCCCGCGCGCTGAATCGGGAGAACCAGTAGAAGCCCCTCCACTGCGCGAAATGGAAGACCCTATCATGGACGAACCTGAAGAGCCGCGTCAGCCATCCGAGGCGACTCGTCAGGTGGCACGCGGACTGGTGGGAGGCATACGCGCCTCCCGGCGCATGGGGGATACCGTTACGCGGAACCTGGCCAGGTTCTTGCCCTCTCTTCTACCGGGAAGTGGAGGCAATACCACCTCATCATCCCTGGTCATGATCTTCATCGCTATTGTTATTCCTCTCCTGGTTGTGGTAGCGGGTGTGACTGTATATCTGCGGTTCGGGCGCAGTTATCAGTATGACAATTTGTTCCTGCAGGCTGAAGGCGCGCGCACGCAGGCTGTCGGTGCCACCGCCCCGGCCCGCCAGCGCGATGGCTGGCAGGCAGTGTTGTTCTACTTAGATAAGGCCGAAGTCTACCGTACCACGCCCGAATCGGAATCTCTGCGTGAAGAAGCGCAATCCAACCTGGATCAATTGCTGGGGATCCAACGTTTGAACTTCTACCCGGCTTTCGCAACCGGAGTCAACGCGCAGATCAGCCGCCTGGCGGCCAATGAGACCGACCTGTACATGCTGGATGCCGAGCGCGGACGTGTGCTGCACGCCAGCCAGGTTGGACGCACCTTTGAAATGGACAGTGCTTTTCGGTGCGAGAGTGGTGATTATGGCGACTATCATGTCGGACCAATCGTAGATATCATCATCCTGCCGCGCCTGAACTCATTGAATGCGGCTGTTCTTGGCATTGATGCAGGCGGTATGCTGCTGTACTGTTCGCCGGGAGGGGTGGGGCAGGCCATCCCTTTGGCTCCGCCAGATACCAACTGGGGCCGCGTGACCGGCTTTACCTATGACGGTGGCAACCTGTACGTGCTGGATGCACCCTCACGCGCCATCTGGGTTTATACAGGTCAGGATGCTTCCTTTATCGAGAGACCGTACTTCTTCTTCGGCGGGCAAATTCCCGATATTGAAGATTCAATTGATCTGACGGTCATTGGCGACGACCTTTATCTGCTGCACGCAGACGGGCACCTCTCCACCTGCTCATACAGCCGCCTGGATACCGTGCCCACCCGCTGCGAAGACCCGGCCGTGCTGGTCAATAATATTCCAGCTTACCAGGATATCGACTTGTTCGGGAACGCGCACATCACCCAAATGATGCTGACCCCACCCCCCGACTCAACTCTGGTGCTGCTGGACGCCGATAACCGCAGCATTATGCGACTCAGCCCGCGCACGCTGGAGTTACAAAACCAGATCTATCCTATGCCTGGAACAGCGGTTCAATCTGGCCCTGCAGGTGCGATGACGATCAATCCCAACCGCGTGCTGTTCCTGGCGGTGGATAACCAGGTCTACTTCGCGATGGATATGCCGTAGGGTAGCCATGTCAAATTCCAATAAAAGTTTTTTTCAGGTAGTCTGGGATTTCATCGTCTCCCTGTTCGGCAGGAAAAAGCCGACCACGCCTCCGCAGCCCGAAGTCCCGAGTGAACCGGAGCCGGTCGACGATCCGAACGACCCGGCAGAGGTCACGATCAGCAAAGTGCTGGTGATCGTCTTTGATCCGGTCATGGATCCGGTCATGGATCCGGCTACTGGCAAGAAACTCTCCGAGCAGTTGGGCTGGGGCCGCGCCGAAGACCTGGCGACAGGTTTCATGGCCGACATTTTGCAGAACAGTCACGGCATGGCGCGCTAT
>JASFRG010000209.1:0-7464 GCA_050115035.1 Anaerolineales bacterium | reverse complement strand
CGGAAGTCTACCCAGCCCCTACGAGACTTTGGACATTATCAGATCCTTTTTCTGGCTGAAAGTGAAGCACAACTCTTGGAACAAATTCGTAATGTATCTGTTGAAGATTACCGAGAACAACGTAACCGACAAGCTCAGGCAGAGGCTCCCCGCAAATTCCTCTATCGTCTGCACCGTAATCCAGCAAAAACCATGCACGACCTGGCTGAAAAGTACATGACCCTTCTTCCAACGCAGTGGCTGTTCATTGTGCCTCTACCCGAAAATATACCCGAATATACTGTTTAGACAGCCAGGGAAATTAACCGCCATATATGGTGGTTTGAAGAAATTTCTAACCATATTTAAGCCTGAATAGATACGAATTTTGGAAATCATGATTCCGGATGAATTGATCCGTTTTCTGAGAAAAGCGGAGCGCGTTGCCGCTTTGACTGGTGCGGGCGTTTCACAGGAGTCCGGCTTACGCACGTTTCGAGATGCCCAGACCGGATTGTGGGCGCAGTATAAGCCTACCGAACTGGCTTCCCCCGAGGCCTATGAGCGCGATCCGAAACTGGTTTGGGACTGGTATGCCTGGCGACGTGAAGCGATGAAAGGCGTACGTCCCAACCCCGGGCACTACGCACTGGTGGATATGGCGCATCATATCCCGGATTTCAGCCTGATCACACAAAATGTGGATGGTCTGCACCGGATGGCTGGCAGCCCGAAACTCATCGAACTGCATGGAAATATTCATCACGTGAGATGCTCATCGTGCGGACAGCAGGCTGAAGAGTGGACTGAAGCTAATGGCGATATTCCTCGTTGCGATTCTTGTAATGGCTTGCTGCGCCCGGATGTGGTCTGGTTTGGCGAGACATTGCCGCGCGCAGCATTAGAAGCTGCGGTAGAGGCGGCGCGGACCTGTCATGTGTTCTTCTCGATTGGCACGTCGGGGTTGGTGCAGCCGGCTGCTTCGTTGGCGTATGCTGCCAGGAATCGAGGCGCAGTAGTGGTTGAGATCAATGCTGAGCCGACACCTTTAACCCATAAAGTTGACTTTGCTTTGCATGGAAAATCCGGACAAATTTTGCCCGGATTGGTACAAGTGGTATGGGGATAAGCGTTGTATGGTTTAGGTCGTAGAAAAGCTATAGCCGAATAACAGTGCCGGTGCGCGGTGGGATTTCCAGCTTAAGTTCGTTGGTTTCAATTAACGGATGCGTGTTTGGCCCAAAGATGGTAGAAGGATTTCCACTATGGGTCTCAAGCGAATCAAGGGCAATTATTGCTTTATTGAGTTTTTCAGAAGCATTTAACACTACTATAAATACGCGCTCTTCCAGTTTACGGGCAAAGGCAAACGTTTTATCTTCAGCATATAGTTGGTGGTAGGAGCCGCGGCGCAGAGTTTCATGCTCTTTTCTCAGCGCGATAATGTTTTTCGTATAGTTTAATAGATCGTGATTCCAACTGGTTCCGTCCCAGGGAAAGCCCTTGCGACAATCCGGGTCGTGACCACCGGTGAGCCCGACTTCGTCACCATAATAGATGCAGGGTGCGCCCGGATAGGTGAACATAAACAGCCATGCCAGTTGCAGGGAGGCTGCATCTTCACTGACACAGGACAAGAAACGCGGCATATCATGGCTGTCGAGCAGGTTCAGTTGAGAACGCATGATTTCAGGTTTGTACATGTTTGTCAACCGGTCGATTTCGGTGGCAAACCAGGCAGTATCCATGTCGGGATGAACACGCCCTTGCAACCCGCCAGCCTGATTGACAACATCCATGTTGATGCGCGAACTGCCGAAGAAGCTCATCACTGCTGCTGTGAGCAGATAGTTCATCACCGCATCGAACTGATCTCCCTGGAGCCAGCGCTGGGCTTCATGCCAGATCTCTCCGACGATGTACGCTTCGGAATTGATCGCTCTCACCCGTCGGCGAAATTCCTGCCAGAATGAATCATCGTCTATTTCTGCGGGCACGTCCAAGCGCCAACCATCGATGCCAAAACGCGCCCAATATTCGGCAACGTTAAACAGGAATTCGCGCACAGCGGGAGAGTCTGTGTTCAGTTTTGGAAGTGCGGGTAAATCCCACCAGGCCTTATATCCTATCGCTTTCAGGCTGCTCTCTCCGTTTCTCAAGGCATCCAGTTCACCGGTATGCGGATACGCTCCCCAGCGGCGTTGTCCGTTCAGTCGCTCGGGGTCGAAGTAAAACCAGTCTTTGTAGGGTGAGCCATTCCCATTTTCCAGTACATGGTGAAATTGCCAGAAACCACGACTGGCGTGGTTGAATACACCATCCAAAACCACGCGGATTTCTCGTTTATGCGCTTCATCAATTAGAAGACGCAGGGCACCGTTTCCACCTAGAAGGGGATCCACATTGAGATAATCGTAAGTATGGTAACGGTGATTGGATGCGGAAGCGAAGACGGGATTGAAATAAATGGCGGTAATGCCCAGATTGCTCAAGTAATCTAAACGCTCCGTTACGCCATATAGGTCACCACCTTTGAAACCGTGGTAGGTTGGGGGGGCATTCCAGGGCTCGAACCCCAGGTTGGGCATCCGCTCGCTGCGCGCGAAACGGTCAGGGAATATCTGGTAGAAAATGGAATCTTGTACCCAGTCAGGTGTTGTCATGTTGAAACCTAGTAGAAGAAAGTATCATGATAACAGGGCGGTCATAGACCGCCCTGCATTATTTTGTGATCGGGCAAAAGGGACTACATTACTTATCGAATTGCCTCTTCGGTATCGGCATCAAAGATATGGACATTGTTCATATCGAAGGCGATTTGTGTCTTTTCGCCAACATTCATGTTTGAGCGCGGATCGACGCGGGCCACAAAACTGTTTTCCCCGCTCATCATATGCAGGAAAATCTCGTTGCCCATTAGTTCTGTCACGTCTACTTGCGCCTCTATGTTTTCAGTATGAACGTTTGGCGGTGTGAAGTGGGGATCGTGAATATCTTCAGGCCGGATGCCGAAAATAACATTCTTGCCTGCATGTCCTTCGTATGCTTTGGCTTTCTCTGATGGTATTTCAACCGCAAACATCTTGGCATTAACCATAAACTTGCCGTTATCCTTCGTCAATTTTGCAGGGAAGAAATTCATTGCCGGGGAGCCGATGAAGCCAGCCACAAAGAGATTATTGGGATAATCGTACAGATTTTGTGGGGAATCGACCTGTTGAAGAACACCGCTGTTGATCACCGCGATGCGCGTGGCCATCGTCATAGCTTCGACTTGATCATGGGTCACGTAGATGAAGGTCGTTTCCAAACGCTGATGCAACTTGCTGATTTCGGCGCGCATTGCAACACGCAGTTTGGCATCCAAGTTTGAAAGCGGCTCGTCGAACAAAAAGACCGCGGGTTCACGCACAATGGCACGTCCGACTGCCACACGTTGGCGTTGACCACCGGAGAGCTGACGGGGTTTGCGGTCCAGCAAATTCTCGATGCCCAGAATTTGGGCAGCTTCATTCACGCGTCGCTTGATGTCCTCCTTCGGTGTCTTGCGCAGCTTCAGACCAAACGCCATATTGTCTTCAACTGAAAGATGAGGGTAGAGCGCATAGGACTGGAAGACCATGGCAATATTCCTGTCTTTAGGAGCCACGTCGTTCACAACCCGATCCCCAATCAGAATCTGACCATCACTAATATCTTCCAGGCCTGCTAACAGGCGCAAAGCAGTGGATTTTCCGCAGCCCGATGGGCCGACAAGCACCAGGAACTCTTTGTCACCAATTTCAACGTTCATGTCGTTGACAGCGGTGACATCACCAAATCGCTTGAACACGTGGTCATACGTTACACTTGCCATTTTTTCCTCCAGTCTGTGAGAGTATAGTGATTTAATTATACACGCAAAACTTAAAAATACAGGGCTTTTAGCCCTGTATTTTTAAGTTTTATTGATTCGTTATAGTATTTCTAAATTGAAGTTCTTTCTTTGGATTGTTATTTTCCTCGACTTCGAGTGGCAACATCAAATATAACGGCAGCCGCAAGGACGGTAGCTCGAACGATGTATTGATAGGATATGTCGATCCCCATCAGGTTCATGCCGCTTGTCAATGATGTCATAACCAATGCACCGATGAGCGATCCAATCACGCTGCCTACGCCGCCCGCTGCTGATACACCGCCAACAAAGGCCGCCGCGATGGCATCCAACTCGAACAGGTTTCCCGCAGTCGTCGTAGCGGATTGCAGACGAGATGCATACAGCATACCCGATAAAGCAGCCAACATTCCCATCGATCCAAAAACAATGTGTGTAATACGCTTGACACTGATACCGCTTAATTCAGCTGCCTCGGGATTCCCGCCGACGGCGTAGATATGCCTGCCCAGGACTGTTTGAGTAGCAATGAATTGGTAGAACATTGCTACAATCAAGATTACCACTGCAGTCCATGAAAGGCCCCGATATCCGGCCAAAATCCAGGCGATGCCGCCAATGAGCGCCGAGATGAACAATAATCTGACGACGAACATCCCATTTGATAAAACTTCAATTTCATTTTTTATCATTCTGCTGCGGCTGATCATTTCGCTTGACACGAATAAAATGACGCCTAACAATCCAAGGAACAAAGTGAATTTATTTACATCAGGTAATATTCCGATATTTTCAAATACGTCTGGAACAAACCCGTTGCCAATCGCGTTGAAAGCATCGTTTGGGATGATGATGGTTCCGGTAGCCCGGGTTGCCAGTTGTAATGCGCCTCTGTATCCCAACCATCCAGCCAGGGTGGCCACAAAAGACGGTATTCCCAATTGAGCTACCATGAAGGAAGTAACAAGCCCTGCAATAATTCCAAAACCTAATACTAGCGGTATGGTGATATAAACCGGCAAATTCCATGAAACCATAGCGATGGCCGCTATAGCGCCAAGGAAGCCTGCCAAAAAACCAACGGACAAATCAATATGGCGTATGACAATAACCAGGGTCATCCCGACCGCTAACACGGCAATATATCCGGTCTGGTTGACCAGGTTGACCAGGTTCCTTGATGAAATAAATAATCCGTCTGTTGTAACTGTAAATATCAGAAAAATAACGAATAAGGCGATGAACATGCCATAATCACGGATGTTCTCACGTAATAGCCTGCGGGCATCATTAATGAACGACATAGTAATTACCTCCCGTCCTCAAGCGGTTGCTTTTTCAACTTCAGCAAAGTCATCGCGTGCGCCAATCATATAAGCTACAACGCGCTCGCGGAATTCGTGAATGTCGCCTTCTACGGCTGTGTCGCAGACTTTGCGGCCGTGACGGAGTACGATCATGCGGTCACTGACCCGGTAGATATCTTCCAGACGATGACTGATGATGATGATCGATGCGCCCTGAGCTTTTAGCTCTTGAATTAATTCGATTACCTGGTCGATGGCCGCTACGCTTAGTGCGGCTGTAGGCTCATCCATGATGATCACTTTTGCGTTGAAAGCTGTTGCGCGAGCAATGGCAATTGCCTGTCGCTGTCCGCCGGACAGCCTTTCCACTTTTTGGCGCACGGATTGAATCTTGATTTTGAGACGGTTCAGCAGGTTTTTCGTTTCTTGCTCCATTTGGTGATAATCCAAAACCCCAACTGGACCGAGTCTATAGCGGACGACCTCGCGTCCCATAAATACGTTCGCAGCCACGTCCAGATTATTGGCCAGCGCATAATCCTGATAAACCATTTCAATCCCTTGCCGGCGTGCATCCATAGGGTTCGAGAAATGCGTTGTCTCGCCTTCAATAAAAATCTCTCCACCGTCTGGGATATATGCTCCGCTGAGAACCTTCATCAATGTGGATTTCCCCGCAGCATTGTCACCCATCAAACCCAGCACTCCATTGTGTTGTAATGCAAGGTCTACTCCTTTTAATGCCTGCACGGCACCAAAATGCTTTTTGATGTTTCGCAATTCTACGATTGGCCGCATTTCTTGTGTCTTTTCCATCGATGCATCCTCCTTTTTAGCGGTAATCAAATCAAAATGTAATAGTCAGATTCAAAGTAAGGTGATATAGGATGATTTTTATTATACAAGAATAGTGATGGATTATCCATCACTATTCTTGTTTTTGAGAGTCTAGCGCTTATTCAAGGCCGGTGAAATCACTGGCGGGCCAGTAGCCGGAGTCGATGATGGCTTCCTTGACATTGCTCTGATCGACAGTGACGACCTCGGAAGGTGCCGCAGGAACATCGATGGCGCCGTTATTGTAGCTGTTGGTTTCCGGGGGCGTGTTGCCTTCGAGATAAGCAACAGCAGCGCTGATGGCATCGGAGACCAGGGTGCGGACATCCTTGAGGACGGTCATGGACTGCTTGCCGTCGATGATGTATTGTACGGAAGCTTCTTCAGCGTCCTGACCGGTGACCACGTAGCTGGAAACATCGGCATCAGCAGCGAAAGCATCAGCGATCGCGCGAGCGGTGCCATCGTTGGGAGCCAGGATGAAGACATCACCCTTGTCCGCAGCGGAGGCAGCCGTCAGGTTGGATTCAGCCAGGGTCTTGGCGGTGTCGAAATCCCATTCAGTGGAGACCTGGCCGATGATCTGGCCCATCTCTTCGCGGGTCAGTTCAGCCTTGTCTTGCAGAGCGACAGCTTCACTGGAGTTGACAACGTAGAAGGTGCCATCAGCGATCTTGGGCTGCAGCACGTTCCAGGCGCCTTCGAAGAACAGGAAGGCGTTGTTATCGGAGGCTGCACCAGCGTACAGATAGAGCGGATTGTCGCTGCCCTCGGCATGATCGACAATATATTGCGCCTGGGCTTCACCCACGGCGATGCTGTCGAAGGTGACGTAATAGTCAACTGCATCGGTCTCGCGGATCAGGCGGTCGTAGGAGATCACCTTCACACCGGCTGCACGAGCTTCTTCGGCAGCCGCAGCTGCAGCGGTAGCGTCTTGCGGGCAGATGATGATGACCTGTACACCCTTGGTGATCAGGTTTTCAACGTTGGCTCTTTCCTTAGCGGAGTCGCCTTCGCTGAAGAGGATCTCGACGTCGTAGCCGGCAGCTGCAAAGGCGTCTTTGAAGCGGGTTTCGTCTTGGATCCAGCGTGGTTCTTCGCGGGTGGGGAGGACAACACCAACAGCACCTGACACCATTGCAGGAGGTTGCTGCGCGCCCATCTCATCAAGGCCGGTGAAATCGCTGGCAGGCCAGTAGCCGGAGTCGATGATGGCTTCCTTGACATTGCTCTGATCGACAGTGACGACCTCGGAAGGCGCCGCAGGAACATCGATGGCGCCGTTATTGTAGCTGTTGGTTTCCGGAGGTGTGTTGCCTTCCAGATACGCAACGGCAGCGCTGATGGCATCGGAGACCAGGGTGCGGACATCCTTGAGGACGGTCATGGACTGCTTGCCGTCGATGATGTATTGTACGGAAGCTTCTTCAGCGTCCTGACCGGTGACCACGTAGCTGGAAA
>JASFRG010000208.1:0-7529 GCA_050115035.1 Anaerolineales bacterium | reverse complement strand
TTTTGTTAACGTCCCAGGTTTAGTTTTTTTCCTTGACCCGATCATCCGTTTTCGACACCAATGTGTCTACTTATTTTTGAACCATCCCGATCAAAACACATAAAAACTATGTTTTTGTGCGTATTCCCCTGCCCCTGTGGGTTTTTTGGTGAGTGCAAAAGCCATGTTATTGCAGTCATTCAACAGTAACTAACATACCAGAAGTGCATCAGGCCATGAGCCAATTGGACCTGTCAGCGGGGAGTATCAGCGCGTGCTCAAGCTGGCCCGCACGATATCCCTGATTAGTTATTTTGTGCACTGATAAAAAAGACCAATCTACTTGCGTAACAGGATAGAAATATTCCGCTTGAATAGACCTGTATGAATTATTCAAGAATTAACCTCGATCCACTTATCTACCAGGTGCTCAGCATAGATGGTTCGGCGCGTTCTTGTTTCACATCTCAGGATCAGGGAATTCGTTTCAGCTCTTTCACCATGATAGATCACCCCTCTTAACAGTGGCCCATTGGTGATACCGGTTGCGGTGAAGAATACCTGCTCACTCTTAACCAGATCATTGGAACGAAAAATCGTACGATGATCGTATCCTGTTTCCTGAATAGCATCCTTCTCCTGCTGGTTCTGCGGAGCCAATCTCCCGATCATGGCTCCACCTAATGCTTTGATCGCGCACGCTGCCAGCAATCCTTCAGGGATGCCACCGCTTCCCATCAGGACATCCACTCCGCTTCGTGGCGTGCAAACCATCAGAGCTCCAAGAATATCTCCGTCTGGTTGCAGCATGACATGAGCCCCGGCAGCACGGATTTCAGCGACCAGATCTGCATGACGGGGGCGGTCTAGTACAAAGACCGAAAGGTTTTTCACCTTCATTCCCTTTGCTCTCGCCACCAGCGAAAGTGTCCAGGCTGCGGGGGCGTCCATACACTCATCTACCAGATAAGGAGCCACGGTTTCATCGACGATAATTTTCTCCATGTAGATTGAGTGTGGCGGCTGCCAAATCGTGCCGTGTGGTGCCATCGCGGCAGCCGAAATGGTCCCGGGAAATCCTTTCGCAAGCTGCTTACGACCATCTATTGGATCAACAACTAGATCTACTGACGGACCTTCCCCAATTCCAATGAACTGTTCACTGGCTGTAGCGAGATCATGTTCCGGTTTATCTTCTTCCCCAAACACGATCCTGCCGTCAATTCGAATGGTTTTTAGAACATCTGCCATTGCTTCAGAAGCGGTCCGATCAGCCTCCAGGGCATTTCCCAGACCCACCCACTGCCCGGCTATCAAAGCTGCCGATTCTGTGGCACGAACTAACTCCATCCCCAGATTACGGGGTAAATTCGCTTCCATCAAATGTCTCCATCCTCGTCAATTGCCTGGATCAGATTGGCTGCTTCCCAGGCATTCATCCCTCCTCGCAAGATCCGCACTGATTCAAAGCCTAATTCCATCAATTTGGCAGCAGCCCGGGAACTGCGCCGTCCACCCTGACAAACCAGAACAGTATCATGATTCCGATCGAGCTGCGATGGATCCTTCAACAGATCGGGTAGGGAGATCAGACGGGCACCGGGGATGTGCAAATGCTTATACTCACGAGGTTCCCGCACATCAATCACTAAGGGAGGGGAACTGGTATGGATCTCAGACCATAATGTTTGTGGAGAAATATCCGGGATCTGTAACTGCGGTTTGCTGGTAAGCGGCAGGTTCCCCACGAGGTCAAGACGTTTCGCCAGGCTCTGGCACTCTTCAAAGACGCGCAGCGGGCATTCATAGATGCAGATCGCCGGGTCGATTACCCGGTAAAACATATGCGCGATAGCGTTTTGTTCGCGCCCTAAAAAGTGATCTTCTCCCAACATTTCAGTAAATCCGGAGGAGCGCATAATATCAAGAACCGGTTGTTTGCAGCGGCTGATGAATACATCTCCTCCCATTTTTCGGTAAGTGCGGACGGTCGCTTCCAGAGCATGGATACCGCTGATGTCACAATGTTCCATACTTTGGATACGGAACAGGAGATAGCGCTGTTCGGGATGTTTCTCACGATATTGTGCCAGGAATTCTTCCACATGGTGTACAGCCCCAAAATAAAGATCTCCAAGGATTTCGATGACACCCAGTTGAGGACAACTCTTGCGTCCTGAATCGGAGACAAGAAATTCAAAATCTTCATCGGGTACCACTGCTTGGACTCGGGGTGTACTGGTTTTAAGCAGGTAATGAGCCAGGGAAATTGAGATGCCGGTGAGCACAGCATATTCAAGGGGCAAGACCAGCGTTGCTACCAAAGTTGCAACCATGATAACTCGATCCCCGTGCCCTCCTCGCCAGATGCGGCCAATCTCTTTTCGATCGATCAAACCATAAGCGGTTAAGATCAATACCCCGGCCAGGGTTGCCATAGGGATATATCGCACCAGCGGAGCCAATGCAAGCATTCCCAAAAGTACGATCAGCCCGGCGAAGACGCTCGCCATGGACGTGACCGCCCCAGCTTTGTAATTGACCGCCGAGCGGACAAATGAACCAGTGCAAGGATATCCGGAAAAAAAGCCGGATACGAGATTTGCCAGGCCCTGACCAATGAATTCCTGATTGCTATTCAATCGCTGGCGGGTTTGGGCTGCGATGACCCTGCCAATAGACACCGTTTGGACCAATCCAATGGCGGCAACTGCCAAGGCACTGGGAATAAGTTCACTGACCAGGTTCAGATCAATGCTCGTGAAATCAATCATTACCGGCAGTCCTTGTGGCATCTCACTGACAACCCGCACACCTGACTGGTCCAGTTTTAGAACCGCTACTAAAATCGATGTAAGCAAAATCGCTAGTAAGGGGCCAGGCAGATTTTCCTTAATCTGTTTGAGAAGAACGATTAGAATCACGGCACCCAGTCCCAACCCCAGGCTGATGAAGTGGGTTCCCTGAATGTGACTGGCTACCAGTTTCAAGGTTTCCGTTAACCCAGGGGTTGATGGAATATCTAATCGCAATAGATTACGCAATTGATTGACGAAGATCAATATTCCTGCACCTGCTGTAAACCCGACAATAACTGAATCGGAAACAAAATTCACTAAAATCCCCAGCCTCGCGAGACCCATCACCAGGTGGAATAGACCAACTAACATTGCCAATATCCCAGCTGCAACAAGATACTCAGATGAATCAGGCTTGGCAACTGCCAATAAGGCTGAGAGGGTCAAGAGGGAGATTGTATTAGTTGGGCCTGTTTGCAGATGGTGAGAAGACCCCCAAAGCCCAGCGATGATTGACCCAAAGATCGCAGTATACAATCCCATTTCGGGAGGAAGCTCGGCGATCAATGCAAAGGCAATGGCTTGAGGCAGCATGATGATTGCAACAGTCAAAGCAGCCAGAAGGTCCGGCCGTAGATACTCAAACCGATAACTACGCAAAATAGTCACCGGCCTTAGAAAAAATCGCCAGGTTGACTTTAATTCGGATTGCAAAGTGTAAGTGATATTCATTGGTTTTAAAACAAGAAAGCTCTTTCTTTTCGAAAATTATAGGACCAGTTGTATCGCGGTATCGCCGTTTTTCTTCAGATCGACAATCTCAAGATGTATTGCTTGTTGGATGAAACTGTCGTGGCAATAGCTAATACCTCTGTTTGTTTTCTAGGCAACCTATATTGTACGCCATCAAAATTTCCTAAGTGCTTGAACTATCCTGATTTGTTAAGAAAAAAAAACCGGTCTCGCGCGAGACCGGTTTTCGTAGCTCAATGAAATTTATATTTCTTGGACGTCCCAGATTTCTTTGGCGATGTCTTTTATGGCTTCTTTTGCCGTTTCCTTCTTTATATTTTTAACCTTGAATGTTACGAGTCGATTCGAAGGATCTTCCCCAGTAAACTGACCAAAGGCGACAAAGTTTCCGCCAGCTTCTGAAATCGCCTTAGTGATTTTGGCAAGCTGCCCAGGTTTTTCTTCAAGTAGAGCCGTAATGCGTATACCTTTCTCGCGGGCTCCCATGAATTCAAGGAAAATCTTGAACAGATCGGTCTCTGTGATGATGCCAACCACGTGTCCATCGCGCATGACGGGCAAACCGCCGATCTTGTTGTCAGCCATAATACGGGCGGCTTCTTCAATGGGGGTTTTTTCAGAGACGGTCAATACATTTTTTGACATGACCTCATCAACCGTGATCTTGCTGAGCAGGTAATTCATTTCCCATACGCTCAGACTGGAAGCTGGGGATGGTGAGGCGTTGAGCAGGTCCTTATCTGAGACAATTCCAACCAGCTTGCCATTCTTGATGACCGGAGCGCGGCGGATACGCTCACGCATGAACATGTCAAGCGCATCGTGGACAGGCATGTCGGGATCGATTGAAATGATAGGGTGAGACATTCTTTCACCAACAAACATAGTTTCCTCCAATACAGTTGCACTTTAGGATGCAACAACTATTCGTGAAATATGGTACAAATTAATTATACGCTTGAGCCACTCAAAAGGATGTAACGAATTAGGAGTGAAAAAGGTCACTATATATTATAGACCCAAATATGCCTCGCGAACGTGCTCGTTCCTGATTAATTCGCGGGCAGGGCCTTCCAATTCAATTTTTCCTTCGGACAGAACGTAACCAAAATCGCTGATGGCCAGCGCCATGTGTACATTCTGTTCTACTAACAGGATCGTGATACCCAATTCGCGCAAGGCTTTCAGGCTCTCAAACAGACCTAAAATCAGAACCGGCGCAAGACCGAGAGAGAGCTCATCGATCATGAGCACAGTGGGATCTGCCATGATGCCGCGTGCCACAGCCAACATTTGTTGTTCACCACCACTTAACGTGCCAGCCTTTTGAGACTCGCGCTCTTTCAGGCGTGGAAACATTTCGTAGACGCGCTCAAGATTCTCTTTAAGTTTGGGCATGGCACGCTTATTGGAAGCGCCCATTTCCAAATTCTCGTAAACGCTCATGTCTGTAAAGAGCTGCCGTCCTTCGGGAACCATAACCAAACCCATTTCAGCTTTGGTATAAGCCGGTACACGACTGACATCCTGTCCCTGGAAAGAGATTGAGCCCTCCCAGGGTTTTAACAAACCCATAACCGTGCGAAGTAAAGTGGTCTTTCCAACGCCATTGCCGCCAACTAGGCAGGTCAATTTGCCTTGTTCTAAATTCAGACTGGAACCCCACAGGATTTGTACTTCTCCATAACCGGAGGCAACGTTATTGATTTCTAAAATCGCCATGTTTATTCCTCCTCCTGTAGTAGTTTTTCGGCCAATTTCGGGTCGCCAAGGTAAGCTTCGATCACTTTTTCGTTATTTGAAATTTCTTCAGGCGTGCCTTCTGCAATTTGCTGGCCGTAATCCAGCACGATAATGCGGTCTGATACATTCATGACCGCCTTCATGACATGCTCGATCATGATGATCGTAATGCCACGCTCGCGGATTCTCTTGACCATTTCAACCATATTACTGATTTCAGAATGATTGAGACCAGCCAGCACCTCATCAAGTAACAGCAAATATGGACGGGATGCCAACGCCCGGGCCATTTCTAATCGCTTTTTTTGCGCGACGTTCAGGCTGCCTGCCAGTTGATCGGTTCGGGCATCGAGTTCGACAAATTCCAGCACTTCCGAAGCAGTATCGGTTGCGTGCCCAAGGTTTTGGTTTTCTCGCCCGAAGCAGGCACCGACCATCACATTTTCTCGAACAGTTAGCTCATTCAGAGGCTGTACGATTTGGTGGGTACGTGCCATTCCCATGCGGGCATGATGATATGTTTTCATAGTGGTCACATCCTTCTCGCGGAAGATGATGCGGCCTTCTTCAGGCGGGTAAACGCCATTGATTGCATTGAACAGCGTTGTTTTACCGGCGCCATTTGGCCCAATCAAACCCAGGATTTGGCCTTCGGGCAGATCAAAGGTAACTTGAGTAAGGGCCTGCAAACCGCCAAAGCGCTTGGTAACCCCTTGTACGGATAATAGGACGGTCATGTTAGTACCCTCCTAAGCGTTGGTACGCGCTGACGAAGCCAACCGACAGCGCCTGCGGGAATGAATAGCACAATGAGCAGCAATATCACGCCAGAAACGGATAGCTGTATGTCTTTGAAGATGTCGCTGGTTACCAGGTAGCCACGCATGCCTTGATAGGCGAACGCGCCCAGGATTGGTCCAAGAACGGTGCCTTGTCCGCCTAACATCACCATGACCAACAACTCGATGGATGAATGCAATGGGAAAGCAACATGTGGTTCTACATTTCCGTTCTTGAAAAAGAACAATACACCAACCATGCCAGGAACGATGGCAGAAAGCACATATGCCCAGGTTTTTGCATCTGGGGCGATAACACCCATCACCTCGGCTGCGTCCTCGTTTTCACGAATGGCCTGCAATCCAAGTCCAAACTTCGAAGTGCGGACGATATGACTAATTATCAGGGCGGCAAAGGTTAAACCAGCCATGATGTAAAAGGACATTGCTAAAGCCTGGGCTGCGCCGCCATATGCTTTGTACACAGAGAAATTCAATGTCATGCCAATTGGGCCGCCAAAGATATCCAGATTGTTGATCAAGGCTCTCATGGCTTCGTTAATGCCGATAGTTGCCAGGGCAAAGTATGCGCCTCGTAAACGCAAGATGGCTTTACCTAGTAGGAATGCCAATATGCCCGATGAAATGCCTCCAATCAGGATGCCAAGCCAGATGGACATTCCCTGTTCGTTGACAAAGTAGAGGCCTACATATCCACCAAATCCGTAGAAAACGATGTGGCCGAAACTGACATAGCCTGTGTATCCGAGCAATATATTCAGACTGGATGCGAGCGCAATTGCTTTCAGAATTGTGAAAGCACTCTCACGGTTCGAAGCATTGCCGGTGACTACCGGCCAAAGTACCATTGCTCCCACCACCAATAGCGGCAAGAAAAGTCCAAGATGGTTTCGCCAGTTTTTCATTGTTTTGCTCCAAACAATCCGTTCGGGCGAACCAGCAGGATGACGACAAACAGACCAAACTCGATGACCGGCACCCAGGATGTGTTCAAAAATGCCGGGATGATGCCTTCAAGAACGCCCAGTATCAGACCTCCAACCAAAGCACCAATTGGATTCCCCAATCCGCCCAGCACGCCGATTACGAAGCTTTTCAATTCGTAACTACCGCCCGAAAGGATGTTGAACGGGAAGAAGGTGGCGATCAATGCACCTGAAACGGCGGCTAGCATAGTCCCGAGTCCGAAGCTGAGCGCCAGAATGCGGGTCGACGGTACGCCCATCAATTCTGCTGCTGCGCGATTGTTGGTTACTGCGCGAATGAATTTTCCAGGTTGTGTGCGGTAAAGGAACAGGTACAGTCCACCGGTAAACAAGATCGAGATCAAGGCTGCGATTACGCGGGTTCCAAGAATGGTTGTCGAACCGAGTTTGAAACTGCCCATATTGAAATCCACGTTGTAAGGCGAAGTTGTGAAAACGGCGGTTCCGATACCAATAATAATCATGTTCAC
>JASFRG010000207.1:0-7553 GCA_050115035.1 Anaerolineales bacterium | reverse complement strand
GTCTCGTGCCAGGATTGCTAACAGTACGTTGTGATCGATATTGTCGTAGCAACCTTTAATGTCCCCCTCAATGAACCATTTCGTTCCTTTCCAACTGTGGTGGATTTGTTTCAGTGCAGTATGGCAATTTTTCTTGGGTCTAAACCCATGCGAGTAGTGAGAAAATCTTGGTTCATAGTATGCTTCAAGAACCATTCGGATCACTTCTTGGAGGAGTTTGTCACTCCAAGTAGGAACACCCACAACACACTACCCCATTATCCAATCCAGTATTGGAATTTGTCACCATCATCCACCCCTATCACCCATTAAACGGTCAGCAAGTTGAAGTTGTACGGGTTCGGCGGGGGCTCGATCCCGATCTAATTGTACGTCTCCCAGACGGTCGCCATGCTGCCGTGGCGATGAGCATGACCAGCCATGCCGGGTCAACCGAAACCGAATGGCTGGATGATCGGTTGCATTTGCTGGATCTGAATGGTTTGCGCCAGATCGTTGCATTCTTGGATGTCCTGCAGGTTCCCAAAGGGGAAGCTTTGAATGATAGCCCAGCAGAATGATCCGGTGAGTGAGCTATGATTGAATCCAAAAGCTCATGTACCTGTCTTTCCCCGGAGGTGTCCAGTGTCTGAAACCATTCACTTGCCAGGTGATGAAAATGTTCCCCCCGTTCAGGTTTGGAAATTCCTTAGCGGTGACCAGCAGTTGCAGATTATGCGCTTGCTGGCGCAATTGGCGCTCAATCTGGTTTTGGCGCAATCCGACCCCATTTGTCCGCTTCCGGAGGTGAGGCATGCTCTCCCAGATCAGTCTTCAAAAAATCAGACCTGAACACCTGGAAGGTCGGGCCTTTATCTACGTGCGTCAGTCTACCCTCATGCAAGTGCGTCATAATACGACCAGCACCGCCCGGCAATACGATCTGGTGCAACGTGCCTTGGATTTGGGGTGGGAGCGCGAAAACGTCATCGTGATCGACCAGGACCAGGGTCACTCCGGCGCAACTGCGGTGGGACGGGACGGTTTTCAATCTCTCATCGCCGAAGTCGGACTGGGACATGCCGGGGCGGTCCTCAGTCTGGAAGCTTCTCGGCTGGCGCGCTCAAACAGCGGTTGGTACCGGCTGCTGGAAATCTGTGCCCTGACCGATACGCTGGTGGTCGACGAAGAAGGGGTTTACGATCCCAGCCAATACAATGACCGTTTACTGCTGGGTTTCAAAGGTACGATGAGTGAGGCTGAGTTGCATTGGCTGCGTCAACGTTTACTTGGTGGAAAACTCGAAAAGGCCAGCCAGGGCAAATTGCGTTTCCGCCTGCCAGCAGGATATGTGTACGCGGAAACAGGCCAGGTGGTCTTCGATCCGGATGAGCAAGTTCAAGCAGCCGTTGGTCTGGTGTTTGCCTTGTTCGATGAATTGGGGACCGCTTGTGCGGTCGTCAAACATTTCCGCATACACAAGTTGCTTTTCCCGCAACGCTATTGGGGTGGAGAGCGGGATGGCGAACTGATTTGGGCGCCCTTGCGCCACAGCCGGGTGATCAACATCCTTCACAACCCGACCTATGCTGGTGCTTATGTTTACGGACGCACCAAAACTCGCACCAAGCTCTTGCCAGGAGAACCCCCTCGCATCAAGGGACGCACTCGACGCGTCCTTTCAGAAGATTGGCCCATCGTCATCCAGGATGCCCATCCCGCCTACCTGACCTGGGAACAATTCTTGCGCAACCAGCACCAACTGGATGACAATCGCACCTTTCGGGCCGAAGATCGGCGCGGCGCAGTCCGTGAAGGAGCGGCACTGCTGCAGGGAATCGTACTGTGCGGCCAATGTGGGCGATGCATGACCATCCGTTATCTTTCTCTGAAAGAATGCACTGCGCCATCCTACGAATGTGTTCATGAACGCAAGCAATACCTTGGGCGTTCTTGTCAATCGATCCGCGGGGATGGCATCGATGCTGCTGTGGCACGCGCTTTGTTGGATGCTATGCAACCGGCTCAACTCGAAGTGTCCCTGGCTACCCTGGAACAACTGGAAGCCCGCGCCCACCAGATTGACCAGCAATGGCAATTGCGCCTCGAACACGCGCAGTACCAGGCTGACCTGGCCCGGCGGCGTTTTATGGCGGTCGATCCAGACAACCGTCTGGTTGCCCGCAACCTGGAACGCAACTGGAATGACAAACTGCTTGATATTCAACACCTCGAACAAGAATATGCCACGCTCCCGAAACCAGCTGCCCAGCTGGCTAGCCCGGCTGAACGCCAGCGCATTCTCTCCCTGGCTCAAGATTTTCCTCGCCTTTGGCAAGCGGAAACGACCTGACAAACCGAACGTAAACAGCTGCTACGCTTTCTGGTCAAAGATGTTACCCTCACCCGACAAGCTACCACCATCCATATTGGCATCCGTTGGCAGACCGAAGCGCTTACGGAATTGGAAATCCCCCGACTGCAAAAACGCGCTGAGGTGGTCCGCACCAAGCCTGCCGTTGTGGATCGCATTCGGGCTTTGGCACCGACCCACACAGACCAACAAATTGCTGAATTGCTCCATCAAGCAGATTTCACGTCTGGTACTGGCGGGCTTTTTACGGCTTCCAAGATTAACTGGATCCGTTATGCCAACCAGATCCCCAGCGGCTGTCCAGAAGCGCCAGGTGCCTGTCCCACTGGCCAGCGTGGCGATGGACGCTATTCCACTAAAGCTGTGGCTGAGCTGTTGAACGTCGATGTTTCCACCGTCTCCACCTGGTGTGATCAAGGACGATTAGATTGTATTCGGGCGAAACCTCGCGGTCCCCGCTGGATCAAACTGACCCCAGCATTGATCAAAAAACTACGTAAGCCTGTTCGCCAACGCTGGTCTCGACGTTCGACACGCAATTGACACTGATTTCTTCTCAGAGAATGTTATACTCATGGAAAACCCCTGATATTCTCTCCAAAATCCCCAAACTCTCTGTATGAGGTGCAGTATGAAGGCATCATCGGTAGGCCGAGTGGTCGTAGTTTTCCGTTTGTCTTTTTGATGTAAGTCCGTTTGACTGGTTTCCATTGATAGCGTTCGTATTTGATGGCTTCAATGATGCTATCAATTTTGTCTGTAGACATTCCATCTGCTGTTTCCGGCGTAACTCCGGGTGTCATTGCGCCTTTATTGGGGTATAGCTTGGC
Source organism: Anaerolineales bacterium (assembly GCA_050115035.1). Classification (GTDB taxonomy): domain Bacteria; phylum Chloroflexota; class Anaerolineae; order Anaerolineales; family Villigracilaceae; genus JAABUE01. The sequence goes on along the minus strand of JASFRG010000207.1, from coordinate 4,370 downwards.
GTAGGCTTTTAGATAGAGTTCCTTGTTGTATAGCATCCTATACACTCGTTCTATCGGTTGACCCTTGGTACCTCGTTTCCGTATAACCGCAAGTAACGTTTCAGCTGTCTGCATTTCGCATACCTCCTTCGTTTTGCAGTTGAATTACCTGCCACCCTTCGCCCCACCTGCACAGTACCGCAGGTGTTGTGTGTAGACGGCTTTCCCGTCCTCTGACTACTACGGTGGCTCCGTTGTCGTGGGCCTCGCGGCCTGTAGGCAATCCCAAATTCTGTCAGGTAACTACGATAGCGCTGGTTAGGTTGTCTTTTCACCCTTTGACTGCCTCACTGGCAGCACCAACAGCAATGGAAGGAGCTACTCGCCACGTCCTATCGAATAGCTATTGCTGTGCTCGGTTTCATGCGTCTTTCCGGGTGTGCGCAATTCACATGGTTGGGCTGGACTTCAAGCAGTTTAGCTTTAACCTTACAGCGCAGGGCTTGCAAGACTGCGACTCGCGACGCCTCTGAGTACATCTTGCTTTTCTGAAATGCTATTTTCCCCTCGGTGTTTCCACCTCAGGTTATTCAGATGCCCTTGGAGTTTCCTTCCAACTCCAGCCCTCTTAGAGGGCGATAGTTTCCTGCATTAGATGGCGCACAACATGGTTGCGCGTATCGAGCAGGTAGGGTAGGCGGCTGGCGAGGTACGTTTCCGTCCTTTTCCAACCGCCCCCCTCCGAACCGGACGTGACACTTTCGCGTCATCCGGCTCTCTAGTGATTTGTTAATAATGCGGGAAGTGGTTTTCCAGCGTGGATCATGCGATGGCATTTCTTGCATACAACCAGTGTCTTTCGTTTCCGGCTTGCCATCAGTATCTTCCAATCTACGCTTTCGTTTTTGGTGCCCTGAACGTCAGCTAGCTTCCTAATATGGTGAACTTCAACCATTTCGGTGGATCCACAGATTTCGCATTGATCTGCAAGCAGTCTTTGCAACAGTTCCGTTCGTCCGCTATTGATCGGTTGGGGCGTTTGGTCATCTATATTCCAGACTTTCTTTCGTGCGATGGAAAAGCCCCCAAATCTCGCAACTAGCGGTGTCTTTCCATCTCTCTCAACTCTCACTTCAATGCAGTTCAAGTTCTTTCCATCATCTGTCGTCACCTTAGTGGCATATTTGTCATACATCACCTTTGCTGAGGCTTTGTGCTTGGCTGCCAGGGTTTTCAGGAGAGATTGCTGCATAACCCACTTTAGGTGGTAGAGTTCTTGTGAGACATTCACTGCTAGGGCGTAATACTGGTACAGTCCTCGTAACTTTGTTTGGTATTCAGCAACAATGGTATAGTCATTGTTTACCATTAGGTGTGTGAGGTGTATCGGTTTGCCATTTTGCAGATAAGGCGCACTTTTCTTCACAAACACGCTTTTGGGAACACGCAGCGACATAACCCCATTGGCAGATCGTCTGGTGTGGCGACCAGCCATAGGGGAAAGTTTGGTGTCGCTATGTTGTCTTTTGATTTCATAGCCCAGGAACTTGGCTGCATCTTGGTGAACATCGGTGACCAAGGTCTTTTCTTCAGAGAGCTTGAGTTTCAGCTTTTCTTGAAGAACTTCACTGATTTTCCGTTTGATTTCTACGGCATCTGACCTAGGTCCAATGATGCCTACCATGAAGTCGTCCGCGTACCTTACGTATTTCATCCTTCTGTAATGAGGGTCTTTGGTGTCTTGCGAAGGCATTGTTCTCATCTGTTGGAGGAGTTTCTTGGCTTCTTCCTTTTTACCCTCACTAAAGGCTTTTCTTCTACGTCGGACTAGCTTCTCGTATTCACGATTTGGCTTTCTTTTGGTTCCTGTGTTGTAGGCTTTGACAGTTTCCTCAGCGTATTTATCCAGTTTGTCCAGATAGATATTAGCCAGCAGGGGTGATAAAACCCCTCCTTGCGGAGTACCACTGTAAGTTTTGTTGTATTTCCAATCTTCTAGATAACCAGATTTTAAAAGCCCCTGGATTAGCCTGATGAACCGATTGTCGTTGATCTTCTCTCTCAGTATTTCAAGCAAGACCGTGTGGTCAATGTTATCGAAGTATGAGGAGATGTCTCCTTCAATGATCCATTTGATACCAGTCCAGGTGTGCTGTACTTCCAGGAGGGCAGTGTGACATCCCTTTTGTGGTCTGAACCCATGTGAGTGTAAGCTGAATTGCGGTTCGTAGTAGGCTTCCAGAATGGAGCGAATTACTTCTTGCAACAGCTTATCTGACCAGGTTGGCAGACCCAGGGGCCGCAACTTTCCGTTGGCCTTTCGGATGTATGTTCGTCTAACTGGTGTCCATTGATAGCGTTCATACCTGATAGCTTCAATGATGCTATCAATTTTCTTTAGTGACATTTCACCCACGGTTTCAGTTGTAGCTCCGGGTGTCATAGCGCCCCGATTGTGGTACAGCTTTGCGTAGGCTCGCAAATACAGGTTCTGATTGAACAACATTCGATACAGCCGTTCTACTGGCTGACCTTTTTCTCCACGAGATCGCATGACCGCAAATAATGTGTCGGCGTTCTGCATTTCGCATACCTCCATTCTTATTTGGAGTCGAAAATCACCTGCCACCCTTCGCCATGCTTGCTTAGGATGCAAGCACTTTGTGTAAATGGCTTTCCCATTCTCTGACTACTATGGTGGCTCCGTCGCCATGAGCCTCGCGGCTTTTAGGCGATCCCGATTTCCGTTGATTGGGTATTTTGGTAGTGCTGGTTAGGTCGTCTTTTCGCCTGTTTAAGCCATCCCAGTGATGGCCCTCCCACTATCGAGAGGTTGCGGGGCACGTGATCCTAATGCTCCGCACGTAGTGGTAACCGGTATCAAGCGATTTCCGGTCTGCCTGCCGCAAGCAGAGTAGGCTGGACTTCAAGCAGTTTAGCTTTGACCATACAGCACAGGGACTAGCGGGCCCCATTTCCTTATCGCTTTGGAAATGCTCCCTCGTTTCCAGCATGCTGTTTTCCCCTCGGCGTTTCCACCTTAGGTAGGCTGGATGTCCCCAGGACGTTCCTCTAGTCCTGGCTCACTTAGTGAGCGGTACCCGACCACGTGAATCGGCGCACCAACACGCGTAGATGTTCCTGCTCCAGCGCAGACATTTCGTACTGCACCAAGGCCGCTGCGTCCGCAGGAGAGTTGATGGTGGGGCGCGCTTCGGGAGATTCGAGGGTCAGGCGTCGGCCCAGTTCGATCGCGGCTTTGATCTGGGCAGCTTTGGCCTCGCCCAATCCGTGTTCGTGGAGCAGTTCATCGAACGGCGCGCGGTGAATACCAGTCAGCCCGCCGAATGTGTTCAGCAGTCGTTGGCCTACCTGCACAGCGTTTTCCCCCTGCACACCAACACGCAGCAGGATGGCCAGTAGTTCGGCATTGCTTAGGGCCTGCGGCCCCAGCGCGGATAGTCTCTCACGGGGGCGATCCGATTCGTGTAGGTCAGTGATACGGTAAACGGGTGTTGTAATGGCTTCGGTCATAGACTACCCTTCTAATTCGTTGTTCGATTATATAACGTGGTAATCAGTTTCCGGCTTTCAGATACCCTACAAAAATTGGCGGAGCCAATTGGGTCCGCCAATTAATGTATTTTATTCTTCATAGAATACCCCGTGGCTTGCTACGCGGGTTCTGTGCCTTAGCAAAATCTGTACCCGTAGGGGCAAAATTTCGTAATACGCCGTCCGCTTGCGGCGGGGATAGAAATTTTGAAGATTTTGCAAATTTATTTGGGTTTTTTTCTAAAAAGTGGCTACATACTGGATAAGAATGCCCATGCAGGCTGCCCATCCGAGAAAGATATAGCTGAAAAGCCTGTACGCAGAGTGGGAAACGTTTTTGTCCATTGTAAAGTTTTCCTTTCTTGTTTTCCTAAAGTCAAGGTGCTCATCTATAGGCCGGGTTTTATCTCCTATTTCTGTACTCAACAAGTCGTTATAATTCACATTGAGTTACGACCTTACAAATGAGAGTTTGCTTAGAAAATCGTACAATGTGGATATTCTTTACAAACTATGCTGGGATTATATAGAGCAATGCTATGATTTCACTGTGAAAGTTGTGAGGAACTTGTGTGGATAAGAATGAGTTTCAAGTTGGGGCATCTACAGTGGTGAAGAAGGGAAGGTTTTTCGCACAAGATTTTTCGCAAATGGGGTAAGGTTGAGGGATGGAGACACTCAAAAGCCAAAAGACGGACTTGATAGATGCAGATCAAGAGCAAGAGGCGCAAAAGGCTCTATTGGAAGTCTTTAGCGGCACGCTGCAGCATTTCTTTGGGGGCTGGTGGAAATTGTTCAGGGGAGTGCGGGATGGGAGAAATCCTGAGCTGATCAAG
>JASFRG010000206.1:0-7597 GCA_050115035.1 Anaerolineales bacterium | reverse complement strand
CATCGCCGATAGCGGTGAAATTGAATAAGTCGTTGGTGCCCACGTTCCCGACCATAGCCTGGCCGGTGCTGATACCGATACGGAATACCAGATGCTGGTCAGGGTCGGAGAAGAGCGAATGAGCGGCCAGCGCACGCCTCATAACGCCCACCGCAGCACGCACGGCACGCAGGGCATGATCTACCTGCTGGTCGGGGCTGTTCCAGATAGCCAGCACAGCGTCTCCCATGAACTTGTCCAGGGTGCCCTCTTCGTCCAGGATGGCCTGCGTGGCCAGCGCCAGATAGGAGTTCAACACCTTGAAGACAATCTCCGGCGGATGCTGTTCGCTGAACGAGGTGAAGCCATGCACGTCCGCGAACATGGTCGTGACCACCTGCTTGGTGCCATCCAGACGCAGATTGCTGGGGTCAGCCAGCAGACGGTCGCGTACGCGCGGCGCGACAACCCGACCGAAGGTCTGGCGGATGCGCTCCTGTTCAGCTTCCAGCTTGCGGCGTTCCGTCAGGTCTTCGAAAACCAGCGTGGCTCCCTTTGTCCCCCGGTGCGCATCTCGCAATGGCGCGCACGACAAGCGCAGAACTACATCGCCTCGTTGCGGGACCTGACGGATAAGTTCCGTTCCCAGGATGACGGCTCCATCTTTGAGCGTACTGGCGGTCACATCATCCAGATCGATGCCAAGTCCGGGCACAACCCTCGAAAGGCGGCGTCCCATCACCTGCCAGGATTCCAGACCCAGGATTTGCTCCGCCGCGTGGTTAAAAAGCGTGACTTTGCGGTCCAGATCGGTGGTAATGACACCAGATGAGATCGACGCGAAAATGTCGCTCATCAGGTTTTTCATCTCCATGGTCTGTTCCAGCGTGTGACGTAGGTTGGTGAAAAGACGCGCGTTCTCCAACGCCAGCGTGGACTGGGCTGCTACCGCTGCCAGGAACTCCAGGTCATCGCTGGTATACAGGTCACCGGAGCGGCGTGGACCGAGCATCAGAAACCCGATCAACTTTTCTTCGTAGTGCAGCGGCACAAAGGTGTAACCTGTCAGGCGGCGGTAATAGCCGGGCTTGTCGCGCAATTCTATCGGCAGTTCGCCGAAAGGCGGCAACCAGATGGGCGCATCGCTCTTCGACATGAGATGGATCAACGGGTCTTCCACCTGATACGGGATGGCGCTGTCTTCACCCGACGCGTGTGGGAAGTACTTCCCCATCTCATCATTGTACAGATAGACAACGAATTTCTCCGGGGCCAGCGCCTGATGCAGTTGCTCTTCCATCGTGCGCAGGGTTTGACTCAGGTCGGGCGTGATGACCAGTTTTCGCGAGAGACTGATCAGCGCGCGGCGATAGTCAGCCGGCGAGCGGTAAAACAGCCGGTCGATCCCGCGCTGCATCAGGTTGCGGATGGGGATCAGGAGGGTGGTCAGAAGGAGCAGGAATAGAGCGATGACCAACGGATCGGTGGCCTGCATAGCATCCTGTAGCAGCACCGAGAGCAGCGCGATCAACCCATAGAACGCGCCCAATGCGACCGCCATGGTCAGCAGATAGGCCAGCAGGCGGCTTAGGAGGCGGTCTACATCTAGCAGGCGAAAGCGAAGGATAGCGTAGGTGATCGAGAGCGGCATGATGATCATAGGTGGAAAGACGATCCAGGCACGCAGTTCCGTCGCATGTCCGCTTCCAAGCAAAGCCAGATAAATCATGACTGGGAGCAGCGCTAGGGTAGCGCCGAATATAATGATGCGGCTTTGCTGGCGTATGATATTTGACCTGCCGCGGACAATACGCCAGGTCAAAACACCGATCAGGGATAGGAAGCCCACCACGATCCAAAGGTACCCGAACTGCCACCAGTAGGTATAGGTATATGGGGAAGGCGGCGCAACAACTGATATGATCATCATCGGGGCTAAAAAAGCCAGTCCAATCCACGGGAGCAGGCGCAGGCGTGGGTTGGCGCGCACCATGCGGGTCGGTTGTGGGAAGACCAGCGCCAGGTACATCAAACCGCCTGCGGTAAGCAGGACGGCCAATCCCCATAATGCATTGGTGTAGCGCGTGGTACTGATCTCGAACAGCGTGGTGGTTAGAACAGTTGCACCGGAGACGAAATATATCAGGGCACGGCTTTCCCACAGGTCGCTGCGCAGGCGATAGACCCACAGCCCGATGCCCAGAAATGCAAACCCCATCAAATAGGGGACAACAAACAGCGAAATAAAATTAGAAAGGGGAAATTGGATTGGGGTGATTTCGAACTCATATAGTTCACCGTCTGGCCTTGCGAAGGAAGCCCGGATCGGTTCGAATCTATTGGCAGCCATGATGCGCTCGAAGTCGCGCACGCTGGTAAGCCTTTCACCATCCAACGCGATCAAGCGATCGAGATATTGCACACCCTGGTCGGTTGCGGGCCAACCTTTGGCATTGATCGAGCTGACTACATTATTTGTTTCGAACAACGCCCCCAGGAACGGCAGACGATACCAACGGATTGCCAGGAAAGGTGTTATCACCAGCATGGCAATCGCAACGGTCAATGCCATCAGCGGGAAAATTTTTATCAGTCCATTAAATTGAGAAGGTTTTGCAACCAAAAGGCCTCCATGTGACCCAGTAAAGACCAATTCATTATACGCGAAATTCCCATCCGGGCGGTTTGGCGTTTATAATGAGCCCATGCCTCTCTACACACGTAAAGGTGACGACGGCACCACCGGCTTGCTGGGTGAAGACCGCGTTTCCAAAGACCATCCCCGTATCGAAGCCCTGGGTGCGTTGGACGAAGTTTCCGCTGCCCTGGGTCTGGCGCGCGCCTCCTGCCTGGCGCCTCAAACACCCCCCATCCTGCGCGAGGTCCAACGGGATGTCTACAAGCTGATGTCGGAAGTCGCCGCGACGTCCGAAAACGCGGGCAAGTTCAAGCGGATCGATACCGAGCGTGTCAAATGGCTTGAAGAACAAGCGGATTTAGTCAACAATCTCGTTACCATGCCCAGGGAATTTATCCTGCCGGGGGACACTCCCAGCGGTGCAGCTCTTTCACTGGCGCGCGCAATTGTCCGCCGCGCCGAGCGACGCGTGACCGAGTTATTTACCCTGAAAGAGCTTTCCAATCCTGAGATTTTGAGCTACATCAATCGTCTGTCCTCATTGTGTTTCGTGCTCGAACTGTTGGAGAACCAGACCGCCGGGCGCTCTACCTCGCTGGCGAAAGAGTAAGGGCGACTGGCCAGCCCCTACAATTAAAATCTATGACCGGCACCATCATTAATATCATCACTGTTCTCATTGGCGGCACGCTGGGATTGTTGTTTGGCGCGCGCCTGCCCGACCGCCTGAAGAAAACCGTTATCGCAGGTATGGGACTTTTCACCACTGCCATTGGCATCCAGATGTTCCTGCAAACCGAAAATCCACTGATCGTGCTGGGCGCATTGCTGATTGGCGCATTGCTGGGGGAATGGTGGCGGATCGAGGACGGGCTGCAAAACCTGGGACGGGTGCTCGAGGAGCGCTTCACAACCACCCCCGAATCTGCTACCGTTTTACAAGCTTCGACTTCAACGAATTTCGTACGCGGTTTCCTGACTGCCTCGCTTTTGTTCTGCGTTGGTCCGATGACCATCCTGGGTTCCATCCAGGACGGCCTAACCGGTAACTACGAGTTGCTGGCCGTCAAGTCCGTGCTGGACGGGTTCGCAGCGCTGGCTTTTGCCTCCACGCTGGGTGTCGGCGTATTATTTTCCACGTTGGTTATCCTGATTTTCCAGGGCGGTATCAGCCTGTTGGCGGTGCAACTGAACGCGCTGGTGACCACGCCCATGCTCAACGAGATGACCGCTACCGGCGGCGTCATCCTGATGGGGCTGGCTGTCAGCAGTTTGTTGGAGATCAAGAAGATCCGCACCGGCAATTTCCTGCCTGCGTTAGCCGTTGCCCCGTTGATTGTGTGGATTTTGAATTTGTTGGGGATTTGAACTTTATCGGTCTACTTGCGTAAATGGCTCTTGTTCCCGACCCCGGCGGCGGGGATGCCGCCTCGAGCGGATTTGTAGCTGTATAAAAAGCTCCCACCTGGATAATCCAGGGGGGGGTAGTCGTTATCTCCAGAAAAGGAATTGATCCAGTCCCATAGCAGCTAACTGTAGCGGAACGCCGAGAGTCCGACTGATAAAGAAGATCAGATTCCAGAACGCGTTATTCACAAATGGGACAAACCATAGCAATAAGAAGACAATCCAGATGAAAGCCCCCCGTGTCTGCTCGAACTGCATGCGTGTGGCTTCGTTTAGATGCGGTTCGATGGCGTTGTAGCCGTCAAAGGGTGGCACGGGGATGAGGTTGAGCACAACCGCTGTCACCTGCAGTAAGGCCAGGAACGCCAGTCCCGACCAGACGCCGCTGAAGTCGACGGCGGAAAATCGTAAGATCAGACCCAGGATGATGGCCAGAAGCAGGTTCGAGGCGGGTCCCGCCAGCGAAACAGCAGTGCGCCAACCCCTGCTGCGCAGACGCCAGGTCTCGATATAAACCGCGCCGCCAGGCAGACCGATCCCGCCCATCACAAGGAAGAGCAGTGGCAGTAACAGTGAATAGACCGGATGCGTGTATTTGAGCGGGTTGAAGGTTAGGTAGCCTTTGTCCCGTACGGTGTAGTCGCCGCCCATATAGGCTACCAGCGCGTGCGAGAATTCATGCAGGCAGAGCGAGAAGATCCAGCCAACCAGTACAACGATAAATGTCATGATGCATATCCCTTTGGACGGGTTTTGTGCCACTCAGTTACTTGCTGGTAGGCGTGTGTCCCTTTGAATAGCAAATTTTCACGGAAGTGCGGCGCGATCAATTGCAACCCAACCGGCAAACCTTTGTCATCAAAGCCAACCGGAAAGGAGATGCCCGGCACGCCAGCTAAACTGGCTGGCAGCGTGAAGATATCTTCCAAATACATCGCCAGTGGGTCACCTTTGTGCGCGCCGATCTCGAAGGCTGTTGTCGGCGCAGATGGGCAGGCGATCAGGTCGACCTGCTCAAAGGCAGTTTCGAAATCGCGTTTGATGAGCGTGCGTACCTTCTGTGCCTGACCGTAATAGGCATCGTAATAACCTGCTGATAATGCGTAGGTTCCCAGCATGATACGCCGCAGCACCTCCGAGCCGAACTTCTCGCCACGTGTCTTGAAGAACACCTCCCAGAGTGAGTCCGCCTCCGAACGCGACCCATAGCGGATGCCGTCGAAACGCGCTAGATTGGCAGAAGCCTCTGCCGGAGCGACGATGTAATAGACGGGTAATGCGTATTCGGTGTGCGGCAGGCTGATCTCGCGGACCTCCGCGCCGAGCGCTTCCAACTGTGCGATGGCCTCCAGCGTTCGCTCCTGAACTTCGGCCTGCATGCCCTCAATGAAATATTCCTGTGGAACACCGATTCTCATTCCCCTTAATTCTTGATCCTGAGCGGAGTGCAACGAAGTCGAAGGACTACCAATTTCCACCTCCGCCGAGGTCGCATCCAGTGGATCCCGCCCGGCTATAATCTCGAAGATGATGGCCACATCTTCAGCATCACGTCCAAGAACACCGACGCAATCCAGCGACGAGCCGAAGGCGATCAGGCCATAGCGTGATACCCGTCCGTAAGTTGGCTTGAGCCCGGTCACACCGCAGAAAGAAGCCGGTTGACGCACCGAACCGCCTGTGTCTGTGCCCAGTGCCACCGGAACGATTTGTGCCGCTACCGCTGCTGCCGATCCGCCTGACGAACCGCCCGGCACACGGGAAAGATCCCAGGGATTGTGGGTCACGCCGTAAGCCGAATTCTCTGTGGATGAGCCCATCGCAAACTCGTCTGTATTGGTCTTGCCGATCACGATAGCTCCGGCTTCCTGCAGTCGTCTGACCGCCGTGGCAGTATAGGGTGGCATAAAGCCTTCGATAATTTTCGAACCGGCTGTAGCGGGCATTCCTTCGACGGTCAACACATCTTTGATAGCAATAGGAATTCCATGTAAAGGGAGGCGATCTCCATCCCCTGCGTTGTCTGCTTTATCGGCTTGCTGCAACGCGGATTCAGAAGCCAGGTGCAAAAACGTATGCAGAGACGGTTCCAGTTGCTCAATACGATCCAGCGCAGACTCCACCAATTCCCGGCCGGAAAACTGACTTTCCCGCAGGCCGGTTTGCATCTCTTTTAAGCTCAGTTCAATTAGTGAGGGCATGTTCTATCCCTGTTCAATCAGCAGTGCAACTGCTGACTGAACAACTGCAATTATTCGAATACAGGCGGAATCTGGAATTGATCATTATCTTGCTCAGGAGCGTTTTTGAGCAGGTCATCTTTAGACAACCCGGGACGTGCCTCATCTGCGCGGAGGGGCATCTGCGCAACGGCAACACTGGCGGTTGGCGGTATATCTTCAGTGTCCAATTCTTGTAGCTTGGCAACATGGTCCAGGATGGCCTCGAGTTGTCCGCGGTAGCGTTCTTTTTGCTCGTCCGTCAACTGCAGGCGAGCCAGCTTGGCGATGTGTTCGACTTCTTGTGGGGATAAGGACATGGCGGAATTATACCCTTTGTAACCAAGCATTTATACCTGTTATTGTTCCCCTGACTCCTCAGTCCAAGCGTCTGCGTACCAGCGTAGGTACTCCTCGACGTGCGCTCCCCAGTAAGCTTCATCGTGCCAACCGGGGTATAGGTGCCATTCATGGGGAATGCCCAGGTCGGTCAGGGATTTCTCGATCATCGCATTGAAATTCATTTCGGAGTCGTCCTCGCCAACGTCCATAAAGATGTTGGGCAGAGAATCAGATGGGATTGAGGCCAGCCATTCCCTGTACACTGGCCGGTCATCGTTGAAGACGGCTAAGGAATGCAGGCCCAATGTTCCGAATAGATCCCAGCGTTGCAGGCCAAGCCGGAAGGTCCAGCCGGCGCCGCGTGACATACCGCCAAGCGCGCGGTACTCACGGTCATCGAGGGTGCGGTAATTTATATCGATGTAGGGGATCAAATGATCTATCAAGCGGCTGCCAAAACCGGGACCAGCCTGCACGTTCCAGTAGCGGTCATCGGGGAAGACAATGATGAAGGGGGGAATTTCGTCGTTCAGGAGCAATTTGTCCATTACCTTGACCGCGCCGAGCCGCACCCACTGGTCATCCGTGTAGGTCTGCCCATGCAGCAGGTAAAGGACCGGATAGCGCTGACTGGACATCTCGTCGTAGCAGGGCGGCAGGTAGATCAGGAATTCCTGTGGGGGCACAGTTTCCTGCACCACGCCCTGTTCCGTGCGCCCGGGCTGCGTCAGACAGCCGAGCGGGGTTGCGGTTGGAGTGAGCGTCGGGGGAAGTGGCGTCGGCGTCCGGGTGGGGGTGGACGGAATCGTCGTTGGCGTGGGGACAGGTTCCTCTGGCGGTGAGCAGGCCCAAAGTCCGGCGAGAAGCGGGATGAGAAGAAGGATTCGTTGTAGTCGTTTCATTTCATAGTGTGCACGCAAAGGTTGTCAGGCAGCGAGGGGCAAAGCCGAACGTTGAGCACAAAGAGAGTGCCATTGTCCACTGAGCCATGCGGCACGAGCCTTTGCGGTTT
>JASFRG010000205.1:0-7607 GCA_050115035.1 Anaerolineales bacterium | reverse complement strand
GGCTGATGGTATGGAGTTGATCGCGCGCAAGTTCCGAAGCGTGCTGGAAGCCGAGGGTGTCAAACGCATTGAGGCGACAGGCCAACTGTTCGATCCAAATTTTCATGAGGCCATTTCAAGCGAACCCAATGATGAGGTAGAAAGCGGCCATATCATCGAAGTGGTGCAAAACGGGTATTTGTTAGGTGAAAGAGTCATTCGGCCAGCGATGGTGAGGGTGGCGCAATAAGATCGTAGACGGTTGACCGTAGATGGTGAGGACTCACGATCCACGGTCTATCGTCCACCGTCAAAATCTAGGAGAACTTATTTCATGGCAAAAATTATTGGGATCGATCTGGGGACTACCAACTCAGTCGCAGCCGTCATGAGCGGCGGCGAACCGACTGTTATCCCTTCCGCGGAGGGCGAGCGGTTGGTCCCTTCGGTTGTAGCAGTCAACAAAAATGGCGAGCGGCTGGTAGGGCGGGTGGCCCGTAACCAGGCCATCACCAACTCTCAGAATACGATTTTCTCGATCAAACGCCTGATGGGCGGCAAATTCGAGGATACCGAAGTTGAGCGTACCAAGAAGCGAGTGCCCTACACCATCGCAGAAGCCGAAAACGGCGATGTGCGTGTCGAAATGGGCGGCAAGGAATATAGTCCACCCGAAATATCGGCTATGATTTTGTCCAAGATCAAAGCGGATGCAGAAGCCTATCTGGGTGAACCCTTAACGCAGGCGGTCATCACTGTCCCGGCCTATTTCAACGATGCCCAACGAAATGCCACCAAAGATGCCGGCAAGATCGCCGGACTCGAAGTGTTGCGTATCATCAACGAACCGACTGCCTCTTCGCTGGCATATGGCCTCGACAAGAAGGACAACGAGATTATCGCGGTCTATGATCTGGGCGGTGGCACCTTTGACATCTCCGTTCTGGAGGTAGGCGAGGGAGTCTTCCAGGTGCGTTCCACCAGCGGTGATACGTTCCTAGGCGGTGACGACTTCGACCAGCGCATTATGGATTACCTGATCGAAGAGTTCAAGAAGGATAACGGCATCGACCTGTCCAATGACCGCCAGTCGCTGCAGCGCTTGAAGGAAGCCTCTGAAAAGGCCAAGATCGAGCTTTCGACCGTTATGCAAAGTGAGATCAATTTGCCCTACATCACGGCGGATGCCAGCGGACCCAAACATCTGGTCCTGACCCTGACGCGCGCAAAATTGGAACAACTCACCGCGGATCTGGTTGACCGAACCATTGCTCCCGTTAAACAGGCTTTAGCCGACGCCGGACTGAATGCCGGCGAGGTCAACGAGATCGTGATGGTCGGCGGCATGACGCGTATGCCCGCCGTGCAGGATCGCGTGCGTGCTTTCTTTGGTAAGGATCCGCATAAAGGCGTCAATCCGGACGAGGTGGTCGCCATTGGAGCAGCTATCCAGGCCGGTGTGCTGGGTGGCGACGTCAAAGACATCTTGCTATTAGATGTGACTCCACTGACACTCTCGATTGAAACCCTTGGCGGCGTGTCCACCCCGCAGATCGACCGCAACACCACCATCCCGACCCGTCGCAGCCAGGTCTTCTCGACCGCCTCTGACAACCAGACACAGGTGGAGATTCACGTACTGCAAGGCGAGCGCCCGATGGCCGCAGACAACAAATCATTGGGCAAATTCATCCTGGATGGTATTCCACCGGCACCACGCGGCGTTCCGCAAATCGAAGTGACCTTTGATATCGATGCCAATGGCATCCTGAAAGTTACCGCAGCAGACAAGGCCACTGGCCGCAGTCAGAATATCACCATTACGGCTTCCTCCGGTTTGTCGAAAGAAGAAGTTGAGCAGATGAAGAAAGAGGCCGAAGCGCACGCCGAGGAAGATGTCAAGCGTAAAGAATTGATCGAGGCCCGCAACCACGGTGACAACACGGCCTATGCGGCCGAAAAGGCTTTGAAAGAATTCGGTGATAAGGTGCCTGAAGAGATAAAGGCTGAGATCGAAGCCAAGGTGGCTGAAGTCCGTAAAACGGTGGACGGAGAAGATGTGGAAGCCATGAAATCCGTCACCGACGAACTGGGGCAGCTTATCCAAAAGATCGGCGCCAGCGTATACGAGGGTCAGGGAGTGGAGAATGGCACCTCGGAAGCTGATGCAGACCCAGAACCCGAAGAAAGCGGCGAAACCCCGCACGACGGGGAAGAAGATGATGTCGTCGAAGGAGAAGTAAGCGAGTAGGTCTTACTGGTCTATTTGTCTAACAAGTCTGATTCGTCGACATGTTAGACTAGTATAATTTGTTAGACTTTCTTGAGTATTATGGCAAAACGAGATTATTACGAGGTCCTCGGTGTCCCAAAAGGCGCGTCTACGGATGAGATTAAGGCTGCGTTCCGTAAGTTGGCGCGGCAATATCATCCCGACGTGAACAAGGATGAAGGCGCCGAAGAAAAATTTAAAGAGATCAACGAGGCTTACGGCGTGCTGTCGGACGCGGATAAACGCGCCCGGTATGACCGCTTTGGACATTCCGGGTTGGGCGATATGGGCGGTATGCCAGATTTCGCCACCATGGATTTTGGTGACATCTTCGAGGAAATCCTGGGCGGATTTGGATTCTCGACCGGACGTCGCTCACGCAACGCTCCACGCCGCGGACGTGACCTGCAAATGGCTGTCACGCTCACATTCGAAGAAGCAGTTTTTGGCGTAGAAAAGGAAATCGAATTTCAACGCGACGAAACCTGTTCCACCTGTAATGGCTCCGGCGCGGAACCGGGCACCTCGCCAACGCGCTGCTCCACCTGCAACGGACAGGGTGAAGTCCGCCAGGTGCGCCAGACCTTCCTGGGACAGATGGTACAGACGGCCACCTGCCCGAATTGTAATGGGCGCGGCGAAACGATTTCGTCACCGTGCAAGACCTGCCGCGGCGATGGCCTGGAACGCAAAACAGTCAAGAAGAAAGTGCAAATCCCCGCTGGTGTGGACCAGGGCACGCAGATCCGTCTGGCAGGCGAAGGCCAGCCGGGAGTTTATGGAGGACCGCACGGCAGTCTGTATCTGGTGCTGGATGTTAAGTCGCATAAGTTCTTCAAACGTCGTGAAAATGATATCTTGCTTAACCTTGATATCAACGTGGCACAGGCTGCGCTGGGCGCGGATGTTGAAGTCCCAACCCTGGATGGGGATGAGAAATTGAAGATTCCGTCGGGAACGCAGCCTGGCAAAGTTTTCAAACTGCGTCACAAAGGTGTGCCGCACTTACGTAGCAATGGAAGACGTGGCGACCAATTGGTGATCGTAAATGTGGCCATCCCTGAGAAGTTGAACAAGGAACAGCGTGAGTTGTTTGAGCAACTGGCTGAGTCGCTTGGAACAACAGTCAAGCCACAGGAAAAGGGTTTTCTGGATTGGATCAGTGAAGCGCTGGGGGGGTAGGTTTCAGTAAGAAGTAAAAAGTGATAAGTGATAAGTGAGCGGATGTAATGTCCGCTCTTTTGTTTAATCTGGGTTTTTTCTGAGAATGACGGATTGAAATGACGTTTGGTCTTTGTCAAATTCTATACTTCTAAAATACACAATTTCAAACACTTTGCTTATATTTTGCTTTAGATTCTCATCCGTTAAAGAGAGAAAAATCGTTTTGGGGTGTAAGAGTCATCTTCCCAGATGCCTTCAAAATCGAAGCCTCCATACAACCCTAAATAGAACAAACCTCCTGGTTTCAAAACGATGCGCACATTCTCAAGGGCGGTTAGAAATTCATTCTTGGATATATGCAAAAAGCTGTTCATTGCATACACAGTGTCAAAGGAATTATTCTCGAAACTCAGGTCAAGGGAATCCATCACGAATGCTGTTAAACCCTTTTCGCGACACAGTTTAACCATGTTGGGAGAGATGTCGATGCTGGTTACGTGAAATCCCTGCTCTTTGAAGAATAAGCTATCTCGCCCGGGTCCGGCACCAATTTCAAGCAACGTTCTCTTAGTTTCTTTTTGTAATAGCGAAAGGAATTGCGCGCGCTCTGTTGCCTTCCAATCTTCGATGACACTTTTGTTCCGTTGTTTAGCCTGTTGGTCATAGGCCATTACCAAATTGGCTTTTATCTGTTTACGATTCATGGTAGATATTTTACAGTAGACGGATAATAACCGTGCTTTATAATCATGCCTGCATGAAAACAGTTTTGCTGAGAATTTGGAAACAACTGCCACTTTGGCTGAAAATTTGGACTTCTCGTCTCCTTCGACCAAAATATATGGTAGCAGTGGCAGCAATCATTTTTAATGCGGATGACCAAATTCTGCTCGGCAAACACACTTATCGTAAACATCATCCATGGGGGTTGTTAGCAGGAAATCTTGAATACGGTGAAGAACCCGAAATTGCTATTGTGCGCGAACTGCGAGAAGAGACGGGCTTCGAAATTGAAGCCAAGCGGGTGTTGAAAGCTGTCAGTGCGCAAGAAGACCATCACATTAGCTTGGTGTATTTATGTAAAATCAAAGAGGGTTCTTTTCAACCAACATCAGAAATCTCTGACGTGCAGTATTTTTCAACAGACAATTTACCGGATATGCTTCGAACTGAAAAGGTTTTGATCTGGCAAATTGTTGATCAATTGAAAATCGAATACGGGATGTTGAAATGACAAACTGGCTTGAAGTCTCATTGACTGTAGATGGCGAACTGGCGGAAGCCGTTGCCGATGTACTGGCACGATTTGCACCCAACGGTGTGGTGACAGAGCAAGGCATCAAGTTTATGGATGATGAGGACCATGGCACACCCGCCGGCTCGATTTCTGTCCGCGCGTATCTGGAGATGGATGAACATATCGAAGAGACACGCCAGAAATTGGAAGAGGCATTATATTATTTGGGGATGATCCAGCCCGTGCCAACTCCTGTTTACAAACAGATCGCGGATCAAAACTGGATGGAAGCCTGGAAGTATCACTACCAGCCGATTCCTATCGGACGGCGCCTCATTATTGTGCCCGTCTGGCTGGATTCGCCGGAGCCGGAACGCATCCCGATCAAGATCGATCCCGGCATGGCCTTTGGGACGGGAACTCACCCGACAACGCAACTGAGTTTGGAGATGATTGAAAGAACATGTCACTCTGAGCGAAGTGAAGAGTCTCTCAATCGTGAAGGAGATTCTTCGTTCACTTCGCTCACTCAGAATGACAAAAATTTAAAAATGATTGACATCGGCTGCGGCTCCGGTATCCTTTCCATTGCTGCAATCAAACTTGGTGCGCAGACTGCCCTGGGTGTGGACATTGACATCGAGTCGATTAGAAACGCGCGTGAGAACGCTGACAAAAACGGCATCGGCGGGGAATTTATCATCGGTCAGGGTTCGGTGACGGATGTACTGGAAGGGAAGTATCCGTTCAAAAGTGCACCACTGGTGGTGGCAAACATCCTGGCGCCGATCATCATCCGTCTGTTCGATGATGGATTGGCTGATTTAGCGGAATCAGATGGAAGGGTGATATTAAGCGGAATCCTGGATGAACAGGAGGGTAAAGTCCTGGAGACGGCGCAGGCTAAGGGCCTGGTTTTGAGCGAGCGAAAACAAATGGGGGATTGGGTAGCGTTGTGTTTATCTAAGAACCTGTGTAAAAATAACTTTCGTTTTTTGAATGAGCGAGCAGAGAAACGAGTAGAATCATAGTTCAAACTCACTTCGATATATGGATGGAGCATGCCGATCTCAAAACTTCACGTTTGTCAGTGTGTGAACTGCCAGAACGCTGGCGAACATCCGGATAAGAAACTGCATCAACAGATGAACTTGCTGCTCAGTCGTTTGGATGAACAACAACGCCGCTGGTATGTCGCAGTGGAAGCCAATCGAACAGGACATGGCGGGCTTCGTTTGTTGTCACAAATTACGGGGCTGGATGAAAAGACCATCCAGCGTGGACAACAGGAACTGGAGCAGAATTTTGCACAGCGTCCCACAGAGCAGGTTCGTTTGGATGGGGGAGGCCGCCAAAGGGTCGAAAAAAAGACCCGGCGATCAAGACGGCTCTGAGCGAGTTGGTTGAGCCCGAAACAGCAGGTGATCCGATGAGTGCTGCAAAATGGGTGCGCAGCAGCTTGCGCCATTTGAGTGAAAGCTTGAAGGGCAGTGGGCACAGTGCTTGTACGAAAACGGTGGGTCGGTTATTGAAGGACATGAAGTATTCGCTCAAAGCCAATGTCAAACGCCAGGCCGGCGTGCGACACCCGGATCGAAACACACAATTTGAGTACATCGAGGCGCAAAAGCAGCTTTTTCTAAGCAATGGTTGGCCGATTATCAGCATTGATGCCAAGAAAAAGGAGTTGATCGGCAACTTCAAGAACCCTGGACAAAGCTGGTGTCTGGAAGCCGAATATGTCAACGACCACGATTTCAAGTTGGATGCGCTCGGACGGGCAGTGCCCTACGGCATTTATGTGCTCAACCACAATCGTGGGTATGTGTATGTTGGAAAATCCGCTGATACCGCCGAGTTCGCCGTGGACGTTCTGGCAAGCTGGTGGCGGGAGATTGGACAATTCGACTTTCCTGGTGCACCTCCGCTCCTGATCTTGTGTGATTGCGGTGGCAGCAATGGGTATCGCTTGCGCTTATGGAAAGTACAACTCCAGGAACAATTGGCTGACAGACTAAAGCTGAATATCACCGTTTGCCACTATCCAACCGGCGCTTCCAAGTGGAACCCAATTGAGCATCGCTTATTCGGCCCCATCAGCATCAATTGGGCCGGCCAACCCTTGCGAACCTTTGAAACCATGTTAGCTTGTATTCGAGGCACGACCACGCAGACTGGACTACAAGTGTCCGCTTTCCTGGTAGAGCAAATCTATGCCAAAGGCCGCAAAATCGCTCAAGATGTGATGGAAGGCTTAAACCTGGAACGACATGCAACTTGCCCAAATTGGAATTACACCATTCGCCCACGTCTTTCTTCTGCTTGAGATCGGTTGTTAAAGTGCGGAAGTTATTTTTACACGACTACTATGCTAAAAGGAGTTGTTCTAAAATTGGAATTACCTTTTGCTGACCTATGCTGTCACCTCCCAGAGGCCTTGCTTGCGACTGGAACTCGTGACCAAATGGCTCCAATCTTGTAAACTCCAGTTATTAGAGGAAATAGTGCCCGATTGGGTGCTTTTTATAGTGGGGGCAGGACTTGATACCCCTTTCGCACTCTTCGAGTATGCTTCGCAACGGCACTTACCTGCAACCTCCGGGTTATACCATGCCGTACCGGCAGGTACGGTGTGAGTTTCAGTCTTGTGGAGGCCAATTTAGAAGGAAAATTTCAGCGACTTCATGTGCCATTAACTAGTTTCTGTTGCGAAAGGCACCGAGAGATGAACAATTGACAAACAAAAAGCCTCTTTGGTAGAAGTTAGGTGCCAAAACCGAACGGACTACCAAGGAGGCACCCACAATGTTACAGGACAGATACGAAACTGACAAGATATTTGAAAGCATTCTCAATGCTTACCAATGAGATGGATCCAATTCTGGCCGAGATCGACCGGTTGTTGGACGATGAAGAACTTTACCAATTGATCAGAAAAGACCTTGCCAGGCGTTA
>JASFRG010000204.1:0-7722 GCA_050115035.1 Anaerolineales bacterium | reverse complement strand
CTCTTCGTCTATCACATCCGTCTCTTGGCTTTTTAGTGTCTCCATCCCCCAACTTTACCCTATTGTGCGAAATATCTTGTGCGAAAAACCTTTGGTTCTTTATCGCTGACTGTCAAAAAAGATATTTGACAAAATATATTCTAGTGATAGAATATAGGTATTCTAAGGTTAGAATATGACTACGAGAGATCTTACCGACAGCGAACTACTGGTCCTCGGCCTGGTAGCCGAAATGCCCCGCCATGGTTATGAAATGGAACAAGTCATTGAGGAGCGGGGGATGCGGGAATGGACCCAGATTGGGTTCTCCTCCATTTACTATGTGCTCGGCAAGCTGGAAAAGAGAGGCTTGATCGAGGCCGAAACACCGGCAACGGCTAAGGCTAAGAAGAGCTACGCGTTGACAACAAAAGGGGAAGAAACACTGATCGATCAGACGCTGGCCACGCTGAAATCTGTCCACCCAACCTACCCATCCCTGTTACTGGGAATGATCCACTGGTCGGTACTTACACGTGCCCAGGCTTTAGATGCGATAAAGACACGCCAAGGCGCTCTGGCAAATGAACTGGAGAGAATCGAGCGTATCCACTTTGAGCAGCAACCCCTTCCCGACTATGTGGATGCCATTTTCGAATTCTCCATCGGACAGCTAAAGGCTGAGTCAGATTGGATTGACAGGACTCTGGCCTATATGGAAACCAAACCCTGGAATACGTAGAGTTTAGCGAAGGAGCATACATGATGAATGTAGAAGGGTTTCATGATCGTTTACGGGAATTGTATCTCCCTCCAAAAGATCAATTTACAATCGTGGATGTACCTGAAATCAGGTACGCCGTCATCGATGGGAAGGGCGATCCGGGAAATGGCAAAAGCGCTGAAGCGGCGAAATGGCTTTATTCAGTGGTTCACTTTGTGAAACCGTTCGTGAAGGAGCGCATGGGCAAGAATTTCGTCGAACCGCCGCTGGAATACTTATTCTGGGCTGATAACGAGCTGGACTTCATTGAAGGGGATAAAGACAAATGGAACTGGCGCGCTATGGTGGTCTTTATCGATTGGATAACCCGGGACCACTTCGATGAAGCGGTTGCCAAAGTCAAAGGCAAACGCGGCCCCGCTCCTGAGACGTTACGACTCAAAAATCTGCACGAAGGAAAATGCGTCCAAATCATGCACGTTGGGGATTACAAAAAGATCGGTGAAGTTTGTGATGAACTCTATAGCCGATATCTGCCAGAAAACAATCTAAAGCCCAACGGCCACTACCACGAAATCTACTTGAACGATCCGAATCGGACAGCACCCGATAAGCGCAAGATCGTTATTCGGCAACCAGTCATATAGTCTTGTAGTGCACAGCGTTTAGCAGACAGTGCTTTTATAGGTGACCTAAACAGCCTTGGAGATTGAATAGCTTATTTTAGCCCAATGCTATAATATTTCATAAGGAAAGTAGCGATGGATTTACACACATAGACATTAATGAGGAGATAACTGTGAACGAATATAAACCCAGTCCGCGACGATGGGTAGCAGAGCAAGTTGAACTTTATGAAGAAAGCGAAGGAACAGAAGGTTTGACATTAAGGGACACGGGGTTACCGGTCATCATTGTGACACATCGCGGGCGGAAGACAGGCGCGATCCGTAAGACCCCCTTAATGAGAGTGGTAGATGGGAATAACTACATCCTGGTGGCATCTCAGGGCGGGGCGCCAGAGCATCCCCTTTGGTATCATAATTTGAAGGCAAATCCTAATATTGAAATTCGCGACAAGAGCAATGTTTATACAATGAAGGTTAGAGAGGTAGTTGATTCCGCTGAGAGAGAACGACTCTGGAAGATCGCTGTAGACGCATACCCCCCTTATCAAGAATATCAGGAAAAAACCGATCGTGTCATCCCAATTTTCGTAGCGGAACCCGTTGAATAGGTTGAAGAGAATATGAAATCAAGCACACGCATTTTTATTGGTTTTATCGTCAGCTTTCTTCTTGGCTTTGCCATTTCATTGTTAAATGGGTGAACCCTGGCTTTAGCCTTGCAAGCCGGTTTCATCTTTGCAGTGTTGGTTGGGATCATTGTGGCTATGTTATCCTGGGGAATTGACATTGCGGTGAAAAAAGGATATCCGGCCTGGGTTGGCCTTTTCCTTGTTCTTTTCTTGAATGTTTTTGGTTTGGTGATCATTGCAGTCCTGCCCGATAGGGTGCCCAATATTTACATAAAATAGAATACATTGATATCACCGCCCATCTAGGTGAATAGGGCTTTATACAAATGACCGAAATCGCGTTGGAGATTTCGCATTAGTAATTGTTACTCAAATGCTATAATATTTCAATCAAATGGAACTTTGGGGGTTAAACACAAAGGTATGTAAGAGGAGGCGTAAAATGAAATTCAGTACATTCATGATGATTTACGCGGTCGTATCTGCTGTATTCGGGTTGGGATTCGTGCTCATGCCGGGACAACTGCTCCCCATTTATGGCGTGGAACCGGATGCCGCGTTGAGACTGATCGGGCAGTTCTTTGGGGCTGCGCTGCTCTCGCTGGCCCTATTGGCCTGGTTGGCAAGAAACCTGAGGAATACTGAAGCGCGACGGGCTATCGTTTTAGCCCTGTTGGTTGGTGAGACCCTAGGTTTCATTTTCGCGCTTATCGGCCAAATCAATGGAATTTTTAATGTCATGGGTTGGTCAGTCGTTGTTGTCTATCTGTTTTTTGCCCTGGGCCTGGCATATTTTCAATTTTCCAAACCAACTTCCTGAGTGCAAAGAAATTTCTTCGTAACGAGAAACCATTTTTATGTCTGTACCAGATATCACTCCCGGCAAGCCGCCACCTGACTATAAAGAAGTACGTTACTGGAAAATCAGTGAAAAGTCCGGTCGCGTACTTATCATGAATTTGTTGTCGGTCCCCCTGGCGATTGTCTTCGGGATTGGCTTTTTTGTCTTTGTTGTCCTGTTTGGCAGGCCACAGGGATTCACCGGTGAGATTTTAAATTTTGGTTTGATTCTTATTTTTGGCATAATCGTGGTAATTGTGTTGCATGAGCTTGCGCACGGGATTGCCATGCAAATCTATGGGGCGCGCGCGAAGTATGGATTTATTTGGAAGGGATTGATGTTCTACGCAACTTCGCCCGGCTATGCCTTCCAACGGGATCAATACATCGTTATCATTTTGGCCCCGCTAGTAAGCTTAAGCATTTTGGCGTGTATTGGTATTCTGGTGTCAGCTGGCACTCCGCTGGTATGGCTGCTGGCGGTTTGGGCCACAGTTAACGGCAGTGCAACCATTGGAGATTTATGGATACTGACGATTGCGCTTCGTTATCCTTCACATGCTTATGTCATGGATGAACATGATGGGATGCGGGTTTTCATGCCAGACAATGAATCGGGCTCCGAATGAAAATTGGGGATATTTACGCAACAATGTTGGAGATTGCGCCATAAAAATGAAGTTGACAGCCACTTTGCCCCTACTCTCCGCTACGGGATGCTTCGCAAAAGTGACCATCAAAATTGCAGCTAAATACCCTAAAATGGATTCTTACAAACAAATTTATATGATCAAGGAGCTTTAGAAATGGCAGAAGTTATATTGTTTCACCATGCACAGGGGCTAACACCTGGCGTCATCGCGTTTGCCGACAGACTGCGCGAGGCTGGACATACTGTCCATGCGCCCGATATGTTTGATGGACATACTTACGAAAATTTGGAAAATGGCATGGGTTATGTCAGAGAACTTGGTTTTGGCAAGGTGCAGGAGCGCGGGGAGAGTGCAGTGGATGGACTTCCCGTCGAGTTGGTTTATGCCGGGTTCTCACTAGGCGTGGTCCCCGCCCAGAAACTTGCCCAGACTCGGGCTGGAGCAAAGGGGGCGCTTTTATTTTATTCCTGCATGCCTATATCCGAATTTGGGCCAACGTGGCCGAAGGGTGTACCGGTGCAGGTGCATGCGAAGGATGCTGACTCGTTCTTTGTCGATGATGGCGACATCGACGCCGCTCATGAGCTTGTCGAAAAAGCCGAGGAAGCGGAGCTTTTCCTCTATCCTGGAAACCAGCATATATTTGCCGACAGTTCGCTTCCTTCGTACGATCCAAATGCGTCAGAACTCCTATTGGAGAGAGTATTAGAGTTTCTAGTTGCACTATGACAAAATCTGCGGCAGTCGGCACAGATTGAATTGCAGGATTCTGCTATAATGCGCGCATGACACAGTTTTCCGTTATCTCATTAGATGGCTCAACATGGGACTTGTTCGCCGAGTTGGTCGAGCGTAATAACGGCATATACGGCGGGTGCTGGTGTATCAGCTACCATCCCGAATGCGGGCAGAAAGGCATCAGCCATAAAGCTGTTAAGGAAGAACGAGTTAGATCCGGCCGCGCTCACCACGCTCTGGTTGTGGATAAAGACGGTGCGGCTCAAGGCTGGTGCCAATGGGGTGATACAGAAGAATTGTCCAATCTCAAACATAGACGTGAATACGACAAAGACCCTCCGCCGCTTCCAGACTGGCGCATCACATGCATCTTTGTCGATAGAAAGCATCGCGGCCAGGGAATCGCTCGTATAGCGCTCGAAGGAGCTTTGAAGCAGATAGCAGAACAGGGGGGTGGATTGGTGGAGGCCATTTCCGAGGTGACCGAAGGGCGTCAGGCTCAGGGTCGCTTCCTGTTCAGCGGTACTGTCGAACTGCTCGAGGATTACGGCTTCCGTCGTGTGCGCCAAGTGGGTAAACATGCCTGGATTGTAAGCAAGCAAGTCTTGCCGACGTAAAGGTATCTCGGTCATTCCACACAGTGGTTGGGGCTTTAGAATTAGTAAGCGCACTCTGTTTAAAGATGCCAGTCACTTTGTCCCTATGCTCCGCTACGGGATGCTCTGCAAAAATGACTGTCATCTCTCCAAATGCTATAATATTTTCAGTAAGACAACATGGAACCATACAAAATTCAAAAGCAGAATACTTTTTCATAAGTAATTTTGTGGTGATTTGCAGAAGTGTTCAGTAAAAGATTCGCTGGACGGCTCCCGTTGCGTACTCACCAATCCTTTTAGAGGTAGAAATGGATATTAAAATCAACGATACTTTTCTTGATGAAGCTTTAGCGAAGGTTGAGGCCGCACACAATTGGAGCCCCAGAGTAATTTCCAAACTGGAAAATTCCATCCGCACCGCGAATGACGAAGTCCTCTTTCGCATCAGCCCGTTGGATTGGGCATCACAAAAAGGCGTCGACAAGTATGAAGCAATAGACTTGTTCCTGCATGCAGCCAAAGCCGGACTATTCTATATGGAATGGGATGTCATCTGTCCGTGCTGCGGCAGGATCAGTCAAAGCCTGCAGGACTTGCATAGCCTTGAGTCCCATAGCACTTGCAATCTATGCTTTCGCAAAGATGTACCCAACCTGGACGATTCAGTTCAGATCACTTTCACACTTTCGCCGTCTGTTCGGTCACTCCGGTTCCATCATCCCGAGTCCCTGACATTGGAAGAATATTGTCTCGAATATCTTTTTGAACCCAGCACCATCCTCAACGGGATGATACCGATAAAGGACGCTGTTCAGAATGTCCAAAGGCACCTTTCACAGTTTTTACCCGGAGAAAAGATAACTGTCGAAACAGAAGTTGGCGTGGGCGCTCTCACATGTTATGACTTGTTTGGGCAGATAAGTTTTGGTCTGATTGCAAGCGGCGCACCTGCAGTGGAACCGCAAAAAATCTCGGTCAAATTGACTGAGGATGGCTTTGTGGTGCCTCTGCCTAAAATGGAACCAGGAGAATTCAATGTGGGACTTTTTGAGTATGCAGGAACTTTCTATCCGATCAGCCCAGGCAAAGTCATAATCGATTTCGAACAGAGTTCCGGCGCCAAGGCAGCGCTCCTGGTGGCCTTTCTCCCCATTCCTCTGGATGACACCCAAAACATAGATATACCCGCTGAGGACATGTCAGCCGAGATGAACAATCTCATCGACGCCTTTAAAGAAACCAGTGGCACCATGCAAATGCTGCCGAATCATACGTTTACATCGCCTCGTCTGACGGCCAAGCAGTTGTTTGCCAGCCAAACCTTCCATGACCTGTTTCGCGCTGAGGTCTTTCAAGAGGCGGAAGGTTTTGGTATCAAGGACGTGACGATTTTGTTCACGGATCTAAAAAGCTCCACTCAACTTTATCAAAAGATAGGCGATTTGAATGCTTATGCGATGGTGCGCGAACATTATGGCGTTTTGAACAGCGCCATTTTGAATCAGCACGGAGCGATTGTCAAAACGATTGGCGATGCAATTATGGCAAACTTTACGCAGCCCGTGGAGGCGGTTGCCGCCGGGCTCGAGATGCTAAGTGGACTGCGAAAGTTGAATCAAACTTCATCCTATGGCGGCCTGGTCCTAAAAATCGGCATTCACAAGGGTGCGGCTATTTCAGTGACGCTCAATAATCGCATTGATTATTTCGGATCGACGGTGAACATCGCTTCGCGGGTACAGGGCAGCGCCGGAGGCGACGAGATATACCTTACCGAGGAAATATACAATTCTGACGGTGTGTCGGAATTGCTCCAAAAGTATGACTGTCAGGTTGAATCAGCATTGATCGAATTGAAAGGCATTTATGAGCAGGTGAAGATTTACAAGGTATCTGCTGTCGAGTCTCGTAAAGTCGTATCAGGGTAAGCCAAGGGGAGTGCCAGTTGGCAGGCTGAGTAACTGGGTAAGGCCAAAGGATTACCCATCAGCGCTGCTTTCGACAAACCCTGGACATCCAATTGGAAGGCTCTTGTTTCCTTTTCAGGCAGGCAAGTCAGTTTGCGCGTTGAACCATTGAAGGTGATTTCCAAAGTCTGATCGGCAAAGTATGTGGTGGCATTGTAGATATGGCCGCCAAGAGAAAATGTGCCTACTGAACTGATCTGACGAAACCAGCGTCCGCTTTGCAAGTAATCGTGAATGCGTTGCATGTCGAACAGCTGCTCTTCAGCCTCAAGACAATAAAGACGGCCGGAATGCCTAGCCTGTGGAAAGGCTTGAAAGGGAGGCTGCCCCTCCAAGGCGCGGGTTGGATACTCCTGGTTGAGAAAGAGCATGCGTGCCTGCAAACTGCGCTGGAGAGTGGTCACATCAGCAAAGGTCTGGCCTTCAAAAGCTTGCCCGGCGATGGTTTGATGATGGCGCTCAATGCGGGAATGCTCCAACGGCGGCCTTTTATGGATGAAGCGCACTTGCACACCCAGGCCGATCAACCAAAGATGGATGACGCTCGGAAAAGGCGAAGCGCTCTTGTTATCGTAAAAAGCGCTGTCATGATCCAGGCTGATCTGCTCCGGCAAACCATAGCGGATAAAGGCACGCCGCAAAACCCGCTGGTATTCTTGCGATTTGGGATGGCGAGTGTTAGGACAAGCATGACTATCAATGCTGGTATGGCTAAAGACATCCAGCAGGTTGATGAAGGAGACCTTGCCCAATCCGGCCACCGTCGTCACACCCTGGGCATCCATTTCCCATTCCTGATGTGGGCGTCGCGCTGGTCGCGCTTTGGGTTCTGGCAAATCCTGACGGCGTTCATACTTGCGAACTTTGTTCTGTTCCTTCAGGTATGCCGCAATCCGAGACCGACTAGGGATACTCAGATCGAAAAAACGTTCATCTTTGGCAATTTCCAGCCGTAAGGTCTGCG
>JASFRG010000203.1:0-7820 GCA_050115035.1 Anaerolineales bacterium | reverse complement strand
GCGACTTCGGTGACGGACAATCCGTTTTCTCGTAACACTTTGGCTGTGCCGCCGGAAGCGAGCAGCGTCCAGCCCAGGTCGGCGAGACCTTTCGCAAATTCAACCAAGCCGGTTTTGTCATAGACAGAGAGAATAGCTGTGGGCATCCTAAGCTCCTAATGATGGAATAAGCGCACGCCGCTGAAGACCATCATCATGCCATATTCATCACAGGCGGCGATGACATCTTCGTCACGGGTAGAGCCGCCGGGTTGCAGCACATAGCGGACGCCGGTCTGGGCGGCGCGGTCGATGCTGTCGCGGAAGGGGAAGAAAGCATCGGAACCGAGCGTGACATCGTTGAGGGTATCGAGCCAGGCGCGGCGCTCTTCGGCAGCCAATTGAGTGGGGATTTCTGTGAAGAGATTCTTCCAGTTGGCTTTTTCAGCCTGGGTCACACCGGGTTGCAGGAACTGATCGATGGCATTGTCGCGGTCCGGGCGTTTTATGCCGGGGATAAAGGGCAGTTCGAGCACGCGCGGATGTTGGCGCAGGTACCATAAATCCGCTTTGCCCCCCGCCAGACGGGCACAATGCACGCGCGATTGTTGTCCCGCGCCCACGCCGATGGTCTGACCATCCTTGACGTAGCAGACCGAGTTGGACTGGGTGTACTTCAGCGCAATCCAGGCTACAGTCATATCGCGAATGGCCTCGGGGGGCAGGTCACGATTAGCCGTGACAATGTTGGCAAAATCGGCTTCCGTGACCGTCCGATCATGACGGCGCTGCTCGAAGGTAACCCCGAATACGTCGCGGTTTTCGGTCGGGTCGGGTTCGTAGGCGGGATCAATCTGGACCACAGCATATCTGCCCCCTTTTTTTGCACGCAGGATATCGAGCGCAACGGGTTCGTAATCAGGTGCGAGGATACCATCCGAGACTTCGCGCGCAATGACCCTGGCGGCAGTCACATCAACGGTATCGGACAACGCGATGAAGTCACCGAAGGAGGACATGCGGTCCACGCCGCGTGCGCGCGCATAAGCTTCAGCCAGCGGTGAGAGTTCGAGGTCATCGACGAAATAGATTCTGCGCAGGACATCAGTTAACGGGACCGCCACCGCGGCCCCGGACGGACTGACATGTTTGAAAGAAGCCGCTGCGGGCAACCCCGTAGCCTGCTTCAGTTCCCGGACAAGCTGCCAGGCGTTGAGGGCGTCCAGCAGGTTGATATAGCCCGGCGAACCGCCAAGCACAGTGATGGGCAGGTCAGCGCCGTCTTTCATGAACACGCGCGCGGGAGATTGCTGGGGGTTGGTTCCATAACGAAGGGGGAGAGAGGTTGACATCAATTTCTTCCTTATTTCAACATTGTTATTTTCTTCAGTATAAACAATTTTCCTGGAGAGGGGCTAAAAACCTGCTCACCACAGAGATCACTGAGTTCACAAAGAATAAAGGGAAATCTCCGCGTTCTCCGTGGGCTCTGCCGTCTCGCACCGGCGTGCTCTCGGCATGAACGGTAGGCAAATTCTTTTGGCAAGCCCACGAAATCAGCCACTCCCTTTTCCTGCTCCTAAAAGCCTGCCAGGAAACGGAGCGTATCCTGAAGCCAATGAAATGCGATTGCGGATTCCAATCCCCGGCGGCGGGCCAGGATCAGCGGCGGCAGGCCCCAGAAAAGCGCCAGCACTGCTCCCATTCCCAGTGCTATCAGGGGGGATTGCAGGAATAAGTCATCGAAATGAGAGTAGTTATGCACCAGCATCGCCAGCAGACCGGATACCCAATCGACCTGTTGGGGAATTTCATTGCGCAGCACCAGCCAGAACAATCCCCACAATGCAAAGCGATAGATGACTTCTTCCACAATGCCGGGCTGCAGAGCATCCAGCATGGCGGCAAATGGATTTTGCCAAATAATAGCCTGTCCCTGGGTGAATTGTAAAGCAAAGAGGTTGAGCACCGCCAACGGCAAGCCAACCGCCAATCCGATAAGAAAACCAAAGCCCGTTTTTCGCCATTCGCCATCGACTGCATGGAATTGTATTGGCCCGCCCCAACGCATCATGACCAACCCGCCCAAAGTTACCGTTATTGTAAATATTCCTCGAATCAATGCCTGCCCGACATTGCTGTGCACAATTCCCAAAAAGGGATAGGGTGAAAAGAGTGTCGCGAACTTCATGCCCACACCGATCACCAACCCCAAGAACAGTGCAATTACCCAATCCTCTCTGCGCAAATCGCGATAGCCTTTCAACAGAACAAACAGCGATCCAGCCACCGTCAGCGTGTCGAACAAGTCAAAAGTATGCGGCACAGGTACGTTGGCAGCCAGAAAGGCGCGACCGATGAAAATTACCAAAATCCCCAGAATTAACGAGATGAGAATTTTATTACGCCAGATGCCTGTTTGCATTGTTTCTCCTCGAAGCACCTATTTTAATCTTTCTTTGTGAAAAGTGGCTTCCATTTTGCTTTCCAAAGCAGAACCGCGCCAAAGAGCGTCGTGACTGCCATCTCCCAGATGCTGACCAAGGGGCCGAAGCCGATGGAGCGCTCAAGGGCATCACGCACCTCATCGTAGGCTGAGTGGTAAACGCTGGCAACCGCCAGGCTCTGGGTCGCTGTCCAGACATAGGCAAACAGGATGGCGTTCATCATGGCCGGGATCAAGGTGATGAGCATGGTTCCGGCAATCGAGAGCCAGATATTCGCTTGAGCGCCTTCAACATACGCACCGATCCGAACCAGGGCAGGGATGTGCCAGGCCCACCAGATGAATCCATGCAAGAGCAGGGCTTTGCGCAGGCTATAGCGTTGGGCCAGTCTGGGCAGCATGTAGGCACGCCAGCCAAACTCTTCGCCAAAACCGGGAATGAGGGTCAGCAGGAAGCTGGTGAGAAAACCAGTCAGGATCGTTCCACCTGAAATCCCGGCGGGCATCGTATGCCATCCGAGCACGTTTTCAATCAGGACAGGCACCGCAAATATGAACAGCGCCAGTGCAAAGACACCAAGGTAATGTTTCAGTTTGCCCCAGCGCCAGCCCATATTTTTGAACCCATCTCGAAAAACGTAGCGACCGGCGATAAAACTGCCCACCGTGACCATCACCATCGATAGTGAACTCAACAGGTAGCCGCTGATAGGTGTGTTGCCCCACATGGCGTAGGCAATCTGGAAGGGCCAGGAAAGCGCGAATACAATGAATAGATACAGGCGCAGCGAAAAAGGTTTTTGGGATTTCGCCATTTGGGTAGGCAGAGTACGTGGGGTTGTAGTCATTTCAAAACTTCCTTTTTTAGTTATATGTTTCGGGCAATATCGTGTTGATGAGAATCTCGTGGAACAAATCGGCCTCCTCCCAGATCATGCCGTGGCCTGAGTCTTCGAAGAAATACAATTGCTTACTCGGGGCTTCCAGTAGGTTGAAATATTCTTCGGGAATCTGATAGGGATTGTTCATGTCGTGTCGTCCCAGAATCAGGTAGACGGGCAGGTCGAGGCGGATTGCTTCCACGCGGAAGTCCATCTCCTGCAACTGTGGATAGACAGCGTTATAGGTATTCATTAGAGCGAGCAGGTAATAGAGACGGTCGAGCCAGCCATATTCGGGTTGTTTGAGCATCAACAGCAGGATGTCACCGTCACGGCGGTAATCTTCGCTCTTGATGTTGGGATATTCGTAGACGGTGTACTCGCGCTCGAAAAGCGTGGAATATGGCCCGATGGGATTCTCACCCAGGTAAGGCGGCTCACCCTGCGCTTCGAGAGTCTGGACGAACTGCCTGTCCCCTGTTTCGATGGAATGTTCCATCATCAACTGGTAGATGATCCGGTCGGTTTCGAGCACGTCCACCATCTGGGCGCTGCCGATATAAGCGTGAAACAGGTCGGGGCGTTGCTGGGCAGCGCGCACGCCGATGATAGAACCCCACGAATGCCCGGCCAGGTAGATCTTCTGCTCATCAAAGCGATCACGCAGCATGCTGGTCAACTCAATGGCGTCGGACACATATTGGTCAACGGTCAAGTCCGCCTTGGGATTGATGGACGGATAAGATTTGCCGCAGCCGCGCTGTTCCCAGACGACCACCACGAAGTGTTTTTCCAGTTCCGCATTGAAACGGAAGACGCGCGCGGCTTCACTCCCGCCGGGTCCACCGGAGAGGAAGAGCAGAACGGGCTTGTTTACATCCTGTCCACGCAGGATCAGCCACTGATCCACACCGCCGAGGCGCACTTTTTCCATGCTGGCAATGCTGCCGGGCAGGGGCTTGCCATCTTCACCGAGGATAGGTGGAGTGTGGGCTGTCCATTGTGAGCCCAGCACCAGGCCGGCGAATAGAGCTATAGCAATGACGAGGAAAAGCATTTGTCCTCCAAATTTCTTGAGCCAGGAATGGCGCCTTTTAGAGAAGACCGCTATGCCCAGGGTGAGCAGGCCGATCAACAACGTTCCGACAGCAGCTAGCGCCAATCCGCCCAGCGCGATCTCCTCCACGAGAGAGGTGATAGCAGGGGCAAGCGCGCGCCGCAAGGCCAGGAAGTAGATCAACAATGTTGAGACAACGGCAGCAAGAACAAGCCAGATTTTACGAGAAGAGTTAGTTTTCATTACGATAGTTCCTTTTTGATACGAGAGCCTTTTTATATTGGCAATCGAGCTACATTTCAGTTTAATCTTCCAATTTTTGCTGTTGGACGGAGATCAATTCCAGACCCAGGTCGCGGATGCGGTTGAGGACACCGAACAGAGCGGCCTGGTCGATCATCGTTCCGCTGATGAGGGTCTCACCGTCGGGTTGCTGCAGAACGGTGAAACCCTCGAACCAGCGCATCCAACGTTCATCCAGATAACCTTTGATTCGGATTTGATAGTGGTTCGAGGGTGTCATGGGGCTTTCCTAGCGAATAGAGGCAAGCAGGGTGTTCACCGTTTCGATATTCCAGTCCACAAGCGGTGTGGAGTAGACTATCAGAGCCGGGCCTCCATTACCCTTGAAGGAAACCATCGCCTGACGGTAGCTTTCGTCATCGCCATTGCTGCCCTCGCTGAGTACGAGTGTGGTCTCCTCTCCACGCACATTGACGGGACGGGTTTCAAAAACGGTCATACGCGATTCCGGGTCACGCTCGCCAGGGATAATGTCCTGCGTGGCCTGGGCTAGCTTATCTGCATCAGCCGCGTCCTGTGACTGGATCAAGTACAGGTGACTTGCTCCATCTCCGGGAGTGTAGGAGACAACGGTATAGCCGTTCAGGCTGGCTGTGAACTCGGGCTTGTACCCGTCTGGCAGGTCGAAATCAACGATTTCGGAGGCGGTGCTAGTGACTTTATCCGTGCTGGTGTTGAGAGTCACACCCATGCCGCAGGCGGTCAGCAAAAAAATCAGTGTGGTTAGAGCGAGCATTTTGGTTTTCATTTTGTTTTCCTCTTTCAAATTGTTTTTATTGACAATCTCAGTTTATCTATTTGGGAGCAATCTGTCCCCTATCGGGAGATAGGTTTGGAGGGTAGGTTTTTCTCCTGCCCCCCTCAAATTGTTTGTTCTGCATTGATTGGTTCCAGCAGTGTTCTGCCTTTTCCCTCAATATTCATCACAGCGGGGATGAATAAACCGGTCACTGCCATCAGGATGCAAAGTACGCCTCCTAGCAGGAACCAGGCCTGGATCCCGACCCGATCGGCGACGGGGCCGGCGATCATCAATCCGAGCGGTGCTATGCCTGTACCAACGCTGCTCAGAAGAGAGAAAATACGGGCTTGCATATCGGGTTCAACGGTGGATTGGACGACGGCGAAGTAGGGTCCCATCGTAATGGGGGTCATGAAACCGACCAGCAACGCTCCACCAACCGCCAGAAATATCGCCGAAGAAGGGGCCAATGCCAGGACCAGGGTGCCAGCTCCCATCCCCATCAGCCCAGCCAGCGATGTGAGTATCCTGCGCGAGAAGCCACCCCAGACACTCAGCAGTACGCCGCCGAGAATCATGCCCGCGCCCATCGCGGATTCCACCCAACTCAGGTGGAAGGCACTCCCGCCAAAATAGTCCTTGACCATGAGCGGCAGCAGCGAAAAGGCCGGGATGATGGTGAAATTAATGCCTACCGTCATCAGCCCTATGATCAACAAGCCGGGCCAACCAAGCATATAACGCAAACCTGCTTTGAAGTCTGTCCAGACGGTTGTTTTTTCTGCAGCTATCGCATTTCGTTCCGGTTGTGGAACCTGGATAAAGGACAGTGGCAGGATGGCGAATAAAGCTGTAATCACGTCAATAGACAGAATGCCTTGCATGGGGAGCACTCCCAGCAGTAAGGCGCCCAACGGCGCAGCAACGATGTTCAGGCCACCATTGAGCAGTTGGTTGAGGCCCTGAATGCGGGTCAGTTGCTCGACGGGTACCATCAGGGAGGTTGAGGCGTTCATGGCGTTGGTGTGGAATGCGCCTGCCAAAGAACGTATGAAGAGCACGACAAAAATGTGCCAGACTTCGACAACATCCAATGCAAACAGAACTGCTAAGACGACAGTTGCCAGTGCCTCGATGCTGTCAGCCAGTACCATTGTCCGGCGACGATTCCAGCGATCGACCAGCGTTCCGATGAAGGGCCCGAGGACTACGTTGGGCAGCATACCGACCAGGGTGGCGGTCGCCAATACAGTGGCTGAACCTGTCTGGACCGTCAGGTACCAGATCAGCGCGAATTGCACCAGTTGGCTGCCTAAAATGGAAAGTGCCTGACCACTCCAGATGGTGAAGAATGTTCTTTTCCAGGGTTTGTTGTCTTGGATTGAAAATTGTGTTGCCATGAGAGAGCTCCTTTTAGGTGACAGCCACCTAGTAAGTGACTGTCACCTAAAATTTCACGATGATTATCCAACTGTTACGGAAAGTGAATCTTTCGTAGTTTGATCCACTTCATTGGTTATCTCAGCCTCCCGCCCTGGCATGAGAACCTCGGTCACGCCGGCTCCTTTTTTGAACATCGTGCGCCGATTGAGAACAACGATGACCACTGCCGCAAGCGCGAAAAGGAGGTTCTCCCAGGGTTGCGCATCCGGGATGATAGGATTCATCATCTGAAAGTGATACAGGTAAGCGATCAACAGACTGCCGCGGGCGCTATTGAATAGGGGCGTGAGGATGACGGCGAGAGCGATGACCCCGCCGAAGAATGGCACGGCTGACCAGGCACTATATTGAAGCCCACCTCCTATCAGGAACGCAGGGATGTGCCAGGCTGCCCAAATAATGCCCACAATTAATCCGGCCCAAAAGGGAGCCATCTTACGTTGTAGCAGAGGCAGGGCGATTCCGCGCCAACCAAACTCCTCGATGGTGCCCAGGAAAAAGGAATGTGTCAATGCCGGAAGTATCAGATACACGGGAGAAAAAGGGAACGGATCGTTAAGGGTGCCATTCAGTGCGGCGCCCAGGTATTTGATGGCTGGGATGCCCAAAACCAAAAACAGCCACCACACCTTGGGCATCCGCCACAAAGTCAATCGGCGAAAGAAGCTGCCCAGCCCTTTCAGTCCGTAATGTCGCCAGACCAGAAATATGCCAACAATACCGGGTGAATACACCGCGAGGATAAATAAGGGATTGCTCGAGGTGATTTCACCAAAGATAGCAATAAGCTGGTCTGTGAAAAGGATCAGCAGTGCGGCGAGTCCCCAGGTCAGCCCGAAGGTTAGCGCCAGAAATGGGATAAGAGTTTTGGTTTTCATGAGATATCTCCTTTTGGGTTATTATTAACGATGGGTACAGTTTATAGTTTTATGCAGCCTTTGTCCCCTATCGGAAGATAGGTTGTGGGGG
>JASFRG010000202.1:0-7853 GCA_050115035.1 Anaerolineales bacterium | reverse complement strand
ACATGCTAGACTTTCCAGGGGTGGGCGTGTGATTTCGATTTTCTTTTCCATGCGGTTATCTTACCGCTTCACCGCCCACCTACCTTCATCCGGTCGGTGATAATCTCACCTCGCCACCCCAGTGTTCTAAGGTCATTCTACTAAAAATTTATGACATTACTTATTAAGATTCTATTACGTCCGTTTTGACTAGTCTGAACGGATGCGCTATACTTTAAGTGTTCCAACCAAACAAAATATTCAACTATCATTCACAAATGGAGGCATAAATGGC
Organism: Anaerolineales bacterium; assembly: GCA_050115035.1. Classification (GTDB taxonomy): domain Bacteria; phylum Chloroflexota; class Anaerolineae; order Anaerolineales; family Villigracilaceae; genus JAABUE01. The sequence continues at coordinate 7,579 of JASFRG010000202.1, read as the reverse complement.
TGACTTCAAACTCACGTACGCGACTATGTTCAATCCACCAGACGAGTTGCATACGGGTTTCGACAATGCCGTAGAAACGCTCAAGAATAATTTAGGGGAAGAATTCGGCATGATCATCAATGGAAAAGATGTATTCTCCGACGAAAAGTTCGAAGATTTTTCTCCCGTAAACACTGACTGGAAACTGGCAGTCATGCAAAAAGGGAACGCCGCGCACGCAAATGAAGCCATCGCCGCAGCACGCGCCGCTTTCCCAAAGTGGAGTCGCACACCCTGGCAGGAACGCGTCGCACTGGTCCGAAAGGCTGCTTCCATTATCGAAGAACGCATCTTCGAATTAGGCGCCGCCATGGCGCTCGAAGTCGGCAAGAACCGTATGGAGTCACTCGGGGATGTGCAGGAAACCGCTGACCTGATGTACTACTCCGCGCTGATGATGGAACAGAACCAGGGCTTCATCAATGAGATGGGAAAAGATCCGCTGGTCGGCTACGAAGCCCGAAACGTATCTATGTTGCGGCCTTACGGTGTGTGGCTGGTCATATCTCCATTCAACTTCCCCTTCGCGCTTACCGGCGGCCCGACCGGCGCGGCTCTGGTTGCCGGGAATACTGTCGTCATTAAACCTGCTACCGATACAGCCTGGATCGTACGCCTGTATGCCGAATGCCTGCGTGATGCCGGCTTCCCGGAGGGCGTGGTCAACTTCGTGACCGGACCCGGTTCTACGCTTGGGCAGGCACTGGTTGATAATCCCGATGTGGACGGTGCGACCTTCACCGGTTCGTTCGATGTGGGTATGAGCCTTTACCGCGACTTCGCCAATGGCAAGTACGTGCGTCCGGTCATCCTGGAGTTGGGCGGCAAGAACCCGGCTATCGTTTCCAGGCATGCAGATCTGGAACGCGCATCGGTCGGCATTGTCCGTTCGGCATTTGGCCTGCAGGGACAGAAATGCTCGGCAGCCTCACGCGTGATTGTCGAGGAGCCGGTTTACGATGACCTGGTTGCCCGTCTGAAAGAGATGACCGACAAACTTGTCATCGGTGACCCAACGGACAAGGAAGTATATCTGGGACCGGTCATCAACAAGTCATCCTACAATGACTTCAAGAACTTCACCGAGGAGATCGACCAGGCAGGCGGCAAGTTCCTGACCGGCGGCAAAGTCAAAACCGGCGGCATGTTCGACAAAGGCTACTACTGTGAACCGACCTTCGTCACCGATCTGCCTTTCGATCATCGCCTGTGGCAATATGAGATGTTCCTGCCCATCACCACCATCGGTAAAGTGGAGAACCTGGATAAAGCCATGGAAATTGCCAACGGCGTCAACTATGGCCTGACGGCGGGCTTCTACGGTTCAGATGAGGAAGTGACCTGGTTCTTCGACAACATCGAAGCTGGTGTGACGTATGCTAACCGTCCACAAGGCGCGACCACCGGCGCGTGGCCTGGCTTCCAACCCTTCGGCGGCTGGAAAGGTTCAGGCGCCAGCGGCAAGAATGGCGGCGGCTTGTATTACGTGCAGTTGTACATGCACGAGCAGATACAAACCCTAATCAAATAAGACCAAGTTAGCACCCCCTCCTAAGTTTAGGAGGGGGTGCTTTTTCATTCAACATTGGATAAAACAAAAAGATACGAAGTTTCCCGCTCCTTCGTATCTAGGCGTCTTTGTATTATCCATAGCTGAGGGTAAAATACATCCATGTCCTGGAACCCAGACAACTATCAACAATTTCAAAGCCAGCGCAGTGCGCCATTTGAAGATTTGCTCAAGCTGGTGGATATCCGTCCCAACCTGCAGGTGGTTGACCTGGGCTGCGGCACCGGCAAACTAACCTGCCGCCTGGCAGATTCTTTGCCAAACAGTAAAGTACTTGGACTGGATTCGTCTCCACAAATGCTTGAGCGGTCGCAGGAATATGTTCGTCCCGGTTTACATTTTGAACTGGGAAATCAAGCTGAGCTGGATGGCCAATGGGATTTGATCATTTCGAACGCAGCTTTGCATTGGTCTGAAGATCATGAAGCGCTTATTCCACACCTGTTTCGTTGCTTGAAACCAGATGGACAGATTGCCGTCCAGGTTCCGTCCAACCACAACTCAGACGCGTACCTGACCATCAATCGTGTTGCTGGGAAAGAACCTTACCGTAACAGATTAGGCGGGTGGACGCGTCAGGCGCCGGTACTGCCTATCGAAGCGTATGCAGAATTGTTATTCCGGGAAGAAGCGGAGGACATCATCGTCTTCGAAAAAGTCTATCCGCACGTTCTTGAAAACGCAGATGCGATTGTGGATTGGATCTCCGGAACGGTGCTGTTACCCTATTTCGAGCGGTTAGGCGATATGAAAGATGCTTTCACCGAAGCGGTCCGACAGGAATTAAAAGATGCCTTTCCGGGGGAACCAATTTTTTATCCGTTTCGACGCACGTTCTTTTCTGCCAGAAAGGCTAAATAGATGGGCGAAGGACCACCGACACCACAACGGGAATTCGTTCCGCGTATTGGTACCTTTCTGATACTCCTGGGGATATTTGCGCTCATCTTTTTCCTGGCATCCGACTTCGCAAATAGTCCGCAATTTGATTGGTTATTCATCGGGATGGTGCTCATGGGGCTCGGATTTTTGTTGCGTCGCCGTGCTACCCCGCCGCCTCCAGCCGGTCGATTTGGCATGATTCGAAAGATACGTGAAGACGCAAAAAAACGTAAAGAGGAAAGGGCCAAGAAGGCAAAAAAATAATGTCAAAAGTCATTACCCTCTCAGAAGCAATTTCTAAGTTCGTGCAAAATGGAGACAGCATTTATGCAGCAGGTTTTACGCACCTGATTCCATTCGCCGCGGGGCATGAGATCATTCGCCAGCGCAAACGGGATCTGGTGCTTGCCCGCGCTACACCGGATTTGATCTACGATCAGATGGTCGCGGCGGGATGTGCGCGCAAGGTTATCTGGTCGTACATGGGCAATCCCGGTGTCGGATCGCTGCGCATCGTGCGTGGGGCGGTTGAACGCGGTGAGTTGGAATGGGAGGAATATTCACACTTCGGCATGATCACAAGTCTGCAAGCGGGCGCATCCGGCCTGCCCTTCCTGCCAATGAAGCAGACCGCTGCCACAGACCTGGAGAATGCCAACCCGTTGATCAAACGTATCCCCGACCCATACGGGGGCAAAGATGTCATTGTTGTCCCCGCGCTCAACCCGGATGTAGCCATTGTCCATGTGCAGCGTACGGACGCCAACGGCAACGCACATTTATGGGGCATCATCGGTGAGCAAAAGGAAGCCGCCTTCGCAGCCAAAAAAGTCATCCTGACAACCGAAGAGATCGTGGACGAATCCGTTATCCGCTCTGACCCCAACCGCACCATGATCCCCGCCAATATCGTTCATGCGGTCTGCCATGTGCCGTATGCCTGTCATCCTTCTTATGCGCAAGGCTATTATGACCGAGACAATGCGTTCTATTTGGCCTGGGATAAAGTCAGTTCATCGCAGGAAAGGATTCAGGCCTGGCTGGAGGAGTGGGTGGATGGTGTGAAAGACCGTGAGGAATATTGGGATAAGCTGGGTACAGAGGTACATGAAAGATTGCGGGTGAAACCAAGAATGAGTGAAGCCATCAATTACGGCGAATATTAGCCACAGAAACACAGAGTCACAAAGACACCCACATATTTTTTGTCCCTTGTGTCTTCGTGCCTTGGTGGTAGATACCTATGGACATTCCATTTGTGGACTTCAGTGGAAATGGTGAAGATCTGATTTTCCTACACGCTAACGGCTATCCGCCTGAATGCTATCGGCCTTTATTTTCACGGCTGACTGAAAGTTATCATGTCACCGCGATGGTGCAACGTCCGTTATGGACGGACAGCAATCCAGAGGACATAGAAGACTGGCACCCATTGACTGCTGACTTCCTGCGCTTTCTCGACACGCATCATTCCATCCCTATAGCCTGCATCGGGCATTCGATGGGCGGGATCGCCCTTTTACGAGCCGCGCTCCAGGAGCCAGAACGCTTTAAAGCAATTGTCTTGCTTGATCCGGTACTCTTTCCGCCATATTTCATCGCGTTTTGGAACATAATGCGCCAATTTGAATTTGGCAGACGCAATCATCCATTGGTGGAAGGAGCACGCCGACGCAGACGAGAGTTCGACGACCTGGAAGAACTACACAACCGCTACCGGTGCAAGTCCGTTTTCAAGTACATGGACGATCAGGCTTTGCACGCATACATTGAAGGGATCACCTGTCAAAAGGATGATGGCGGTTACCAGCTTTGCTACAGCGCGGATTGGGAAATCCGTATCTACCTGACCGGCATCTGGCACGATATGGACATCTGGCACGGACTGCAAGATCTCAAAGTGTCGGCTATCATCATTCGTGGCGCGGAAACGGACACCTTCTGGGAACGGACCGGGAAGCTCGTTCAACGAAAGCAGCCGAAAATCAAGGTCGAAACGCTGGAGAAGGCCACCCATCTGCTGCCACTGGAACATCCAGGTGAAGTCTCAAAACTAATTCAATCCTTTTTCGAGGTGAACGCATGACCGAACTATCTTATTCCTCCGCTGAACTGATGATCATCAATGCAGCCCGTTTGCTGCGTGATGGTGATGTCGTTTTTGTCGGTGTAGGCCAGCCTAATCTGGCCTGCAACCTGGCCAAGCGGACACATGCTCCAAACCTGCTCATGATCTACGAGGCAGGCGTGATCGGCGCAGAACCTGCTCGCCTGCCCCTCTCTATTGGCGATCCGACGCTGGTTTCAGGCGCGCTTTCGGTGGTCAGCATGTATGATATTTTTGCCAACTACCTGCAACGCGGCAATGTGGATGTGGGTTTTATGGGCGGTGCACAGATCGACAAATATGGCAATATCAATGCGACGGTCATTGGCGATTATGCCCAGCCCAAAGTACGTTTACCCGGTTCCGGCGGCTCGCAGGAGATCGCAGCCTGGGCCAACCGCTGCTACATCATGACCCCTCACCAAAAACGCCGTTTCCCCGAAAAGGTAGATTTTATGACTTCCGCAGGCTTCCTGAGCGGGCGCAGTGAACGTGAAGCAACCGGCGTGCGCGGCGGCGGGATGTTAGCCGTGGTAACCGACCTCGGTGTTTTAGAACCAGACGAAAGCGGTGAAATGATTTTGTCCGCACTGCATCCTGGTAAAACTGTTGAACAGGCGAAAGAAAACACCGGCTGGGAATTGAAAATCGCTGACGAATTGCGTACGACAGAGATGGTCACGGAAAAAGAGTTGCAAATCTTGCGAAACGATTTGGATCCAACAGGTATATATTTGAAATAATGGCTTTCCGTAATTATTGGTAGAATCTTGAAACTGTGAAAAGGATTATTGTTAACCGCGGACCCGATCCGTCGAAAACGACTGGTTCCTATCAGGACAGTCTGATCAAAGTAACAAAAATTGGTACGTATTTCACGTCCGCATTCTTTCTCGTCTTTGCGATCGTCTATTGGACTGGAGACTATCCGAATCTGGCAGTCTGGGTCAATCTGGCCGCGGCTTTTTGCTCTGTGATAAGTTACTTTCTAATCACAAAGTTTGGACAATACCGCACAGCAGCCCATCTGCTCATCTTTGCAATTTATCTATCTTCGGTGGGTGTAATGGCTATTTCGGGGGGCATTCACTCTTCCAGCGTCATCTGGCAGATATTTGTGCCGGTAGCCGCTTTCATCATGACCGGACTGCGCGCCGGGTTGCGCTGGGGTGGGGTTAGTTTTTTGACGGTATTGATTTTTTATATTTTAGAAACTTCCGGGCTTGTAAATCTCATAACAGGATTTGAAACAACAGCCGGAGATCGTCTCTTCGATTTGCTGGGGGCAATTGTCGCGGCGTCTATTGCTATCTGGTACAGCGACTTTTTGAAATCGCGTGCGCTGATTGATCTGGAAGCCACCAAAGCGCAGTTGAACTATTATGCAACAGTCGACCCTTTAACGAACGCCTTCAACCGCAGACATTTCCTCGAACTATCCGAGCGCAAAATTAAACGAACGCAAACTGCCAACGGACACGCTTCACTTTTGTTTTTCGATATCGACCATTTTAAAAGGATCAACGATGAACACGGGCATATGATCGGTGATGAAATCTTACACGGTATCGCTCATGTGTGCATGAAACATTTACGCACTGATGACATTTTAGGAAGATTTGGCGGAGAGGAATTCGTCATTCTATTACCTGAGACTAAACTCGAAGACGCACGCATCATCGCGGAACGGCTCAGGCATCTCATTGCGCACACGCCGATTGAAACAGAAATTGGGCCGATAAACACCACAATCAGTATCGGTGTTGCGCTCGTAGAAAAGAGTGACCCAGCAACCATAAAACAATTACTTTCCAGAGCAGATAGAGCCATGTATCTCGCGAAGCAGGCAGGGAGGAATCGAGTGATTATTTGGGAAGAGGGCCATTTACTCACAACTTAATCGTAAATTCGTCGTATGTATATGTGAAACAAAAACATACTTTGGAGGTAACTAAATGAGTCAAACTCGTGCTCCCCTGCGACGTTCCCGCCATAACCGGGTATTTGCCGGTATTTGTGGCGGCCTGGCAGAATTCTTCGGTATCAGTGCCTTCTGGTTCCGTCTGGCGTTTGTTATTGCCTTGATCCCGGGCGGCATTCCTGGTCTGGTTCCGTACCTGATTATGTGGATTATCGTCCCAAAAGCCGAAAGTTAAAGCGTTGCGGACACCCCACTATCAATTTTTTAACATTTCCAAAAACGCTCTGACTGCTTCCGGGTAAAAATGCTTGCCAGATTGCTCCTGGATGTATGCCAGAGCGTCTTCTATGTTCCAGGCTTTACGATAGGGACGATCTGAGATAAGGGCATCATAAACATCCACCACAGAAAAAATGCGCACTGCCAGTGGTATCTGCTCGCCTTTTAGATTGCGTGGATAGCCTGTTCCATCCCATTTTTCATGATGACAGTAGGGAATATCAAGCGCCGGTTGAAGGTATTCGATTTGAGAAAGAAATTGATATGCAAACTCCGGATGCCGTTTCATGATTTCCCATTCAGACCTAGTGAGCACCGCTGGTTTCCGTAGAATTGCATCTGGCACACCCATTTTTCCAATATCATGCAAGAGCGCTCCTCTTCGAATATGCACCAGTTGCTTCTCCAACATTCCCATTCTCCGAGCCAGGATAACCGTCAGATCTGTAACGCGATGGGTGTGCACTTTTGTATCGTGATCGCGCATTTCAAGGGCCAGCGACCATCCTTCTAGCGTAGCATCATAAGCCCTCGTGATATCAACAATTGCTTGTTGAGCCTGTTTGTATAACTTGGCATTTGAAATCGCAAGCGCGGATTGGCTAGAAAGTGCAGCACACAGGTCAAGCTCATTTTCAGTAAAACTACGAACCTCCTTACTCGTGCCAACAATAAACACGCCGATAACATCATTCTTTAAGAGCAACGGGAAATAAATTTGCAAAATCTTCAAAATTTCTATCCCCGCCGCAAGCGGACGGCGTATTACGAAATTTTGCCC
>JASFRG010000201.1:0-7893 GCA_050115035.1 Anaerolineales bacterium | reverse complement strand
GTGGCTCCCTTCAACCTATTCTTTTGTTAACGTCCCAGGTTTAGTTTTTTTCCTTGACCCGATCATCCGTTTTCGACACCAATGTGTCTACTTATTTTTGAACCATCCCAAATTTTATTCGGTTTAATAAGTATCTGTCTTAACTTTCCTGTTCGGGTCTGTATGAGAATACTTCTTCCAGTGGCACACCAAAGGCGAGCGCGATGCGAAAGGCCAATTCCAGGGAGGGGGAGTATTTTTCCTGTTCCATCGCGATGATGGTTTGTCGAGTCACGCCAACTTTTTCGGCCAACTGCTGCTGGGTCATCTCATCATGGAAAAAACGTAGTTGGCGGATTTTGTTGCTGATCCTGGATTTGCCCATCCTAGAGCCCCCTTCGATAGCGAATCAGGCGTGAGATGTCACCCACGATCTGCGAAAAGATTCCGAAGAAAATCAGTACGCTGAACATCACCAGCGCTGGTTGGCCAAAGGCAAAGGTCAGCATGGCAAGAAAGACGCCGAGTGAGGAGACCGTATAGGTTACCTTGGTGCCCTTCAAATCAATGATCTGATCTCGTTCATCCTGGGTATCTTCGATTTTCGGATTTTCATCACCAGTTATTATGACTTGCGTGATGGCGGAGAAGATGTGCGTGAAGATCGCGACAAGAATCGTTCCAATGATCGCGAACCCGATCACAAATCCCCAAAGGCGAACGACGCTGGTCGAATTGAAATTTCCTCCTAGGATGAGTTGAAGAATTCTGAGTAGATAATATCCCAGGATCAGTGAAAAAGTGACCAGGGATGCGGTTATGTTTTTCTCTTGAAATGACATGTTAACCTCTTTTTGTAGGTTAGAGTTTACATTTAGTAATGTGTTCATTACATATAGTAATATAAATAATACTATATGTCAATAGTTTTTTACATTTAATTTCAAAAAACGGTCTGAATCACCCTCCAGCCTGCTCTGTCCTTCCCCGCTCATGTTTCGTCAAAAGCAAACCGGGCGTTAAAGGACTAGAAAACATGAATTCATACAAAGGTGATATAAAATGTTCACCAAGCGCATAAGAAGGAAGTAATGAGCCAAAAGTTAAAACTCTTAATCGCCACCAACAACAAAGGCAAGCTCAATGAGATTCGGGCTATCTTGAAGGACTTGCAGATCCAATTGGTCTCTCCTGTTGATATTGGTCTGGACCAAGAAGTAGAAGAAGATGGCCAGACCTATGCCGAGAACGCAGCTAAAAAAGCCTTGGCATTCTCCCAGGCTAGCGGATTGACCTCCCTAGCGGATGACTCTGGCTTGGAAGTAGACGCGTTAGGAGGCAAACCCGGCTTGCATTCCAATCGGTTTGGTCCCCCTATTGCAAGGGAGCTTGGGCGAACAGATGCAAGCAGGCGTGCCTACCTTTTGGAACAACTTGCCGGGATTCCTCGCCCGTGGACGGCCAGGTTCCGGGCAACGGTAGCAATTGTGGGTCCGGGTCGAAGCGTGCAACTCGCCGAGGGGATTTGCCCCGGCCAGATCATCCCCGTAGAGCGTGGATCGGGCGGCTTTGGATACGACCCTATTTTCTTGCTGGATGGGCTGGATAAGACGATGGCCGAACTGGACATGGAAGAAAAAAACCGCCTGAGCCATCGTGGTCGGGCGGTGCGGGGGGCGATTCCCATTTTGATTGGGTTATCAGGAAATTGAAGTACGGATCAGTGCCAAAAGTACGGATTGAAAATCAATACGGAGTTTGCTCCACGAATTCAGCCAACAACCCCGCCACCATTTCGGGCTGCTCGATCATTGCCATGTGACCAGTCCCCTCCAGAATATGCATTTGTGAACCTTCGATGTGTTCGTGCAGATATGTGGAACGGCTGGGAGGCGTCATGCGGTCCTGACTGCCGCAAATAATCAACGTAGGAATATCGATCTTGTCCACACGCTCCATTACATCGAATGCATCACAGGCCAAAAAATCACCATACAGTACAGCCCGGCGTGTCTCCGCCATCTGTTGGACGGCCAACTCCTTTACCCGCGGATCGACGTTGGAACCGTACGAATTTTCGATCACCGTTTCAACAACCGGAAGGAAGGTCGACGAGTTGGCGGCACCTTCGAGCGTAGAAGCGGCCACACGCAACTTCGCACCGCTCCCGATCAACCCCAGTCCGATCACCCGCTTACGATACGTCAGGGCCAGCGACATTGCAATGGCGCTTCCCATTGAAATGCCGACCACCACCACATTGGACAGGTGCACTGACTTCATAAATTCGTACACGCTTTTGGCGTACTCATCGATATCTTGCATGCCAACCCCATCCGATTTGCCATGTCCGGGCAAATCCAGAGCAAATATGCGTTGCCCGGTAAGACGCCGAATCTGGGGTGGCCAGCTTAAATGCGACCCACCCGCGCCATGCAATAATAACACTGGAGGGCGGTCACGTAATTCTTCCCCGTGAGCGAAATAATATAGTCCGGCGGCGGTAGGCATATGGATTCAGGCTCTGGCGTGGTGCAGTTTGTCGGCAGCTTCTTCGGTGAGCGGTACATATACCTGGATCAATGTCCCCTTGCCAGACTGAGATTGAACGTTCAATAATCCATTGACCAGTTCAGTTCGTTCACGCAGGTTGATCATTCCCAGGCTGCCACGTCTATCGTAAGATTTGGTGACGGCATTGACATCGAAACCCATGCCATCGTCCTGGATTTCAACCAGCGACAAGTCGTTGTCCAGTCCTTTTATACGTACCCAGATATTCGGGGCCGCGGCATGCTTTCGCGCATTATTGACAGCTTCTTCGACGATGTAAAATATCACACCCTGTTTGCCCATCTCCAATTCTTCGATAATGTCCTCATCGATATCGATGGCAACATACTGTGCGTAGGTCTCGCGCATCTTCTCAGCCATGGATTGCAGCGCGGCCTTCAATCCCTGTGATTCAAGGATGAGCGGGCGCAAGGTAAACAGCATGTGACGGATCTCCTTGGTTGTGCGGTGAGCCAGGTCCTCGATCTTGACCAGTTCATCAAGAGCCATCTTGGAATCCTTGTTGAACATGCGACGTGTCAGATTGATGCGCATGGCCATAGCCGCTACGGACTGGGTGGGACCATCGTGCAGGTCGCGGGCCAGCTTTTTGCGCGCCTCCTCGTGCACCTCCATCATGCGTTCTTTTTCTTCGAGCAGGTCCTGGTACAGGCGAGCGTTCTGGACGGCGATTACAGCCTGACGACCGATCATGTCCAGCAAATCTGTGCGTTCGCGATTGAAATAGTTCGGGTCAGCGTGTGCAAAGAGCATCGCACCATAGACATTGAAACCGCTCCGCAACGGGAAGCAATAGGCCGACGTGCAGTTCCGCAGGGCAATCATCCGTCCAAGCTCGGGATCATAGCTGATTTCGGTCGTGAGGACAGCTTCACCCTCATCTACCACCCGTTTGAGTATCCCCTCGCTGGCATCCAGTTTTACACGCTCATCCGCACTGGTCAACCGGCGCGCTGACCCAACTTCAAGTCGATCACCCTGGAACAAAAACACGGCACTGATCAACTTTTCGTCTATTTCTGCATCCGGATCGGGGTTCATTGCTGTATAGCCCAGGTCAAGCACAGAGTCCATTACGCGTCTGTAGCTGAGCGTGCTTGTGAGCGTTGAGCTCAATTCATACAAGGCACGCCAGCGTTCACCTTCCATACGCACACGCTTTTGTTCCTTGTCGAGGCGCGAAGTACGAACCTGACGCAGATATTGAATCAATTGGTGACTGATAAAGCCAAAGACAATGCTGCCGCCCAGTGTGCTGCCAGCAACGATCAAAGAGGTTTGCCAGAATGCCGGGGAGGTTTCTCCAGTCCAAACACTGGCAATTCCCAGAAAGGTAAACACTAGCGCAGAAAACAAGGCTCCCAAGAATTCGAAATAAATTGCTCCGATCAGAATGGGCAAAACCCCGGCCCATAACACGGGTCCATACATGCCCCCGTGCAACCAGAACAATATGCCTGTCATAGACAGGTCAACAATCAGGCTGATGTGGCGATGATATGCCATACGGCGATTCAAACCGGCAAACATCGTCATGGTCATGTTCCACACAACCAGCCCGCCGAGCGGCCAGATAGATATATCAAATAACCGCCCGCCTAGTGACAATGACACGATCATCCCCAATAGCGCCAACCAGCGCAAAGAGACGGCATACCAATCTGCAACGTAGGGGGTATCGAATGTACGCATAATTCAATAATAACCGAAAACTCTTGGGCTAACCCTGAGGATGGGTTAACAGATTGGTTGGTTGGCTATATTTCGTATCCCATTTGTTTTAAAAAAGGTTCAAAGCGTTGAGCTAGAATCGACTGTTGTTCTGCCGAATAGGATTCTCGAAATCGACCGATTTTGCCCTTGTGGAAATGCAGACCCTGCTGACTTTCACCTTGTCCAGGACGATACTTCTCGATCACTTCCCGGACTTCGGACCTGTTTCTGTCTAGTCCCAGGAATGCCACCAAACGAACTGCTTCCGTTTCATACTCACGCAACAGGTCTTCGTAACGGGCGATGAGCACATCCTTTTCTGTTTGCCACTTTTCCCAGATACGAACATAATCATTCATAAAATCCACTGATTTTTCAAAATCGCTCAGGTGCGAAAAAGCATTTGGACGGCCCTTGTCCAGCGCGCGTTGACCGTATTCATAAGCCGAGAGCATGGCATCGCGCGGGTCACGATAAATGTACGTGATCCGTAGCAAGCCCAGGGTCGAGAGTAGACGCGACCAGATTGTCGGACCAGCGTGCGCTTTAATGACGAAGGTCTTGCCTGCCAGCGCGGGTCGTGACACCAGTGCCAGACGTCGCAGGGAGAGCACCCCGATGTTGCAATTGACCTCTGTCAAGATGCCTTGCAGATTGTACTGCTCACGGATTTCGCGCGCATCTGCACAGCCGGTAGTTTTCATTAGGTCGTGGATCAGGTTGTAATGCCAGCCAGATCCGGCGCGCGGCATTCCCACGGAAAGTACAATCATGCGTTGTGCTCCGACGTTCCTTCAGAATTGATTCTTGTCATACCGACCAGGATGCCCAAGTTTACCCAAAGATTCGGAGTTGCGAAAGAGTCCTGCGTGAGATTGTAGAGTAAAATCGCCAACCATGAGCACAAACCGGCGATGCCGAGAAAGCGTAGCAATCCCGGTTTGCGCAAAAAAGACAGAGCATCACCCAGCAGCCCAAACATAAAAGCCATGAAGAATGCAAAACCCAACAAGCCCGTTTCAGCTAGGATGCGGATGTACATATTTTTCGGATTTGGATATAAATGTGTAGTTGGGCTCAAATGCCGTGCGATCTCCGGGACGGTGGTCAGCGCCCAATCAGGCAGATTGTCGTACAGGTAAAAACCACTGGCGCCCAGACCAACACCCAGCCAGGGATGCTCATCATAAGTCGCCAACCCGGCCCAGTTATAAGCGGCACGAGCACCGGCTGAATTTTCGATGATGAAATCCACCAGGCTGTCAGCCTGCGTGTTCCACAAACGGGCGAAGTACCCTTTTTGTCCCAGGAACTGAAAAGCCCCGATGAGCGCCAACGCCATCAGAAATATCATTCCAAAGCGCAAGCTCATCGCCAATAACCATCGTTTCAGCATTCGTTCATTTCGCTTGAAGCCGGAATAGAACCAACGCCAGCCAGCGCGCATCATATCGCCGCCTACAAGTAGGAACGTCAGTATGGTTGCACCCACGGCTGTGGCAAGTCCGCCGCGCGAATAGGTTGCCAGAAGGAGAAGGCCGCTTAATCCGAGCAGCAGCGCTTCCAACCATTTGAAACGCATAAAATTTATCTTCGTCAACACGGCGGCGAAAAGCCAGGGCAGGTAGACTGTTGCGATCTGACCTGCCAGCCAGGCTGGTTCGTAAGCCAGCCCGGAAACCCGATTTGTCTTGACCAATTCACGCATCGAGAAGGCCAACTGCCAGTGTGTGACCGTCACCTTTTCGAGCAGCGCTGTGTAAAAGGCCAGGGATTGCACCCCGCTCCAGGCAATGTCCAAAATCAGGCCCGCTAACAGCCAACGAACAGAGAATTTCAGGTTATCTTGATCCCGGTTCATCCAGACGGCGGCCACGAAAAATGAAAGGCCAATGATTATCGTCGCCCAGGCGCGCATGACCCGCCCCCAATAATTTTGCCCACGCAGTTCCAATGGTGCGTGAAAAATGCCAGCCATACTGGCTGCCAGGACTGCTAGTAGGAAGGCTCCTAGCACGAGCATGCTCCCTGGCCAGGGCGAACTTATTTTGTTCCTCAACAGTTGAATTAACAATATCGGTAACAATAGTGCCAGCGGATAAAACGCCAACGGTCTCACATAGGTAGTCTCACCTAACCCAGGAAAATAACGGAAGCTGGTAACGGGCAACGTCAAGAGAACTGCGCCCCACAGGACGCGTGTCAGCTTAACGATATTTTCTTGAGATGAGAGATAAGGTTTCATTGGATCGCGTAAAGCGGATTGGCAATCCGCCTTACTTCCTGGGTTTGAAAAACAATACCAATAACGCGCTTAAGGCTAAAAATCCAATCGCGCCTGACAGCAAGTACGTGCCTTGAGATACACTGCGATGGACAGGCAGATTCACCACCTGCGCCGCGTCCACACGGACGAAAGAGTTCAGGCCAACCTGTTCAGCCATCTCGGTCTGTGCTTGATCGGTGAAGGCCAGCGCCCAGGTCGAGGCCAGCGCTTCGGCGCGCGCCGGGTCGCGATCATCCGCATAAAAGTGCCAGCCCGCTTCGGCGGGTTGGCTAAGCGAGAGCACTTCATCTCGCAGCGTAGAAACATCCACGCCATTGGCATCCGCAATGACCTGCATCACATCATCCGACCAGGCGATCTCCATCAGCTTACGCGTCTCGCGTTCGAGATAATAGAACTGCTGACGGTCAACCTCATCAGGCCAGGCCTCCTCGAGATTGAAATCTACATTGACAGTCGCCCTTGCGCGATATGGCGGTGGCGCAATATAGAATAGAACTGTGCCTAATAAAGCGCCTGCCAGCGCACCCATGACCCAAAAACGCCAGGCTTTGAACAAGCGGATTAGATCATCAAGAGATGGGGGAGAGAAAATCCAATTCATAATTTCAAAAGCTCACCACAGAGACCACTGAGTTCACAGAGTTTTGTTTATTTTTTCTCTGTGCTCTTTGTGCTCTCTGTGGTAAGAAATTTTCTCCTTCTTCGCCAATTCCACAATGGAGCGATCAGCTTACGGATGTAATATTTGGCTACAATCACCGAGAAAAAACTGCCACCTTCACGGTAATGCACGCGCAGCATTTCCGGCCAGCAACGGTCATCAGATACGATTGTTTTCCCGGACGTGTGGATGCGGAAGTTGGCCCAGGTTTGTCCCGGGAGATATTTGATCTTGGAACGCTCTGCAATCCGCACCCACAAATCGTAGTCCATCGCGAAGTAGAAGGACGGGTCGAGCGGGCCGACCGCGTGCCATAATCCGGCACGGAAGAACATGGTCTGCTGCGGGATGTGGACGTAGCCACGCTTTAGACGTTTGTAATCCGTTTGCGCCGCGCCAAATTTCCCAATGATCTCACCCTTTTCGTTGATGAAATTACAATCCGCATAGACCATGCCGATGTCGGTGTGGTCTCGAAGATACTCTACGGCAGCGGAAACAGCCCCGGGCTGGTAGGTATCGTCGGAATTGATCCAGGCTAAGATTTGACCTTTGGCGTGACCAAAGCCTTTGTTGATGGCATCCGTCTGTCCTTTGTCCACTTCAGAGACCCACCAGGCCAGTTTATCAGCATATCTTTTGATAATGCCCACGCTGCCATCCGCGGAACCGCCAT
>JASFRG010000200.1:0-7967 GCA_050115035.1 Anaerolineales bacterium | reverse complement strand
TTCTGTGCCTTAGCAAAATCTGTACCCGTAGGGGCAAAATTTCGTAATACGCCGTCCGCTTGCGGCGGGGATAGAAATTTTGAAGATTTTGCAAATTTATTGTTGCGTAGGCTCTACCTCTCACACCATCACGGTACTAATCTTGTGGAGTTGCGCATTGAGACATCAATTCACTTTGAGTTTCCTCCATTACTGTTGCGGGATCCTCCAGATCAACCAGGATGCGGTTCCAGGGAGTCGCGCTCAAGTAATCATTGATACAGGCTGAGTTCTGCATTGTCTTGATCGTGAACATCTTGTCTTGCACCTGTGCCAATACATCGAAGGGATTCGTCTGGAAATAACTGAGGAACTTGTTCCCCGGATCTTTTGTGACTTCCAGGTTTTGAGATACCAGTTTGTTCACCGGATCAAAGCCCAAATCTATCCACAAGTTGGTGCTTCCAAGTTCACTTAATTTAGCCCAAGTGACAAATCTCGCTGCAAGATCAGCATGTGGGCTGTTTCTGTATACCGTGGTGCCGGTTCCGCCCAACCCCATTGATTTATAGGAGCTTTCATCCCAAACAGGCAGCGGAGCAATGGCAATCTGGCCAGTCAAATTTTGTCCTTCATCCGTAAAGCGGCTCATATACCAGAGCGGATATGCGAGCGCAGCCACATCACCGTTCCAAACTGCTGCTCTCCCTTCAGGGGTGTCCGCATTTCCACCTGGAATGAAAGCGCAAAGGTCCTCGTCAGCCCAACCTCGGATCCTTTCAATGGCCTTCAGCGCTTCAGGGGTGTTGAGTTGTGGCATGCCCCCATCATCGATCAGGTCTTTGCCCAGTTCGCCCAGGAGGATCGTAAATTGGTAGGCCCCATAGGTTTCGCAGTAAGTCATGTAATTGCCGGTATTCTCCTTATACGTCCGCAACGCATTCTCAAAATCATCCCAGGTAACAATGTCCGTAAAGTCGACGCCGGCGGGTTCGAGCAATCCAGTGTTATAGTACATGACGGTAGCGCCAATATGGCTGGGAACACCATATACACGACCAGCTTGACTATAGATATCCAGACGGTTGGTAACTATTTCGTCTTTGTACGGGGCGACATAATCAGTCAGATCCAGGAACTGAACTTCACCGGTCATGAATGCCGGCCACCTGCCGATTTCAACATCCGCGATATCGGGCACGCCTTCACCAGCGTGCAGTTCGGTGAGGAGTGTCTGGTGCATTGCATCCCATTCTAAATGAGTGGGAACGATTTTAATCTGCTCATCCGGGTGCTCTTCATTCCAGATTACTGCCATTTTCTCAAAGAATGTGAGATGTTGTGCGATAAATGACAACATCTGCAATTCAGTCACTTCGCCTGTGGCCGCTGCTTGGGCTGCAGGAGCCGCTTCTGCAGGTGCATTTACAACAGGTTCCTCAACGTTTGCCTGAGGTGCGGCACAACCTACCAGGAGGCTGAGCACTACACCTAAGATGATCAGAAGGGATGAAAATTTTTTCGGTTTCATTGTGAAACTCCTTTATTAAATATAGTTGTTTTTACTTTTTATTCAACCACACACGCATTTCGTTTTCGCCACGGTTACCCCAATGGCTATAAGGGACGAATGTAATTTTTTGCGACTTATATACACAACTTTGGGGACCATACAGTTGCCTTTCCCAATTGTTATCCAACACACTGTACCCAGCTGTTTTCAGGATTGGCATATCTTCTTCAAGCCATGCGGTTTTTTCTTCTGTGAACAACGCGTCCACTGGCAATCGAAGCTTACTTAGCGGTTCGGCGTTATCAGATCCTTCTACACAGTAAATGCTCGGTCCTCTTTGAACGCAAAGCTTCCCTGCCAGAGCCGAAACAGATGGATGGGCTCGAAGCACCCGGATCAAAGGCTTCAGAGAGTAAGTATATTGTTGCCTTCCACCTTCATGATGAATGGAAAAATATCCATTGTCGTGGTTTTCGGACTGATCGCCGCTAAGTGCTGAATTTTCAGGGAGTCGGAAAAAGACATCGATTGGTCTCCCATCAATCACTAGTGTATATTTGTCACCTTTGCGCGAAAGCTTTACATAAAGGCCTCCTTCTTCGAATGAAGAACCAATGTGAGAAAGAACATACAAACGGTCATCCTCTAATGCATAAATGTAACCGCGCATCGAGGTGAGGATTCGTGCCAGGTTGGGCGGGCAGCACGCGACGCCAAACCATTCTGATCTCTGCGTTTTTACATGAGATAATGTGGGGTTATTCGCTACAGTTTGAGGAACGATTTCCAGAGGGTTTACATAGAAAAAATGCTTCCCATCGCGCCCCATGCCTGAAAGGACGGTATTGTACAGGGCCTGTTCCCAGATGTCGTAGAAAGACTTGTTTCCTTTGAGCAACCACATGCGAGAGGAAAAAAACATTAGACCTATTGATGCACACGTTTCGGCATAAGCACTATCGGAAGGCAAATCGAAATCAACGGTGAAACGTTCCCCCAATTTTGCTGAACCCACCCCTCCAGTAACATACATCTGGCGAGTGACGGTGTTTTCATATAATCTTTCACACGCATCAATTAATTCACAATCATTTGTCAGGCGAGCCAGGTCTGCCATAGCGCTGTAGAGATACATGGCCCGCACTGCATGACCTGTCGCGCATCCCTGCTTACAAACCGGCAGATGGGATTGGAAGTAATCTGCCTTGAAATGAACCATTTCGGGGAAGATATAAGAATGCCCTTCCTTTCTACATTCTTCAGCAAAAATATTTTCTCCTACTCCGCGTTCCTTGATAAAGTATTTAGCAAGAGAAAGGTACCTTTCTTCATGGGTAATTTCATAGAGACGGATCAGAGCCAACTCGATTTCAGGGTGCCCCGGATATCCGCGCTGTTTGTCTTTTCCAAAAGTCGAGTCAATTAAGTCTGCAAAATGACAGGCGATATCCAGAAGTTTGACTTTCCCCGTCGCTTGATAATGGGCAACTCCCGCTTCGATCAGATGTCCGGCACAATACAACTCATGTCCTTCCATAAGGTTGGTCCAGCGTTCATCTGGAGCAACAACACTGAAATACGTGTTCAAATATCCGTCAGGTTTCTGCGCTGCACCGATCAGATCAATTGCCTGATCACATAATTTCTCCAACCTTGGATGATTTTCAGCAGAAAGGCAATTGGAGACCGCTTCAACCCACTTGTAAAGATCGGTATCTACAAAAACTGCTCCATAGTGTTCATCATTGGATAAGCCGGCAGCCACTTTGAAATTTTCAATGCAATGGCTTTTTTCTGCATTTTCAATACGATCGTTCAGAATTTCCCACATATAGGGTAAGACCACGCTTCTTACTTGGTCAAATTGCTTTGACCATAACGGATCATCTAGCTTTACGTGGGTGACTGGAACGAATTTCATAAAAATCCTTTATCTGTAACGACGTTTCTTTACAGAAAACGTTTTCTGTGTCAAGAGGCAATTTTCTGGTTAGTAAAATGATGTTGATAAATCCCCTGACAACAACCTGCCATTTCATATTGACATAGTGAGCGGTTTCTATTACACTAAGTATAGTAAACGTTTTCTGTAATTTCTTTCCAGCGCCCTATAGGAAGAATCTATGCCAATTACAATAAAAGATATTGCCAGAGAATCTGGTTATTCAATCGCCACCGTTTCAAGGGTATTGAACCACAGCAGCTATCCGGTCAAGGATACAGTGCGCGAGAAAATCCTTGAAACAGCTGATGCCATGAACTACCGCCCTAACCTGGTTGCGCGCAGTCTAAGAACTGACCAGACGAATACCGTCGGTATCCTTGTGGATGACCTGCTCAGTCCCTTCACCCCACCAGTCGTACGCGGCATTCAAGACCAACTGAAGGAAAACAATTTCATCAGTTTGATTGTCAATTCAGATTGGAATATTGAGCAAGAACAGGCAGGCATTGAATCCCTGCTAAGCCGCCCCGTGGATGGCATAATCTTTGTCGAATATTCACATCTAACCAGCAGTGAGGCGCTTACTAAGGCCAACAAGCCTGGTGTGTTCGTTCATCGCTTGTTCGGTACACCTATAAAAAATTCAGTCGTCCCTGACGACAATTACGGCGCTAGCCTGGCAGTGGATCACCTGATTCACCTAGACCATCGTTCTATCGCGTACATCAACGGACCAGAAAACTGGCACAATGCAAAAGAGCGGTTGGAAGGTTACAAAAAGACCCTAAAAAGGCATGAGATTCCGCTTGTTGAAGAATGGATCCAGCCAGGGGACTGGGAAGTCGAAGGAGGATACAGAGGAGCGCAAAATCTTTTACAGTTGTCGAATCGTCCCACTGCCATCTTTGCAGCCAACGACCTGATGGCACTGGGTGCCATTTATGCAATCCAGGATGCTGGCTTCAGTGTTCCTGATGACATTGCCGTCGTCGGATATGACAACCGGGAATTCACCTGGATCGTCCGACCAAACATTACTACAGTGACAATGCCGGTCTATGAAATGGGCAGGATTGCTGCCGAAATTCTTTTGCAGCAAATCGCTGATGGCGCAAATGGGCATGAGGAAGTCAAGGTTATAGGGGAATTGGTTATACGAGACACCTGCGGGGCCAGCGAGTCCGAAAAGACAGACCATAGTTTTGACCGGAACATCTCACTGCGAAGAGTATTGTTGAACAAAGATCCTGATAATTAACGACTTAATTTTGCGGAGAGATTTAGAATGTAGGGATCTGTGTAAATTTAGTTTGAAGTAGGTGACAATAGAATGTTTACCAGATTCAACTCTAAAACATTTATTCTTGCCGGTATTGGAATAGCAACTATCCTATTCCTCGTAATAGGTTTAAGCTTTTTTCCAATTTCCAAGAGCTCAATGGTAAAAATCTCTACCATTACATCTTCTCAAAGTTTCACTGCACAACCGGCCACATTTCACAACCCGCTCAACTTTAGCGGTCCAGATCCTTGGATGACCTATTACGATGGATATTATTATCTGGCTGCCACAACCTGGGGTAATTCATCAGTTGGGTTGACCATGCGTAAGGCGTCTACCATCGTTGAATTGAAGGATACCGAACCGGTGCAGATTTTCAAAGATTTAACTCCTTCCCGTTGTTGTAATTATTGGGCACCTGAATTTTATTTTCTCAACGGGCCGAATGGTCCCAGGTGGTATGGCTATTACTCCGGTGGACCAGAAGAGTGCTGCGATGGGCAGCGCATGCATGTTATTGAGAGCGTCGGCACAGACCCACTGGGACCTTATACTTACAAAACCCAACTTGCTGATTCGATCGGTGGCTGGGCTATTGATACCAGCATCATGCAGCTCAATGGCTCGTTGTATCTACTGTTTTCAGCTTTTCCGGGCAACGATATTTCTGCGATCACTAATGACCAGAATCTTTATATTGCCCTAATGAGCGACCCCTGGACGTTGTCTGGAGATCGTGTCTTAATTTCATCTCCAACCTATATTTGGGAGCGTCAGGATGGCAGGGTCAATGAAGGTCCTGTTGCACTACAGCATGATGACAAGACATTCATTATTTACTCAGCCAGCGGCTGCTGGGGACCACACTACAAATTGGGTATATTGACATATAACGGAGGCGATCCTTTGATGGCTAGTTCGTGGGATAAATCTCCCGAACCGGTTTTTCAAGGCACCAGCAAAGTCTTTTCCCCAGGGCATAATAACTTTTTTAAATCACCTGATGGCAAAGAGGATTGGATCATCTATCATGCCAGCGACTCCGCAGGCGGATCTTGTGACATGAACCGCAGTCCTCGCATAAAGAAGATCTCCTGGAAAAGTGATGGAACTCCCTATTTCGGCAGCCCAGTTAATCTTAGTGTAGAATTGTCTATTCCATCCGAGTGATAATGTTCACAAAATATCAGAAGATATGGACATCATCCTTGGGCCAGTCAGCGATGTTTAGGTTACGCCCGGAATCAAATCTACCGTGCAGATGAGATTTTCAGTGCGATAGACAGCCTGCAAGATTAGGTATCGACTTTATAATGTACTGAAACTCTTCTTGATTTATAAGTGCACTACGAACAGGCAGGAACTCCTGCCTGTTTCACTTTAATCACCGAAAATGGAGAATAACATGCAACAAAAAGCAGTGATCTACATCCGTACTTCATCCGAAGCCCAGGGAGAAAGAGCCAGTCCCAGCGAACAGGAAGCAGACTGTCGGTCTCTGGCAAAAGAAAAAGGATTGATGGTTGTTCATGTCTATCGGGATATTGAGAAATATCGTGTCAAGAACAAACTCGTGGAACCTTCCGGTCTACGCTCAGATCGCCCTGGATTGCTGGCCATGCTCAAGGATGTTGCCAAGGGTGAATTCGATATGATCCTGGCCTGGCGGGAAGATAGACTCTATCGCGGCTTGCGATCTATGTTGCTGGTACTGGAAGCCATCCAGCGATACAATATCACAATCCTGCTGGCTAAAGAAACATTCGACCTCCAAATTGCACCCATACGCGCCTGGGCAGCGCAGATGGAACTGGAGAGCATGCAAGAACGGATGACGATGGGTGTGATCGCACGGCTGAAAGCCGGCAAGGCAAACACGGGACAGGATCGTTACGGCTATGTCCGTGTTGGTGAGAACATCTACATCCTGGAAGAAGAAGCGAAATGGGTGCGTCAAATCTTCGCATGGTATATCCAGAAAACTCCCCTGATGCAAATTCGGAAACGATTGATCGCTGCCAACGCTCTACAAAAAGGGAGCAGTATTCCGCGACAGATCCAATGGTCCCGGTCCAGTATTCAGGCTATACTACGTTCTGCCAAAGAATATGCCTATGGTTTCAAAACATATTCCCGTGCAGGGCAAACATTCCACATCCCAGTTGAGCCTATCATCGATATGCCAACCTATGAGTTATTCGTAAAAATGAGAGAAGTAAACACTACCCATCCAAAACAACGTAAGAAAAATGATTATTTACTAGCCGGACACATGAAATGTGCCTGCAACCTGACCTGGCGGGCGCGCACGGCAGCTCATCGCCGCAGCCGCAAAGGGGATTGGGTTGAACGCAAGACCCCGATCAGTACATACTTCTGTCCACAACTCCACAAGGAGCTCAGACCGCCGGATTGTCCAAAATCGGTGAGCGCTAAACGTGCAGAAACACAAGTTTGGGAAAAGTTGTGCGAGTTTGCATTGGACCCGGCATACCTGGTGGCGCAAGCCAAACGTCTGGCGTATCAATTCGAACAAAAACAGGGCACCCTTCAGAAAAACCTGCAACAATTACGTGATGAGCAGGTATTGCTCACAAAAGAACGTCAGGAGTTCATCACACATGCTCGTGTCACCAGGATGAACGATGAAGAATTTGGTAAAAAGATCGCTGTCCATTATGAAAAGGCAGCGTGGGTGGAAAGAAGAGAGACCGCCATCGAAGATGAGCTAAACACTTATGCTGATTTGGATTTTGATGCCAGAGTGAGTGCCTATGTTCAAAATCTACAGGCTGATCTGGAAGATGTGATCAATGCCAATCCCCAGAATGATGAAGAACGCCACGCGCTTTTTCTCAGGAAAAGACGATATATCAATGATCTGTTGGCAGAAGCAGTGATCGATGGAGATCGTCAAATTCATGTCAAGTTTCGAGCGGAAATTCTACGTCTTGTGCAAGGCAACAAAGTAGCGTAAGTCTTCCCAAAAGAATTTGTTTCGTAAATACCGCACCCCCCAACTTGAAAAGTCGGGGGGTGCGGCATGATCGTTTATGAGAAAAATACCCATTCCCGTACACGATCATTCCTCTACATAGAGAGATTTTGGGGGGTTTTGAGCCTTGCAACCCCTGGCTGTCTAAACAGTATATTCGGGTATATTTTCGGGTAGAGGCACAATGAACAGCCACTGCGTTGGAAGAAGGGTCATGTACTTTTCAGCCAGGTCGTGCATGGTTTTTGCTGGA
>JASFRG010000199.1:0-7981 GCA_050115035.1 Anaerolineales bacterium | reverse complement strand
AGCAACGATTATGCCAATGAGAGTTCCAATTTCAACGTCCATACTTCACGACTCCTTCAAAACAAATTCGAACTTTAGTTGCAAATTTTGTCATTTCTTCGTCTCAGCAAGAAAAATGCCCCGATGTTCTCGGGGCGTTGGGCTGCTATGTGTTTATCTTTTCAGTCCTGGTTTCAGTTATCGGACCTGTCCTGTGCACCAACGTCCCGTCATCGTAAGGATATGGGTACGATTATCGTCGGCGTTATCGGTGCAATTCGGATGAGAGACAAGGTCCATGTTTCGCGCAAGCATACCACCGCGAGAAAGATGAGTCAAGCGAGGGCGAATATAATTCCCATAAAGGTTAGTAAGCCACAGAGACTCAGAGTCACGGAGCTTTTTATTCTCTGTGTCTCAGTGACTCTGTGGCTTATTTTTTACAGCGCTAATTCCGCTTCGACCTGTTCACGGATGTGACTGAAGACCGCGCTCAACGGCTGGTACTGTGGGCAAGCCTGTTCGCACATACCGCAGCCCGCGCAGGATAACAGCCAGCTGACCACATCCTCGCGCACTAGTTTGCCAGTGTCATCTTTACGCGGTTGGTCCACTGTGCAGATGGGACAGACGTTCATGCAGGCCTGACACTCATCGCAAGATTCGAATTGCAGCAGCAATTCCTGCACGTCGGCGGGCAGATTTTCGTCCAAGCTCTTGAGCACGCGCTCCCGGGTGCGAACGTGCCGTTCGGAGATCTTCCCTAGTGTGTGCTCACGCTTGCTTACCAGTTCATCATCTGCTAACCCATTCGTCATGGATTCCAAGGTGAGCCCCTCTTTGTGTGCATTCACCAGCACGAATTGTCGCACCGGCAAACCGAAAACACCAACGTTTACATCGCCATCCGTGGCTCCGGGCTCAGCGCACATCTGACAGGCCGGTCGGTAGCGGTAAGCGGAGATACCACCCTGGGGCGCGAATTGCAGCGTATCTTTAGTTAAGCCTTTTTC
This sequence comes from Anaerolineales bacterium, assembly GCA_050115035.1. Taxonomy (GTDB): domain Bacteria; phylum Chloroflexota; class Anaerolineae; order Anaerolineales; family Villigracilaceae; genus JAABUE01. The sequence continues at coordinate 6,989 of JASFRG010000199.1, read as the reverse complement.
CGAGCGTTCCGTGCGCCATTCGAACTCGTCCGCCGGGAAGGTGCCCAGGCAATCCGTGCAGACGGCCAGCACATCGTCACGCCTGAGCGCGCCGCGTGCCGCCATCTCATTCAGGGCGCGCATCTCGCAGGGACGCAGCATGGCACCGACGCGTTTGCCTGGGCGTTTCTTGGCAGTATCCACAACCAGCCGGGCTGTGTTCAGTTTCATCAGCGGCCGGAAGGGGTTCATGTGCTCCAACTCATCCGGGGATTCCAGTAAAAATCCGTGACCATTGGGCGCGACCACTATCACATCCAGGTCGGTCTGTTCCCAGAGCGTCTTGATAAACTTCTGCAGTGCGCCAAGTGGATCACCGTGGGTACCTATCATCCAGTTTGTGTTCATCGAACACCTCCAAATCTTACTCGTTGGTCGAGTAGGCGGCGGGTCTCGATACTCCGCTTCGCGGAACTCGACCAACGCCGCCGTATCGAGACCAACTATTCACCAATCTGCGTCTCTAAAACTTCCGCGATGTCCATCACTTGAATCTGCTCGCCCATACCCTTCGAGCGGATGGCATCATCGAACATCAATAAACAATATGGGCAAGCGGTGGCAACTACATCCGCTTTAGCATCGACTGAGTCGGCCAGGCGGCGATGGTTGATGCGCGTGTTGGCGTCCACTTCCAGCCACATCTGTCCGCCGCCGCCGCCGCAACAGAAGGAATTCTCGCCTGTGCGTGCCATCTCGACCAGGTTGACGTCCGCATTCTTGAGCAATTCACGCGGCTGCTTGTAGATGTTGTTATAGCGACCAAGATAGCAAGAGTCATGGTAAGTAACGTTGCCATGAATTCCATTGCCATTCGCGGTAGCAGCGGGCAGCTTCAACTCAGCCAGCAACTCACTGTAGTGCATGACCTTGAAGTCACCACCCATCTGCGGGTACTCATTCTTGAGCGTATTGAAGCAGTGCGGGCAGGCTGTCACGACACGGTTGAACTTGACCGACTCAAAGACTTCTATGTTCTGCTTGGCAAACTCCTGGAACAGGTATTCATGCCCCATGCGCCGGGCCGTTTCACCACAGCACATCTCGTCGAAGCCCAACACGGCGAAGTCCACGCCCGTTTTTTGCATCAGCTTAGCGAAGGCGCGCGCCACTTTCTTATTGCGCTCATCGAAGGCTGCTGCACAACCGGTGAAGTACAACACATCGGTCTCATCGCCGGGAGCTAGTTCACGGATATCCAATCCTTCTGCCCAGGCCATACGATTTTCGGTCGGCATGCCCCAGGGGTTGCCCTGTCGTTCCATGTTGCGCATGGTGTCGCCCACCGACTTGGGCATTTGCCCCGTGGTCAGCACCTGGTAGCGGCGCAGATCCACGATCTCGTCCACCGGATTGATGAAGGCCGGGCACTTGGCGATGCAGGCCCCGCAGGTGGTGCACTGCCAGGCATATTCTTCGGGGATGACCGAGCCCATCAGTTCGGCTTCGCTCGCCCCGTTGCCTGAAACCAAATTGTCCAACATAGCCGTGCGCAGGGATTGGATCAGTTGCTTGGGCGAGTAGTCCATGCCGCTGAAGTTCGAGGGGCAGGCCTCCTCGCAACGTCCGCAGCGGGTGCAGGCGTCGAACGAGAGCAGTTGCTGTGAGGTGAACTCGCTGACCTTCCCAACGCCCAATAGTTCGGTTGTCTCGATGTCCTCGATTTTGTCGAGCACGCCCGATTTGCGGAACGTGCGGTTCAGGATGTTAAGCGGCGTGTAGATCAGATGCCGCATCTTGGTGAACGGGATAGCGGCCACCAGCGCCATCGCCAGCATAGCGTGGACGTAGACCGACGCATCGTGCCACGCCTGAGCCTGCTGAGGCGAGACCCCAGCCGCCCCCAACACCACGGCGAACCAGTTCCCGATCGGTGACCAATCCGCCCATTGTGGGCTCGTAGACAAGAGTCGGGTAGCCTCGTTGGTGTAACCGACCAGCACAATCAGGGTCAACATAACGAGGGCAAACCCATCGTCCCAGCTCGATTCGAGGGACTTCGGTCGCAGGATGTAACGTCTGAAGGCTGCCATCCCCACCCCGATCAGGATCATGACTCCGGCGATGTCCATCACCAGTTCATAACCCAGATACCAGCCGAAACGAGGGAATTCGATCACCCAGGGCTGGAAGAGCGCCATGTTGAGCAGGTTGATAATGGTGCCAATCACCTGGATGCTCACACCCCAGAAGAGCATAAAGTGCATCACGCCGGAATAAGCTTTCTTGAGAATGCGCGGCTGGAGGATGACATGAGTGACAAAATCTTTGGTTCGCGGCCCCAGATTCTCCCAACGTTTGGAAGTGGTTTCGGGTACAGCGGTGGCTTCGGCGGTCATGCTTCACCTCCAATTTTGACGTAGATCTGCCCATCTACAATTTCGGTATCCAGCATGGTAAGCGGGGATGGCGGCGGACCATCCAGCACTGCACCATCTTCTGGACTGAAATACCCATCATGGCAGGGACATTCCAGCCGCGTTGTTTCCGGATTCCATTTGACGATGCAGGCAAAATGTGAACACACGGCGGAAAAGGCTTTCAGACCGGAATCCAGTCGAATAACGATGGCAGGATAACGTCCAAATTTGACCGTGCGGGAGTCGCCGACGGGCAGTTCATCTTCGGCACAAACCAAAATCGGCTCGGAGGGCATCTCCTCCAGTTTAGGCGGATAGAAATAAGCGATGACCGGCGCAGCCACTGCACCTGCGCCTATCACAACGCCGGTGCCTTTGAGTAGATTGAGAAAGTCGCGACGAGTTACGTTATCCATTAGCTCACCTCCCCCCAGATCGTCAGGGCAATCGCCAGCACGACGAAGGCAGCCACACCCATCGCGCGGATGCGCATGGCTTTCCTGCTGTCCGCTTTTTTGTCGAGGAAAGGCCAGATAACCACTACGATCACGGCTACCACCATCATCGTGACTGCAAACATCGGGCCTTCGATACCAAGCACAGTCGAGGGAACGTACTTCAGTAATTGATAGAGCGCCAGGAAGTACCATTCCGGTTTGACGTGCAGCGGCGTATTCAGAGGGTCAGCCGGGGGTTGCAGGCCAACCGGGGAGAGCATCCCTAGGGCGCCGACCACGATCGCGACCACCACGATCCCGACCACCACGTAGAACTCAGTCAAGAAGTGATTGGGAAAGAAGGGCACGCCCTCTTTTTCTTGATCAGGGTTTATTGTTGCCATAGTTTTCTCCTAGACACGGATTTCGCGGAAAGGCACGGATTCTCTTTGATTGTTACGGATGTTTTTCCGTGCAAATTTAATTTCTTCCGTAAATTCCGTGTATTCCGTGTCCTAAAAATTCTCCTAAAGCGGCTTCGCAATGCCCAGCTTGCGGATCATCAGGAAATGCGCCCCCATGAACGCAACCGTCAACAATGGCGTGACGATAATGTGCAGGCCATAGAAACGTCCCAGTGTGGCCTCGCTGACATCCCAGCCGACGCGCAGGAAGACCAGGATCAGGTTGCCGATAGCCGGCAGTGCCCCGCCGATGTCGGTGCCGACCGTGGTGGCCCAGTACGCGCGTTGGTCCCAGGGCAGCAGGTAACCTGTAAACCCGAACAGCAGCGTCAGGAAGAGCAGCAGCACGCCGCTGACCCAGTTCAGTTCGCGCGGCTTCTTGTAGGCGCCCATGACGAACACGCGCAGCATGTGCGCGACGCACATCACGATCATGCCGTTGGCGGCCCAGTGATGGATCATACGAATAGCCGCCCCAAAGCGCACTTCGTTCTCAATAAAGAGTATGCTGTTGTAGGCTTCGGCAGCGGAGGGCTTATAGTAGAAAGCCAGCATGATGCCGGTGAGGCCTTGCACCACGAACAGGAAGGCTGTGATGCCGCCCAGGCAGTACCACCACTTCATCGCGAACCTGGGGACAGGTTTGGCAGCGATCTTCGAAAGTGCCGGTGAAAGCTCGTAGCGCTCGTCCACCCACTCGACTGTACGAGTCCAGAGCGGTTTCCAGGCCTTACGCTGTGTCCACACACTGGCGGAACGGTAGACGCCAAAGGCGAAAACCATCCCGAAGACACCAAAAACGGACCAGCGCGCCAGCGGCGTCCACAGGTTGGTGTTCTCGCCGTTGATGTGACAGTGCAGGCAGGTATCCTGGCTAACAGGTGGGGGCGCAGAAACGAAAACGGCCTCGCCATCCACACCTGCCATTGCGGCTTCAAGCGTGGACGCGGAGGCCGTTGCACCGTGCAGTCCGAATCCCGCCACGACGAGTAACACCGCTCCCGAAAGGATGAGCGCTAATCGCAGGGCCTTGCGTCCGTTAAAATTCATAGGCCACCTCCTTGATGGGCGAAAAGGTATCTTCATATTACAAGCTTGGAGATGTCCGGTCATCAAGCCCAGGCCTGAAATGCCCTAGGGTTAAGACCTTAATTGTGAGTAATCCATAACCTACCTACCGTTCGGTAGGGAAAATTTACTGAAATTATCTTCTGAAATTCAAAATCCCCATTGCAAAAACACTCCACCCTCGTTATAATATTGCCCTGCCCGGGCGGTTAGCTCAGCTGGTTAGAGCGTTGCGTTGACATCGCAAAGGTCGTTGGTTCGAGTCCAATACCGCCCACTAAAACACTTCGGCAACCGTCGGAGTGTTTTTTTGTGTAAGGTTGTTAGCCCTCGTTTAGGGGATGATATTCGTCCCGGCACTCATGTACCGGGTTTGCGGGTGGGGGTTTAGAGTTTCCCCCTCCACTTAAGTCCAATACCGCTCACAAAGACTCCCGTATTGATACGGGAGTCTTTCTTGTTGAGGGGTTGTTGATTGATGGACAATATAAAACTCCAGGCGATCCGACGATACTCATCTGACCGCCTCAAGGCGGTTTTGATTTCCATTCCCTAACCCAATTCTTGGGTACAATAAGCCCGTGAACCGAAACTCCCCACAACCCATTCTATATGCTCTTATTGTCATCCTTATTTTCATAAGCACCGCCTGCAGCCCGGAAGCAACCGTCCCGGACACCCCCACACCGACGCCGCAGATCATCATCACCTCCACCCTGCCACCCACATTAACGCCGCTCCCCTCAGCTACACTGGAACCGCCAACTCCAACCGTAGCGGTCCAGCCCGTCGAAGGGCAGACTACCGCTCAATTGAATGTGCGTAGCAACCCGTCTGAAACAGGCGATCTGTTAGGAACGATCGATATATTCGCTAAAGTACAAATTGTGGGCAAAGATCCCACCAGCGGTTGGTGGATGATCGTCTACCCGGAGAGTTCCAACGGGACCGGTTGGGTCACGGCACAGTACGTGCAGGCGACGGACACGCAGGATGTACCCGTCATCAACGCAAACGCGGGACAACAAGCGCAAGGGACACAAACGGAAGCAGTCCCAACCGTCGGAGCGGGAAGCGCAGTTCCGGCAACCCCAGAGTCATTGCTGAACCTGGCAACCGCCTTCCCGGATGGCGATTCGGTCCAGTCCCCGGCGGTCAGCATCAAATTATCCAAGGCTTCAGTGCGTTCGTTCAACTACAGCAGCGACATTTCGTCCCCCGAGGGCGACCCGGAAGACTGGGTCCAGTTCCAGCTCGAGGGACAAACCGGGCAGGAAACCGTTGTCTCGGTCATCCTGAATTGTTCCGGCAGCAGCCCATTGAACGTGGAACTCATCCAAAACGAAGTCATCCTGCAAAGCTGGGGGGATATTTTTTGCGGGAACCCCAGCCAGTTACAGCTATATCTTTTCGTGGGCTCGCCTTATTCTTTGCGGCTCACGCCTGCCGGGGGCAACAGTTCGATCGACTACGTCGCCTATACCGTGACCGTGCAATTGTCACAATAATCATCTCGGATGAACCGTTTTGTTTCCTCCGCCCGCGCCAGACTGATCGCGGGGATTTTGTTTCTGGTCTTGTTTTCCGGGTGCATGCCTGCAAAGGGAATTGCGCCCGAGTCAAGTAATATTTGGGCAGAGAGCCTGCGCGCGCTCGATCCAGCCGATACGGCCACGTCCGCCTACGATCTGACCGCTGTCTACCTGCGGACGAATGACGATACCCTGCAAATTCGAGTCGACCTGCTTGATTTCCAAAACCCTAAAGACCTTTTTCTGAATATTCAGATCCAAGATGATTCTGCACCGGAAGCCCCTCCGTTTGAAATCCACATCCCATCCGAAAGCGACCTCATTCGCATCTCTCCCGACCCCTTACTTGCCACCGTTATTATAGAGATCCCACTCTCCGAAACCCCATCCGACCCGCGCGTAAACATCTCCACCCCCGAAGACGAAATCAGCAGCCTGACATTGGATGGTCCAGTCCCAACCCAAACTGCGCCACTTCTCTTGACCTTCTACGACACTTTCTCTGGCCGCTTCCCCGCCGAAGCCCTGCGCTCCTGGGACGGAGCCCACACCGGCCCACGCGGCGAACGTCATGGCTTGAAGCACCTGTTGGATGCAGTCGAAAAGTATCAAGTTCCAATCGTATTGCTGGATTTGAAAGAACCGGAAACCCTGTCCGCGCTGGATGCCATGAATGTCCTGCTGCGCATCCGAAGATTGAGTGACGAAGGCTTACTCATCCTGCCAGACCATCCAGAAAGAGAAGTTCTTTTTGGTTTGTCCCCCAGCCCATTTGCGTGGGATGGGATGGCATCCCGTCCTACCTTTGTCCTATCGAACGACCCATCCCACATTCACCGGCCGTTCTTCAGCACAACCAAAATCATCCCCATTGCCGCTGTAACTGAAGTTGCACAACCCACACCGGACGGCCCCTCGCTCGAAGTCCGCCGGGCCTTGCTCGAAACCGCGCTCAACACTGACAAAAAAGACCTGCTCGTACTGGGTAGCAGTTTTCGCGATACAACCTGGGGCAGCCCTGATATGGTCGGTCAAACGCTGGCCTATTTCGCCAGCCGTCCTTATATTCACATATTGTCAACTGATGAT
>JASFRG010000198.1:0-8042 GCA_050115035.1 Anaerolineales bacterium | reverse complement strand
TTTTTATATACTTGCCAATCGCCTTAGCTTCGAGTATCCTTGCCGTGGGAGTGGTTAGGTCCCGGTGGGCTTCCCGGTCTTCAAAACCGGTGGCGGGTCGCGTTGCGGGCCGCGGTGGGTTCGACTCCCATCCACTCCCGCCTAATTTTATGGCAGGTATTCCCATGACTCTTCCTGAAACTGAAGTTTTAACTTCCCTGGTTGCACGTGTATTTCGAATTGAAGATGTAACCGCCCAAGATCCTGAAAAAGGACCACTGATGCGCTACCGCGGTCATTTGCTGAACGATGACTCCGCTTCAGCCTACGACCAGTTGGCTGCATCCCTTAAGCCATATGACCTGACGCCCCTCTTCCGCCTGGAAAATGGCGAGCAGGTTATCTACTTAGTCACTACGCCTCCAAAACAAAAAACAGGCAATCCCTGGGTCAATGTGATCCTGTTTGTGATTACGGTCTTCAGTGTGATGCTGGCCGGGGCCACTCCGGAAGGCCCGCTGCCAGACAGTTTCGGCGGGCAAATGTTAGCGTTGCTCCAGAGCATCTTCACCGGTTGGCCTTTTGCGCTGTCGATGCTGGGGATATTGCTGGCGCATGAGTTTGGACATTACCTGGTCAGTCGCTATCACAAAACGCCTGCCACCCTGCCATACTTTATTCCGTTCCCATTCAGCCCTTTGGGGACAATGGGCGCAGCCATCCTGATGAAAGGTGTTCCCAAGAACAAGCGCATCCTGTTCGATATTGGCGTAGCTGGCCCGCTGGCTGGCATGATTGTTGCTATTCCAGTCTTGTTCCTGGGTTTAACGATGTCATCCCTGGGTTCAATCGATGTTGGCCCGGGTAGCTTCATCGAAGGCAATTCCCTGATTTATTTGTTTGCAAAATATGCGGTCTTTGGGAAATTCCTGCCCGAGCCGGCCAGCTTTAATGGTATTCCCCCGTTTCTATATTGGCTGCGCTATTTCTTTACCGGCCAACCCTCGCCCCTGGGCGGGACAGATGTCTTTATCCACCCAGTGGCCTTCGCGGGTTGGGCAGGCTTGCTGGTCACCGCGTTGAACCTGGTCCCGGCTGGCACCCTGGATGGCGGGCACGTGGTCTACTCGCTGTTTGGAGAGAAAGCCCGCAAAGCGTTCCCATTTCTCATTGTGATTATGGCTGGGCTTGGATTCTTCTGGAGCGGATGGTGGCTGTGGGCTTTTCTGCTCTTCTGGCTGGGACGCGTCAACGCCGATACGCTCGACCAGATCACGCCCTTGGATTCTCGACGCCGCGCGGTGGCTTTTCTTGTCATTGTGCTGTTCGTGTTGGTCTTTACACCAGTACCATTTTCCCTGTTGAGTGCATGAACCGTTCCTGGCTCATCTCGCTAGTTTTACTCAGTTTCATTTTCTCGGCCTGCCAACCAATGCCCAGCCCGGACGCAGAAGCGTCTACGTCCACGCTGGAAGCCGTCGAGACGGACGTTCCGGTGGCGACAAATACTCCGGATTTGGAGAGCAGGTTGGGGGTCGAGCTTGGAGCGCTGGATGGTCTTACGGTAGATGTCTGGCATCCGTTTTATGGCGCGCCCTCCAGTCTATTTGAGTCGCAAATCAGAGAGTTCAACAACACGAACACCTGGGGGATTCAGGTGCAATCCAAAAGTTTCCAGAATTACACCGAATTGTACGAGCAGGCCAGCGCCGCTGTGACTGGACCGGACAAGCCGGATGTGGTGGTTGGCCTGCCGGAGTACGCCGTCGAGTGGTATGCACAGGAGGCTGTGCTGGATTTGGCTCCCTATGTCTCCGATCCGATCTACGGCTTGAGTGACGCGCAGATTGCCGATTTTCCGTCTGTGTTTTGGGAGCAGGATCAGGTGGGGGATTTGCGTTTGGGGATGCCGGCGCAGCGTACGACACGTCTGCTGCTTTACAACCAGACCTGGGCGAACGAATTGGGGTTTGACGATCCACCTGCCGATGCAACGGAGTTTCGGGAGCAGGCCTGCGAAGCCAATCAGTTTATGCGTTCGGACGAGGATCCACAGAACGATGGCCGGGGCGGCTGGTTGCTCGATACTCATCCGATTACAAATCTCTCCTGGTTGCTGGCCTTTGGTGGCGGTGCACAGGAGGACGATGGCTTTCGTTTCCTGACAGCCGAAAACATTGAGGCTACCCGTTTTATCAAGAAATTGTCGGAAGATAGCTGTGCCTGGAAAACTCAGAATACCGAGCCTCTGACCCGTTTTGTGGACCGTTCGTCGCTCTTTGCCACCGCCAGTTTGGAAGAATTGCCAGATCTGGCGCGCGCATTTGCCAGCGCAGGCAGTGCCGATAAGTGGACTGTGTTGCCCTTCCCGGGTGCCGCAGACAGCGCGGTGGTGGTTTATGGTTCATCCTACATCCTGTTTGAATCGGAGGATCCCAACCAACTGGCGGCCTGGCTTTTCGTGCGCTGGCTGCTCTCCCCCGAGAATCAGGCGGATTGGGTCAACAGCGCCGGATTGTTCCCGCTGCAGGCCTCGACGATAGGCCTGCTGAGCGATTATGCAGCCGGTCACCCCCGGTGGACCGAGGCCGTTAACCTGCTCCCCCAGGGACACATCACCCCGCAACTGGCTGGTTGGCGCACCGTCCGTGTGGCGTTGGGGGATGGTTTTAACTTCATGTTCCGTGTGGATACGCCTGTGGGGCAGGTACCTTCCATTCTGGCGCAGTTGGATGCGGTTGTGGCAGATTTGAATGAATGATTTTGTAGGGGTATAGAAATAATGCCTGACGGGGGTTTCCTATGCTCTACACGATATGTGAAAATGTGGGTAAAAATATATGACAATCAACATTATTCAAGCATTTAGCCTTACTATATAATAAGAGGGGAAGGTGCCTTATGCCAATCTACGAATATATCTGCCTCGACTGCAAGAAAGAATACGAAATCCTGCGTTCCTACAACGAATCAGATCAACCTTTGGCCTGCGACGAATGCGGGGGCGAAAACGTAAAACGTAAACTGTCTGTGTTTTTCGCGCAGAGTGGCGGCTCCACAATCAGTGGTGCAGGCGGCTGTAATTCCTGCGCAGGAGGAAATTGCGGTTCTTGCGGTGTTTGATTTTTCAAAATTTTGTAGCAAGCAAAAGATAATGAGAATAAAGGGAGACGTGCGCAGCGCGCCTCTTTTTATTATTTGGGGTGTATCTATCCAACTGCATAAAACTTAATGTAATTGAAAAGACCCGATTGATAGAGTTATGACGACTAAGTATGTAGAACAGACCAATGTCTCACTTTCCAACATGAGCGACGAAGACCTGGTTGAACAATTTGTCCAGGGTGATGCGCAGGCATTTGATTCTATATATGATCGTTACGCTAAAACTGTTTATAACCGGGTGCGGTATCGTATCCCGAGAACAGATGTCGAAGATGTTACGCAGGAAGTGTTTCTGGCTGTCATAAATTCTCTACCATCCTTTCGAGGCAAGGCCAAGTTTGGCACCTGGCTGCGGACGATCATGGATAATAAGATATCCGAATATTATCGAAAGCGAGCACGTAAGAAAGAGACCATGCAAGTAGATCTTAAGCACGCTGAAAATAAAGGTGATGGTAGTAAATCAAGCTCTCTGGAAGATAGTGTCCTCCTGCAGAATGCCTTGAATAATATCCACAAAACGCATCGGGAAGTGATACTTTTGCGTTATGCTGATGATATGAAGTTCAATGAAATCGCAGAATATTTGGGTAAAAATACGGAGGCAACCAAGTCACACTTTCGCCGTGCGATGTCTGCTCTTCTAGAAGAATTGGGAATAGACAATGAATCCAAAAAATAAAAAAAGCGTTGATGACCAGCTCGCTGATTATACGGATGACATCCTCAATGAAAAAACTGGCGAGGTAGACGAAAATCCGAACACGCTGGACCCGGAATTGAGGGCTCTCGAACAAACCGCTTTGCGCCTGAAAAACGCCTTCCGCGATGACGGTCCCAGCGAGGAAGTTATTCAACGCATGCGGAAGAATATCACTGTGCAATGGCAGCAACAGGAAAACAGTCGGCGCAGACCTTTCTGGAAAAAATGGCTGCCATCCGGACAAAAATGGCAATCGCAGCGCAGCCGACAACGTTTGTATTTAGCGATCTCCCTGATGACATTACTCGTACTTCTGCTGGTATGTATTCCGTTTTTTGGTGGAATTGATTTCCATCAACCTGCCACAAGTGGCCAACATCGCAACAGTATTATCCTGGCCGCATCGGTTGGGCTCGGATTTTTTGCAATTTGGCTCTTTCGCCGCAAACGATAGACTTCCTTATGAATTTCCAACTATGAGGCGATAGCAATAATTTTGGCTATCGCTGTTCTCATTTTTTTTCGAGAACAGTGTTGCAGACAGTTTTCAGATAAGGTAAGATTTCTTCATGGAATATTTGGTCGGATTCTTTGTGGCTATCATTGCTCCATTGATCTTTATTGTTGCCATCTATCAATTTGACTTCTACCAAACCGGTCAGTTCCGGACTGTTTTAGTAAGTTTGATTCTGGGCGGGATTGCTTATGCTCCCTCGTCAAGCATAAATCGGATTTTGACTGCCTCAGGATTGACTGACAAAATCACCCTTGAATATTTCATTGCACCCGTTCATGAAGAATTGTTCAAGGGATTGTTATTGATTTATCTGGTCAGTCGTTCCCATCTTATCTATTCTGTTGATGGGGTGCTTTATGGGTTTGCCATAGGCGTTGGATTCGCTATTTTTGAAAATTTTGAGGAATTGTTACAGGGCCAGTTGGCAATTGGGATTGTGTCAAGGGTCTTTTCGACAAACCTGGTGCATGCCTTTAGCAGTGCAACAGTAGGGATTGCGTTTGGTATATCGCGCTTAAAAGAATCCCGGTTGCGTTGGTGGATTCCGGTAGCTGGATTTTTCCTGGCAATTGGTCAGCATATGCTCTACAACATTATCATCCACACAATTTACTCCATGGGGATGGAAATTAATCCGGTAGTAACTTTTCTCCCGGGATTGGTTGGAGGAATTTTTGTTTATGTTGTCATGATCCATGGTAAGAACCAGGCACGGAACTGGATTAAGGAAAAACTGGGCATGGATGATCGCGTCACGCGCAGTGAAGTGGCTGCGATCGATCGTTTTGCGGGCACGGATGATATCATGCTCCCAATTGTTGAGCGCTTTGGGGTAGAGAAGGCCAAGCAGGTTGAAAAACTGCTATATCTTCAGGCACGTATCGGTATTAAGAAGAAATTCCTCGATAATGTCAGGAATAATCGGACACCGCAAAATGCAATAGAATCCGAGATAAATGAAATGCGAACAAAAATGGAGCAAATCCGTCGCTCCATTGGCACATATGCCATGTTGTTCGTTCGCGGATTGTTTACAGAAGAGATGGTCTCTGTTTGGGAACGGGTACAGGTTAAAATCCAGGAACGATCCGCTGGGAGGGTCGGTCAAATTGGGGGCGGCTTGTGGTCATCGCTTGAAGGGCGTATCAAATCACCAACGGAAAATGAGGGGGTGGATTAATGCGCATGAGTGTGGATACGATTGCTCGACTGAAAAGGATCAATTGGTTTGCTGATTTACCCGATGACATGCTGGCTGCATTGGCAGGAAAAATCAGCGAACGTTACCTGGACAAAGATGAGGTCTTGTTCAACAAAGGTGATGTGGGCGATTCACTGTTTGTCATTCTCGATGGATTGGTAAAGGTCGTCACGAATGATGAAGATGGCAACGAGATCGTTTTGAATAAAGTTGGCGCTGGCGAGATCATTGGCGAAATGGCTTTGCTCGATTATGAGCCACGCTCCGCCGGTGTGGTTGCGATTGAAAAGTCTTTTACGCTGGAATTGAAGCGCGAAGATTTTATGGGAATCCTGGCTGGACATCCTGACCTGGGACTTGCCATCATCCGGAATCTCACTTCTCGCCTGCGGCAAAATACCACCTACATCGAGCAAATCACAGACATGAGCAGGCGTGTTGCCACAGGCGATTATTCAGTCATCAACGAAACCCAAATTGGACAAACACAGATAGAAAAAGGAAGTGAGCAGGATAAGGTCAACCAGCTAATGGTGGAGTTTGTGGCAATGGTGCGGGGGGTTAGAGAACGCGAAGATAACTTGAGAAAACAAGTCCAAAAATTGACATTGCAGATTGACGAGGAAAGACGCAAGCAAGACTTCGAAGAAATTACCGGTACCGAATTTTATGCCGATTTGAAGAAACGAGCGCAGGAATTACGGGCACAACGTAAGGACAAAGAGTAAGTAGTTTGGGAGGCATGATGGGACAAATTGTATCGATCCACTCATTTCGAGGTGGAACTGGCAAATCCAATGTGACAGCCAATCTGGCAGCGCAGGTGACTCTGGCTGGTAAACGTGTCGGCATTGTGGACACGGACATCCAGTCGCCCGGCATCCACGCATTATTTGGATTGGATGAAACCAATATGGGCAACACGCTCAATGATTTCCTGCACGATAAATGCACAATCCAAGAAGTCGCCTTTTCGGTAGGTGACAACCCCGAACAACATCCACAACTGGCGGGTAAGCTCTTGTGGTTGTTTCCGGCTTCTATTCGCGGGCGTGAGATCAGCAAAATCCTGCGGGAAGGATTCGACGTAAACCTATTGAATACTGGCTTGCAGACCCTGATGAGCGAGTTCGAACTGGATTATCTTTTCATCGATACACATCCCGGCCTGAACGAGGAGACATTGCTTTCAATTGCCATATCCGATTTGCTGCTCGTCATCTTGCGTCCTGACCAACAGGATTTTCAGGGTACGGCTGTAACTGTGGATATTGCCCGCAGTCTGGATGTCCCGAACTTGCAGTTGATCGTCAACAAGTCTATTCCAGACCACGATATTGACGATCTTAAACGACAAATCGAAGAGGCGTACAATGCCACGCTAACGGGCATCTTGCCGCTCAACTTCGAACTGGCAGATAACGGCAGCAGGGACCTGTTCGTGCTCAGCAACCCGGATCACGCGTGGTCGCGGGAACTGCACAAAGTAACAGATGCAATCTTATTGGCAGCGTAGGAAGCGCGAGGAGACAGAGATGAAATGCTGGCATTGTGAGGAACCGGCGCGAGCCGCTTGTACATTTTGTGGACGTTTCGTCTGCAAAGATCATTTCAAACCGATGCCGACCTTTGTCGCCATGTTTTTGGGCGGCAAAGAAACGCCTAAAGGTTTGGCTGTAGGAAATGCGGTCTGGTGTGGAGAATGCGAACCTCAACCGGAACCCATTTCTATGCCAGAGTTGTACGAATAGGGAGGTAAATATGTCTGGTACATTCGATCGCTTACAAAAACAAATAGACGATAAACGAGCCAAAGGTGGGATTTCCGTTCTCGACCTGGCTGACTTGTCGCCTGCTTTGCGCAAAATCATGAAGCTCATGCTCAGGCAGCTTCGAATGAACTATCCGCAGTTGATCGCTGCTATGGAGGATTTTCCCGAAGATGAGCGGCTGACTCAAGACGAACTTGACGAAGACCTGGAGAGACTGGTTGATCAAGCCTGGTTGATCCAAATTGGCCAGGGCGAACGTGCGATTTACAAGGTCAACCTGCGGCGCAAAGCTGGCAGCAAACTGGGAGAGAGCATCTGGCAAAGCTTGGAAGCCAAAGTGAAAGATAGCCCCGGCACATAAATACCAACAATACGAAATCCGACTAACTGCGATATACTTCGCCCATGTCTCGCGAAAGACTGGGTGTCTTTGGTGGCACCTTCGACCCTCCCCACATCGGTCATTTGATCCTGGCAGCAGAAGCCTGCGAAGAATTGAACTTTGACTGTTTGTTATGGGTGCTGACTCCCGTTCCCCCTCACAAGCTCGACCAGCGCGTCAGGCCGCTTGAACATAGACTGAGGATGCTGGAGCTTGCCATAGCTGACAATCCGAAATTTGAGCTTTCACGCATCGAAATGGATCGGCCCGGTCCGCACTATACGGTGGATACCATGCGACTGCTCGCAGACGAACGCCCATCC
>JASFRG010000197.1:0-8066 GCA_050115035.1 Anaerolineales bacterium | reverse complement strand
CGAAAAAGATGCCCCGGAAAAAGTCAGGGAAGAAGTAGCCGCTTTGGTGGGGCAGGCTATGGATCTCTATTTTCATGGCGAAAGCGATCTCTGGTCGCAGTTGCTGGGACAGTTAGCCGCAAAAAATCTCCTACTCATTCTAGACAATATCGAGCAGTTCCTGACCGTCGCCTCTGACCTGATCCTGAGCCTGCTGGAGGCTGGCGACGGCATTCAGGTACTGACAACCTCCCGTACCATGTTGCCTCTGGCAGCTGGTGTTTCTTTTCCGCTGACAGGTCTGGAAACCCCGAGGCAAGTTTCGGCAGAAGCGCTGCAGAACGATAGCGTGCGTCTGTTTGCTGAACGAGCCGCGCGGATATCGGCCCCTTTCGACCTGGAAAAGCACCTGGCAGAGGTGGTGGCGATCTGCAAATTTGTAGAGGGAATGCCCTTGGGCATTGAACTGGCGGCAGCCTCTTTGGGGCAGTTGTTGGTAAAAGAGATCATGCCTGCATTGGCCAGCAACCTGCGCCTGCTCAACACCGCCCGGCGTGACCTGCCCCCGCGCCAACGAACGTTCCATGCCGTCTTCGACTACACCTGGCAGCTACTCGACTCCCACGAACAAGCCCTGCTGGCGCAAATCTCCATTTTTCGCGGCGGGTTCACCCGTCAGGCAGCCGAATCAGTACTGAACGATGATGTTTCGGGCTTATACAATTTGCAACACTATGCTCTGCTGAGTCGAGATGAAACTGGACGTTTCAGAATGCACCCACTACTGCGTCAATTGGTAGAAGAGAAATTAAACGAACCCAATAGGAGCGACTTATCAGAACGGGCCTTAAACCGGCATGCCCTCTATTTCACTTCGCTGGTCCGATCCTTTGAAAAGGATTTGCAATGCAACGAAGGGCAGGAGGCTATACAAACGCTGCTCCCCGAACAGGCAAACTTGCGCGCTGCCTGGCAGCATGTTATTGAGACGGGGCAATGGCAGCTCATTGCCAATTGTCTGGATAGTATCCATTATTTCTACCAGCGTAAAGGATTTTTCAGTGAAGAAGCTGCGCTGGTAGATCGCGCCATCACTGCCTTGCCAGCCACGCTGGAGGAGGACAATGTCACCTTGACCAGTTTGCTCAGTCGTTTGTTGACCGCGCGAGCGTGGAATTATCTGCATTCATCTCAGTTTGAAATCGGAGTGAAGACAATCGAGCAAGCCTGTGAACTGGCACTAAGCGTGGAGAATGCCGGCATCGAAGCCCAGGCCAGATTGGCCCTGGGACAGATTCTTTCCAAACAGCACAAGCATGAGCCGGCGTTGTCACAATTTGAACAAGTGGTTGCCTTGGCAAAAATCGCTCAAAACCAAATTCTCGAAGCAGACGGTTGGATCGGGATAAGTGAACAATTACCATGGCTAGGAAAATTCAATCTATCGGAAGAATCATTGCGTCAAGCGATTGACCTGTGTCAGGCTCAGCAATACAAACCGGGCGAGATGGAAACTTTACATTTCTTGGGACGTCAGGCTGGGCACATGGGAGTCTATACCGAATCCGTACAATATTACGAGCAGGCATTAAAGTTAAGTCGACTGTTAGGGAATGTGGTCAAAGAAGCGGAAGTGCTGGGGAGCTTAGGTGTCGGATTAACAGCTCTGGGTGATTTTGTCGGTTCATTAACCTGTTTCCAAAATGCATTAGTAATATTTCTTAGGCTAAACATGCCAGAAAGCGAGGAATGGATTCTGGGACAATCGGGGTATTCGGCAATCAGATTAGGCGACTATGCTACAGCCGAAAAATATTTAACCGATGCATTAGCGATTACCACTCAGCTCAAGGATGAGTTTTGGCAAGCCTGGGTAGAGTTGCGCTTGGGATGGATGTGGCATGAACGGGGGGAAGCAGATAAGGCGTTACCTTTCATCACAACAGCTTTTCAAAAGGTAGAGCAATTACAACAAATTCCTTTAAAGGCAAGAGTTCTATATGATTGGGGTAATGTACTGGTTAGTCAGGAAAATTGGGAGAATGCCGAGCTAAAATTTCAAAACGCTTATGACTTGTGGCATGAGCGAGAGCAAACGGAAAATATGATGCTCGCTTTGGCCGGATTAGCGTATGTGGCCTATCAACAAGAGATGCCTACAACCGCCGCTGCCCACGCCGAACAACTCTGGCAGACTTTACAAGAGTCACCGGCACTGGCTGAGAGAGCGGACCTAAAACTATATTGGATGTTGGGCATGGTGTGGCAGGGGTTGGGGGACAGCAGAGCGGATAATTTATGGGGAAAAGCACGCGCTTTACTACAAGAGCGTAGCGAGAAGATCGAGGACGATGAAGCAAGGCAGATGTTTTTGCAAAATGTGCCGGCCCATCAGGCTATTTTGAAAAGCTCGTAGCTACTCAGTTCCCAAATAAAGTATCCTTAAATTACAGAATCACAAAGGAAAACCCGAAAACAGGGGGGCGGGCACCCGCCCCCCTGTTTTCGGGTAATTTTTCAACTTTCGTGATTTACTGAAATTTAGTATCGTTTGCTTGACTTATTTTTCGCCTGTGCATGTTGCTTGCGCAAATGTTGGCGTCCCGGGTTGCGCGAACCTGGTGTTAAAGTGTGCTTTGGTTTGCGCGATGCAGAGGCAGGCCGCGGTGGAGTTGGTGCCGCGTAGTTGAAGCCTTTGATCTTCTGGCGTTCCAGCTTATGTCCCATGATTTTTTCCAGTTTGCGGATCATGTCATCGTCATCCGACGTGACCAGGGTAAATGCGTCGCCTGTACGCTCGGCCCGCCCGGTGCGACCAATGCGATGGATGTAAGCATCAGCGGTGTCGGGCATGTCAAAGTTAATGACGTGCGAGATGTTGTCCACGTCCAGGCCGCGAGCGGCGATGTCGGTGGCGACCATGATCTGGAACTGTCCGTTTTTGAAGCCGTTGAGCGCTTTCTGGCGCTGTCCCTGGGTGCGGTCGCTGTGCAGGCTGGTGGCTTTGTAACCAGCGTTCTTGATCTGTTTTTGTAAACGACGGGCACGGTGTTTGGTGCGGGTAAAGATCAGCACCGAGTCAGTATCGGTTTGCTTGAGCAGTGCCAACAGTAGTCCGCGCTTGAGATGCTGCGCTATCGGATAGAGCGCGTGCGAAACAGTGTGTGCCGGTCGGCTGATACCAACCGCGATGCGTTTTGGCTGCTTGAGTGATTCACCCGCCAGCTTTTCCACTTCGTGTGGGAAGGTGGCCGAAAACAGCATTGTCTGCCGCCGGGCTGGAACGGCCTTGATAATGCGGCGCACATCGGGCAGAAAGCCCATGTCGAACATACGGTCGGCCTCATCGAGGACGAGGATTTCAATATTAGATAGATTGGCATATCCCTGGGCGACCAGGTCCAGCAGACGACCGGGACAGGCGACAATGATCTCGACGCCTTTGCGCAAGGCCTGGATCTGCGGATTTGCTCCAACACCGCCATAAACGGTAGCACTACGTAAATTGGTTCCTGTGGACAGTATGCGAATATTCTGGTGAATTTGCTCGGCCAGCTCACGGGTGGGGGTAACGATCAGGGCACGGGAGCGATTTCGAGGTCCGGAAAGAAGCGTGTGAAGGATCGGCAGCACAAAGGCGGCTGTCTTGCCAGTACCGGTCTGGGCAGTACCGATCAAATCCTGTCCGTCTAGCACGGCAGGAATGGCTTGCGTTTGAATGGGCGTTGGCGTGCTATAGCCAGCGCGTTTGACCCCCGCCAGCAGGCGAGAATCCAGATTGAACTGGTTGAAGTTCACAAATGTTCCTTTTCTTCAGAAGTCAGACGGATGTTGGGGATAGAGCGGAATGCTCAAGGGAATAACAGCGGCAACGACTGCTGAATTAATAAATAAGGTTGGTACGATAACCGATGAAGGCGAGACTGTCAAGAACAGTTTTCCATATTTTCATCGAAATACGCTAAGAATTGTGGATGATTTCCCTGGTTTCCAATATTCCCTTCAATGTAGTAAGGTTTTCTTTGAACTGTTTTATAGCCAAACTTTTTACAATGGGGTCAACCAGTTTGAAAAATCCGCCCGGATTGATCATGGAGGAAACCATTAAATTGGTGCCGTTTTCGATAGCCTCGAAACTGTAGGAAGTTTGCAGTTGAATAGGACCTGAAATCGTTTCGAAACCGTAACTCTTGTCCGCTTCAAATTCAGTCACTTCAAAGTTGCTCTGGATACGCCGCCCCATGAAATGACCAAAACTGCTGAATACTGTACCGACCTGCATGTCTCCAGCGGAGGTTATCACAGATATTAACGATCCATATTGCCATTGGGAGTTGTTCTCCGGTGCAGTAATAAAATCAAACACCTCCATGACGGGACGAAGGATCAATGTATTTAGATTAATTGAAATCATTCACTCTACTTTTTTATTGAGAACGAATATCTTTCGTCATGATTGTGTTTTTTGTATGGCAAGCTGCAACACCTGGCGGAATTTCTCCCCAGCAGCGTCGCTTCCGAGTCCAATGAAGGCCTGTCCTTGTTTTGTCACGTCGGTGTAGCGGCCAGTGATGTTCATGCCGGAGTCAGGATTGACCCGGTACATAGCCGTGTTCTCGAATTCCTGCACATCGATATGTCGCAGCAGAGCG
Organism: Anaerolineales bacterium; assembly: GCA_050115035.1. GTDB lineage: Bacteria > Chloroflexota > Anaerolineae > Anaerolineales > Villigracilaceae > JAABUE01. Next base: position 3,435 of record JASFRG010000197.1, on the reverse strand, counting down.
GACCTTACGGTGGGTTTGTCCCTATTCTTCCCATTTGTCCATATCAGCATCTGCGCTGTGACAAGCATGCCTGAAACGGTGGTCTCAGTACCATTTGCAAAGAGACCTGTTTTTCGGGTGATGGAGGTTGTCTCGCAGCAAATCTGGAGAGTCTTTTCGATATTTTCCAATTTATATTTTTCGATGTGTTTGCGAATGGCTGCCACCAATTCGGGACGAAGATCCGCAAACGTACATTCACGCGTCGAACGAGTATAAGCGTTCATGTGAAGTCCTTCCAAGCAATAGCATAGAACCTTTTCTGCAAAGCTTTCCTTCCTTACAACTGAAAGGATGGTTGAGCCATGTTCACTTTTATTTGATGTTCGTTCCAAGAATAAGCATTGAATATGTGAATGGCTCTTTCTGCGTCACTTCGCGAACTCATAGTGACAAAGGCAAAGCCTATTGACTCGCCATTGTTTCGATCTGTGATGAGATCAGCCACGATGACCTCGCCGGCTTGATTGAACAGAATGGTTAACTCTCCTTCGGTCATAGATTTTGGGAGATTTCCGACAAATATTTTTACATACATTTTTTCGTGCTCTTCTTTTTGAGGGAAAAGGCCGCCTCCCATTAAAGGGATAGCGGCCGAAACACCTCGCGGTTCCAATTAATTTTTGTTGGTTCATTGTATCATCAAAAGATGGAGGCATGCTAGCCATGATATAATCCCATTATCTTATAACAGGTCAAACGTGCTGACACCGCCGTCAACCCCTCTTATTGGGTTGGCGGCTTTTTTTGTCTGATGTTGGTCTTGGGTTCGAAGGAGCAAAATATGGATACGAAATTGTACGTAGGGAATATGGCGTACAACACAAGCGAGGATGATTTGCGAGGCTTATTTTCGCAGGCGGGGACTGTCAACTCGGTGGCATTGATCAAAGACCGTACCACAGGAATGTCCAAAGGATTTGCTTTTGTGGAGATGGATTCAAGGGAGAATGCACAGAAAGCAATTACGATGTTCAATGAATTCATGATCAATGAACGGAAACTGGCGGTCAGTTTTGCTCGACCGCGTGAAGAACGAGGCGGATTTCAGAATCGCAATAAAAAACGAAAAAGGGACAGGAATCGCCGTCAATATTAGAGGATCATATGCCCATTAAAGTTGGTGATCGCGTGATTCACCCCCGGCATGGCTTGGGACAGGTGACCAGACTGAGTGTGAAGCAGTTTGTCGAGGGAGAGAAGCGCCCTTTCTATGAAATATCCTTCCCTGGCAGCACCCTGTGGGTTCCATTGGATTTAACTACTTCAGGGATACGAAAGCTGTCGGCGAAAAGCGAGATTGCCAGTTGCCGACGGGTGCTGAAAAGCCTCGCAGAGCCTCTCAGTGATGATTACCGTTTACGCCAGACAGAGTTGAAAGATCACCTAAAAGAGGGGACACTCACTGCCCGCTGTGAAGTTGTGCGCGACCTGACTGCTTTTGGCTGGCATAAGCCACTCAGCGGATCGATCGCTGTTTTTCTACAAACCACTCTGGATGTTTTGTGTCAGGAGTGGGCCGCGGTGGAGAAAATCACTGCTGAGGAAGCCGCCATTGAAATCCAAACTTTACTCGAAAAAGGCACAGGGGCAAATGACAACAGCTGAATCTTCGGACACGAAAATCGCAATCGGTGATAAAGTCGTCCACCCACAACATGGGGTCGGCTTTATAGCTGGCCTGGAAGAGAAGCAATTTGAGCCGGATGAGACCCGCATGTATTATGTGGTTTCGATCCCGGATACCACCCTGTGGGTGCCGGTGGATTTGTCCACTTCAGGGTTGCGCAAACTGAGTTTGAAAAGCGAAATCGATGGATGCCGTAAGGTTTTGCAGGCCCATCCAAAAACGCTCAATGCGGGTCGGGACATGCTTGCCAATCTATCTGCGCGAATTAAACAAGGAACGATCATCTCTCAGTGCGAGGTCGTCAGGGATTTGGCAGCCTTTAGTCGGCATAAGCCGTTTTTTGGGCCGATTGCGGATTACCAGCGCATGATTTTGAATGTCCTTTGCCAGGAGTGGGCTGCGGTCAGTGGCGTATCTCAAGACGAGGCATCCCACGAAATTGACATGTTACTGAAAAAGGGTAGAGCGGCCCAGAAGAACTGACCGGTCAGGATTCTAACAAAAAGTTTATACACGGATTCCCAATCTAAGATACACTGAATTGCTTGATTAACAGAAGTTCTAATACAAAGAGTAAGATTTTGGTTTGGAACCCATGCTTGACCCGGCAATATACTATAAAGAAAGGAGTTTCAAATCATGTCTGAAAAAGTACAAGGTACAGTCAAATGGTTCAATGGCGGCAAAGGCTACGGTTTCATTGAACGTGCAGAGGGCCCGGATGTTTTCGTACATTTCAGCGCTCTGGCTGACAATGGCGGGTACCGCAACCTGGAAGAAGGCCAACGCGTAGAGTTCGATGTTGTGCAGGGCCAAAAAGGCCCGCAAGCAGAAAACGTTGTTGTGATCTAAGACGACTACAATCATGCAAACCAGAACGGGATAGCACTTACACTATCCCGTTCTGGCATTGAATATGCATTTTTGTATGTATCACTACCCATCAGGAGAGCCTACTGCAAGCTGTAAACTGCAAAGTGTGGATACCCTAAAGTGTTACCATTACCCCCGCAGCGGGGTACATATCTGGAATACGGCTATAAGTTTCGGCCAACATTGAACCACATTTAATGCATACCACATTTTGCCCCCGTATACGGGGGCAAAATGTTTTAATCAGCACAAAACTCTCCATGTAGTGGCATGATCGTGTACGGGAATGGGTATTTTTCTCATAAACCATCATACCGCGCTCCCCGAATCTTTTGGATGTTCAGGGAGTTTTTTATTGACAACACCCGAACATTTGAGTAATATACATTATACTAATTTAGATTACTCAAAAGGAAATATTTTGTACCACACCCCTTTTGTCGGTCGGGAACGTGAAATTGCCATCTTGCAAAACGAATGGGAATCCGCCCAAGCTAGAATGCTTATCTTGTACGGCAGGCGACGCGTTGGAAAGACGCGCCTTGTTACTCATTGGATCAACAGCGTCACACCACGCGCATTATATTGGGTGGCAGAACCAACCTCCTCAGTAGACCAGTTGCGATCTTTCTCGCAAGCTTTGTTTGGATTTGAAAGCAGTTCTCCTGTGCCCGAAGATTTTTCCTACGGGTCATGGGCACAAGCTTTTGAGCAAGCAGCGCGTATGGCAAAACATGAACGCTTTGCATTGGTGTTGGATGAATTCACGTATCTGATCGCCCTCGAACAAGGGATTGCTGGCATCTTACAAAACGCTTGGGATCATCAGCTCAAAAGCAGCAACATATTCTTGATAATTTCCGGTTCTCATTTAGGTATGATGGAACGTGGTG
>JASFRG010000196.1:0-8077 GCA_050115035.1 Anaerolineales bacterium | reverse complement strand
TGAGATCAGCAAGCGGGAGTATCCGGATAAATATGATTTGAAAGATTTTTTGGGGGTCTCAATCCGCACCTTGGATTTAGCGACCATGTTTGCCCACAAGCTGTGTGCAGTGCAGGATCGCCGCGAACCGGTTAACCGGGATTTGTACGATACATGGTGGCTCCTAAAGCAGTTAACACCAATAAATGATGAAATCATTAGGTTGCGAATGGGGATGGATGTATCAGAATATCTAAGCTCGTTGATTGTGTATATTAAAGAAAATGTGGATCGTAAACACATTGTTTCAGGGTTAGGGGAAGTGGTAGATAGACCCCAAAAGGATTGGATCAGAGATCATCTGGTGGATGATTTGTTAGTACAGATTCAAATGCGGGTAGATGCAGAAAGTGAATGAATTCGTATAAAAAGATCCTAAGCTATAACTCAACAATAAATCAAGAAGTTACCTAATCTTGCAGGCTGTCTATCGCATTGAAAATCTCATCTGCGCGGTAGATTTGATTGCGGGCATAACCGGTGATCTCACGAAGAATACCAGCCTGAACAAGCTTCACGATATATTGCCTGGAAGTTTTGAAGGGCATGTTCAGATCCTCTGCTAACTGCTTCGCATTGAATATCGGACGACCAAACAGAAAATCCACCACCGCAGCCATGCGCTCTGAATTTTTCTCTGCGTCCACTAGAGGTTGATATTTCGAGCGAATTGCACCCAACTGCTCCATCCTAGCGATGCTGTCCCTGGACTGAGCGCTAACTCCGCGCAGGAAAAAGCGCAACCACGCTTCCCAGTCACCGCGTTGAGAAACGGCCAGGAGAAGATCATAATATTCCTGACGATAACGCTCGAAATAAGCGCTTAGATTAAGCAACGGTTGGGACAGGATGTTCCATTCTGCTAATAGCAATGCCATCAACAGGCGTCCTACGCGACCATTGCCATCCAGGAATGGGTGGATTGCTTCGAACTGGTAATGGATCATGGCAGCCCGCGCCAGGGCAGGTACATCTGTTTCGGTGTGGATGAACTTCTCCAAATTACTCAAAGCCTGGTTCATCTCATCTACCGGTGGCGAAACGTAAGTAGCGGTCATGATCGTGCTGCCAGCCGGCCCAATCCAGTTTTGTGTACGCCGGAACTCACCAGGAGTGAGGTTCCCACCGCGCACTCCCTGCATTAGTTTTTCATGCAGCTCGCGGATCAATCGAAGGCTAATGGGTAGAGTCTTCAAGCGTTCCAATCCATAATCCAGGGCTGCAACGTAATTATGAACTTCACGCACATCGCTGTCTGGTTCGAGGAAAGACAGTTGAGCAGATTCGTAGGTGTATAGTTCAGCAAGGGTGGCGCGAGTCCCCTCAATTCGTGAAGAAAGAACCGCTTCGCGACGCATAAAAGGTTGAATCAATAATCGTGGGAATGGGAATGAGCTGGCTAACGTAGCCAAGCGACTCAAGTCGCGTTCTGCTTCAGATAATGCCGTCACCAGCAGTGACGACCAGTCCAAGTTTTGCGGTAGGGGTGCTGGAAGAAAAGCATAGTACCCTTTTGGAGTAAGAATAACCTGTCCAACTTCTAGGGAATGAAAATCGTTCGGTTTCATAGAATCGTGTCCATGTGTAAATACAGCCGTTCTATAGTAACATTTATTCGTTATAATGTAAATATAGAAGACTGCATTTACATTGGCTGTTTGCTGTAGTAACCAGCTTTTGGATCAGGTTACACCCACCCCATCTTTTTCCAGCGGCGCATAAGCGCAGAACGTGATTTGTGTTTTTTCACCAACACTCCCAACCTGGCATCGAAACTGGCTTGCTTCTCCTGAAACTCTGCCAACTGATGGAGTTTACTCAACAATGCAGTGGCACTATCATAATTTTGGGCAGTGTACCCACTTTGGATAAGACGCTCTACCTCTTGCCAGGTTTGTGCCTCTTGCTTCACCAGTTCCTGCATTTCGGCGATGTATTTCCTTTGTCTTTCTTCGGCCTGGCGACGTTTTTCAGCCTGACGTAATTTTTCAGCAGTATCTAACAATTCGCCAAAGGTGCGCGGTTCGGTTCGCGCATCTGGCTTTGACTGCTCAAACGAGAGCAATTTTTTACGCAATGTCGCCACTGCGCCCGGCTCTGCATTGACGATTTTGAGCAGAAATTCGTCACATTCCCGGCGGGTGAGGCGGGCAATCAGGGGAGCAAAATCCGGCTGATTTGACGGTGACAGGCTTGGGCTGCGTTCGGCAGCGGCAGAGACCAGGAAGGGGTCGATCTCGAAGAAATCGATCAAAGCCCTCAAGGAAGGAGACAGGTGCTTCAATCCTATTGGCAAAGGTGGTTCGGGATCGTAGAACAAGCCATCCGGATTATCTTTGTCTTCTTCTTCGTAACCCCTCGATTCCATATTCATGACATGAAGCCAGAAGAGATATAACGCGCGGTGATCCCCCTGGATAATGTCATCTCGCAAGTGGACCAGCATAGACAGTAAGCCTCGCTCCTCAATCCATTCATCGTAGCCGCCATCTTTATACATTTCGAATTCCAGAATATGCACATCGCCTATCGTTTTGATATGCAGGAAATCTTCATCGCAGTAGGAGACATAGATGGCAGCAGCATCCACCAATCCTTTGGGGAAACGGAAAGCCAGGCGGCGAGTGCCCCAGTTGGCAAAATAAAGATAGGCATCGAAATACTTTGCCAGCACCTCAAGAGGGTCATGCCTGAAATCGCTCCAATGGTAGGTGACGATTGCCTGGGTTGCTGTGACATCAATGTGGCTGGAAAGCTCGTTCACCGCCTTTTGTTCGTCAGCGGCCAATGGGCGCTCTAGCGTTTGCCATTCATGGTATTGGTATTCGCTCATTTTGGGAACCTTTGATACACTATATACACAGTATATGCGAGAAAGCCTTGAGTAAAAAGAAAGTAACCCTGCCAAAATTTGGAAAACTGCCGCCAAAATACAGGTTCATTCTGAATCCATATAAGGATGTCAGATATTCCACCTGCCCAAACTGTTCTAAAAAAAACATTGGTGCGCAAAGTGCCCTTGTTTATCCATATTCAGCCGACTTATCCAACAACGATCAACAAAAAATGTCGATATTGCCCTAAATGCGAAATCTTGATTGTGCATCAGGACGAACTGGAACACATGCTTGCATTAGCCTACCAGAAGCGCAAACCGGAGATCATCGGCAATGAATACCTTGTACTGGGCACGCTTGAGCCCTCCAGTTGGCGCAAAAGGGAAAAAGAGCCGGTCGAATATGGCAATGTGCAAGAACATGTGCATGATTTTAAAGAGTACCTGGAAGTGAAATACATTCCCGCACATTGGGGACCAGCAGAGGATAGATGAACATCCTCCACGCGCACTACCAGCCCCCGCAAGAAGATGGAACCCCTGGCGGCATAATCTTCTGGGCTGAAACGCCCGATGCACCTCAGCCAGCCCGTCAGCGCGGGCGCACAGCCAAAAATCCCAAGCCCAAGACGCATCCCTTTACAGTTTCCCCGAATCTGTCCGGCGAAAAGCGCGCCATTATACTGCGTCTGCCGGCCGTCAAGGGCATTCCCCTCCCCTCGCCAGGACTGATCCATAACTGGGATATCGATACTGAAAACCCGTCTTTAGCTCCTTTCATTTTGGATGGAATCAGGATGCCGCCCGTTGAAGCGCTTTCCGTTTTACTAACCTATTCAACTTCCCAGCCTGATCCAACCGCAACGTACGCGCCCGGAGCTAGCTTCCGTTACTGGAACATGGTTGCGGCCCTAGCGTTGGAGGCTCTTTCAGCGCAAAAACTCATTCCGGTGATAGACGGTGAAGACGCCCGCTGGCTGCCGGTGCTGGACAGTCCCCGAGACGCCCAAAGGTTGAGCCAGCTTGAAACTGCCATGCCACCCATTTGCCGCGCAGAACCTACAGAAGAAGGCGAGCATTTATCCCCGCGCATTTTGCTAAACAGCTTTCTCAACATTTTTTGTGATTCGCTCGCACGAGAATGGGGTAAAACCGCCGCACCGAATTTCCAGCGCAGCGAGGATGACCCTGCTTACTATTGGCTGGAAGCGTTGTTCAACGACAGTCCTGTTATAGAACTATCGTCAAATCAATTGCAGAATCTCGCATCCAGTCATCGCGCCTGGATGCGAAACCTGTATGTTGCCGGGGATGCAGCTTTCCGGGTCACCTTTCGGCTCGAAGCGCCTGCATTGCAGGAACAGCCCTGGCAGTTGTATTACTTGATCCAGGCCAAAGATGACCCCAGCTTGCTAATCCCTGCCCACGAAGTGTGGAAGAAAGCGAAAGGGGCCCTGATCCATCTCGGTCACCGCTTTGAACAGCCGCAGGAGAAACTATTGGCCGGGTTGGGCTATGCCGCCAGATTATTCCCGCCTATCACCGAGAGCCTGAAAAGCAAACGCCCCACCGAACTAGCCGTTGATACTGGCGGCGCGTACACTTTCTTGCGCGAAACCGCACCAATCCTGGAAGGCGCGGGCTTCGGTATCCTCGTCCCACCCTGGTGGAACAAGAAGGGCGCGCGGTTGGGCGTTAAGGTCAAGATGCAGTCTCAAAAGGACAAAGTCGCACCGGGTCGGATGTCAATGGAAAACCTGGTCAACTACCAGTGGAAGCTTTCCGTTGGCGACACCGAATTGACCGAGGAAGAATTCCGGGCACTGGCAAAGCTAAAATCGCCGCTGGTGCAGATTCGCGGTCAATGGGTTTCCCTGGATGCCGAACAAATCGACGCGGCCATTAAGTTTTGGGAGAAGCAAAACCCCCGCGATGGAACAGCGGGGCTTCTCGAAGGCGAGATGGGCCTGCTCGAAGCCATGCGCATGGGATTAGGCGGTGAAGATTCGGCAGGCGGGTTACCAATTGAGGGTGTGGAATCCGATGGCTGGCTGGAAGAACTACTGGAGAGATTTTCGCAATCTGAAAAGCTGGAAGAGTTGCCTCAACCTGAAGGACTGGATGGACAATTGCGCCCTTACCAAGAATATGGCTACTCGTGGATGGTTTTCCTACGCCGTTGGGGATTGGGCGCCTGCCTTGCAGACGACATGGGGCTGGGAAAAACCATCCAGACGATTTCGCTGCTGGTGCGTGAGAAAGAACTGGCCGGCAAGTTACCTGCCCCGGCGTTGTTGATTGCGCCAACTTCGGTGGTCACCAACTGGGAACGGGAGATTAGAAGGTTCGCGCCCGGCTTGCAGACTTATATTCATCGGGGAGCAGACAGGCTGAAAGGGGATGAGATGCGGGCGGCTGTCCAAGATAAGGACGTGGTCTTGACCAGCTATCCTATTGCGCGCCGGGACGCAGAGTCCATCCAATCCATCCAATGGCTGGCAGTAATCTTGGACGAGGCGCAAAACATCAAGAATCCTGACGCCAAACAGACGCAGGTCATACGTAAACTCGAGGCGGAGTTTCGGATCGCGCTGACAGGCACACCAGTGGAGAACCGCCTTTCGGAACTTTGGTCGATCATGCACTTCCTGAACCCCGGCTATCTGGGAGCACGCAAAGCTTTTCGTGAGAATTTTGCCATGCCCATTGAACGCTATCAGGATAAAGCCGCGCTGGAGCAGTTGAAATCGCTGACGACACCTTTCATCTTGCGGCGCGTCAAGACCGACCCGCGTGTGATCTCGGACCTGCCCGAAAAGGTGGAGACAAAGGTATATTGCACATTGACCCAGGAGCAGGCCACGTTGTACGAGGCGGTGGTGCAGGATGTGATGCAGGAAATCGAAAGCGAAGAGGGCGCGAAGCGGCGCGGGTTGGTGCTGAGTATGCTGATGCAGTTAAAGCAGATCTGCAATCATCCCGTGCAGTATTTACATCAAGCAGGGAAAGGGGGGACCGATATTTCACTGGATGGGCGCAGCGGCAAGCTTGAGCGACTGGGCGAACTGTTGGAGGAGATCCTGGCGGAGGGCGACCGGACACTGATCTTTACGCAGTTCTCCGAGATGGGCGGGATGCTAGCCGAATTCCTGCCAAAGGCGTTCGGCGCGGGGACGCAGTTCCTGCACGGCGGTACACCCGCGAAGGCTCGTGACCACATGGTGAAACGCTTCCAGAAGGATGAGAATGCCCCACCGGTATTCATCCTATCACTCAAGGCAGGCGGGACAGGTTTGAACCTGACACGCGCTAACCACGTATTCCATTTTGACCGCTGGTGGAATCCGGCTGTCGAAGATCAGGCCACCGACCGGGCATTCCGCATCGGGCAAAAGCGGAATGTGCAGGTACATAAATTCGTCACCACCGGCACGCTGGAGGAGATGATCGATGATATGATCGAATCCAAAAAAGGTTTGGCACAGGCAGTGGTAGGGTCTGGGGAAAACTGGCTGACGGAAATGAGCACGGATGAGTTGCGGAAAGTCGTCAGTTTGCGGAGGCAATGATGTCCTATTATTACTTCAAACCAACCAAACCCAAGGAGGCTAAAGACGGCATCAAAGCCCGCAGCAAGCGTGGATCGTTTGCCAAAAACTGGTGGGCGCAACGCTGGATCGCTGCATTGGAACGATTGGTCGATGCAGGGCGTCTATCCCGTGGACGCACGTACGCTCGCAAGGGTCAGGTGCTTTCGATTGAAGAGACCAAAGGCGGGATTGCTGCGCGAGTGCAAGGTTCACGCAAAACGCCGTATCGGATTTCAATCCAGATCACGTCATTAACCAATGCCGAATGGGACAAAGTCTTCGATGCATTGGCGGAGCAAGCCATTTTTACTGCGCAATTGCTAGCAGGCGAGATGCCGCAAGACATTGAACAAGCCTTTGATACAGCACAAGTCAGTCTGTTTCCATCAAAGCGCGGGGATCTGGTTACTGATTGCTCCTGTCCCGATTACGCCAACCCTTGCAAGCATGTCGCTGCAACGCATTACATTTTGGGTGAACGTTTTGATGAAGATCCGTTTTTGATTTTCCGTTTACGCGGGAGGACTCAGAAACAGGTAATGGAGGCACTGCGCCAGCGCCGGGCGGGAGATGCTGAGATCGAAGGTGAAGTGGAAGAGCCTGAAATCGTGATTCCATTAGATGGACAGATAGCTCAATTCTGGGAATTTTCCGCTCCGCTAGATGATTTCTCCGTTTCGATCCACCCACCGACGATTGAATTGCCCCTGCTCAAACGGCTGGGGGAGGCGAGTTTTGTGCCCAAACCGGGCATTGAATCACTTTTGAAGAATGCATATCAGAGTATCAGTAAAAAAGCAATTGGAACGGCGTATCAAGAAAACGAAGAAACAGCGTGATTGCACAGAAACTTTACTCGCTACGACATAATAAATAGAAGCAGCGGAGATTTTCTCTGCTGCTTTTGTTTTCTCACCACTTTTACAGAATTAATACCTTGATTACCACCTTCGGGGTATGACACTAATCCCTCTATGCAGGTATGCTTTGAATGTGAAAATCTGGCAAAAATAAAAACACGGGAGTTTCAAATGGAACATAAAGAAAAAACTTCACAGAATCCGTACAAACATTCTGCTCGATGGGTAATCATTGCAGTCATCATCCTTTCCATCCTGGCAGGGTGTGATTCATCAAATATTTTGGATACCAGCCCAACTACCGAAGAACTTACCGAGGTTGATTACACCCCATTGCAGAGAGATGATTGGGAAGTATCCACGCCTAACGAACAGGGATTAGACCCCGAACTCGTGGCAGATTTGTACTATGATGCGGATCAACTGGATACCCTGTACAGCCTGCTCGTCATCAAGAACGGCTATTTGGTCGCTGAAGATTATTTCAACGAAGGGTCGGTCGATCAAAAGGATCGGCTTCAGTCCGTGACGAAGAGTTTTACCTCGGCGCTGGTAGGTATCGCTATCGAAGAAGGCTGCATCTCGAGTGTTGACCAGAAGCTACTGGATTTCTATCCCGATGTCGCTGATAGGATCACCGACCCCAGAAAAGAAGAAATAACGCTGCGAGATTTGCTCGAGATGCGCGGCGGATACCCCAATGAAGAGGATGCCCAAGCGCTTTGGGATGGTCTTTTATCAGGCTACTATCC
>JASFRG010000195.1:0-8080 GCA_050115035.1 Anaerolineales bacterium | reverse complement strand
CAAATGCTCTCGTCTCCGTTCTTTGTGGAGCATCCCAATGGGATGGCACCGGGGACGCCGCCTTGAGCGGATTTAACAAAACTTCGCTAATCTGCACAAATCTTTATGGATTTAGCGAAGATTAGCGTGAACTTGTGCCCCGAATGAGGTATTCGCGGATAAATTTTTCAAATACGGAAAAAGATTCAGAAGTCCCCCAGTATTACTGATGCACCTCTTCCACTTCCAAATACCAGCGCATACGCGTGCCGACTTTATCGCGCATCTGCCATTTCATGGATTTGGGCATCTCCTCGAACGCTTTGCGTATTTTTTGAATGCGTTCCAGGATCAAGGATCGCTCGTCAGGGGTGAGTTGCAAGTCGTCATTCCCAAGTAAATTCTCAACGCGTCCAAGATTAATAGAAGTCGTTTTGTAGAGCCCCCAATCCTGACTCCCGAGCTGGGCAATGCGGTCCAGCCCAATGTGACCGTCTTTCTCGGCACCGACTTCGTTGTTGAACAGCAATGAGATCAGATCCAGCGCGTCTTTGCGGTTCAATTTGACCACCTGTGCCTTCGACAAAAACAAGTCCGCCAGGGGGATGGTGAGGGGGTCCACATCCAGACGATCGTCAAGTGGCAGTTTGTGACACATCTCGAAATCACCGACCAAAATATCCACGTGCAGGTCTTCTGATTGGTCGCAATAATAGATTTGACGGCGCATGCCGTTCAACAGGTTGAAGCGTTTGTTGGGGGAATACCCCATTTCCTGGAAGAAAGGTTCAAGTTTCTGGCGGTCATCTTTTCGGATGAGAAAGTCCAGGTCGGGCGCTTCACGCTTGAAAAACCTTGAGTCATTCTGGCTGTGTGTGAGCACTGCCAGTCCCCCGAAAGCGCGTAAGAGAATATCGTTTTGGTTCGCAGCCTCAATAAGACGTTTCATCTCATTGAGGAGATCGTCGATTGTGTCCATATAAAAATTATACCCCTCTCTCATGAAGAGAAAGGGGTATGAAATCCAGTCAGGTTACTCTACAGGGATCTCGGACTGTACTTTGTCCATGTCGATGCCCTGCCTCTTGCGGGCGGACTTGAATCCAAAGTAAATCACCGCAGCCAGTATATACATCGATAGCATGTATATCACTGAACTTGTGTTAGAGAGCCCGATGCCGTATAGTGCGTTCGGATCGAAGAGCCACTGATACAGCAAGAACACCAGGAAACCGCCAAAGATCACGCCCGCAACTGTGATGAGCGGGATGCCAAACACATTGTATTTAGCGATTGGCGAGGCTTTATACAAGTCGGGCTTGGTGTAGGGCAGTACGATGGCTGAAATCGTCGTGCCCAGATAAGTCACGGCAATCACGAGCGTGGAGCATAGCGTCAGTGTCTGGAAGTTCGCGATGTTATATGAGAACAGGTAAGCCACCAGGATAGACGGAACCACCATCATCAATAGCGCATTAACCGGTGTGCCTGTCCGTTCGTTCACGTCCGCTACACGTTCGGGGAGCAAGCGGTCAAATGCGGCGGCAAAGATCACACGCGTGGAGGACAGGAACACAGTCCCACACCAGCCGAACCACCACAGGCTCATCAACACCACCACAATGAATTGAACCAGCTTGCTGGTGGTCAGGAAGGAAGCCAGCAGTGCCGGGTAGGGCCAAACCGGAAAAGCGGGAGCCACGTCCGTATAGCCCCAGGCGTAATTCCACCAAGCCGCGCCAGCTTGCACATAAAAATCCCAGCCGATGGTTTTACTGATGGCCAGGAACAGGACAATCCCGAGCACCGTAGTGACCCCGAGCGCCCAACCCATGCCGGAGATGTTGCGTTTGAAGTCCGTAGCGCCGCGCACCTCACCATACAAGGTTGCGCCCCAGTTGGGCCACAGGTTAAAGAACACCATATAGGGCAAGACTAGGAATACAGCCAACAACGTTCCGCCAGTTAGCGGTGTGATCGCGCCCGCCTCGGTCCCAAGCGCTGCGGTCGCATCATAGACCCCGGCTTCCGCACCGAACATGGACGAGGCGTTCGCATCAAGCCCGGCCTTGAAGGCAGCATTCGAGCCGGTCAGCAGCAACACGATCACGATCAATAATCCCAGGACACCTCCGTAGAAGGAGTACTTCTGAATCTTGGCATAGGTTTTCATGCCCAGCGCGATGAACACACTTACAACCCCGAGTGTAATCAGCGAGGCGACAAAAGCGCCATTTTGGGTTCCGGCGAACCACAGTGCCAGGTCCTGTGCTCCGAAGATGCCAAGGATCGGCACAAGCACGATATGCCGGAACATATCACCGTAGAGAGGCACCCATAACCACAGGATGAACCACCAGCCTGTGACGGCCAGGATAAAGCCCACCGCGCCGCCCAGGATACGGCTTTGCCAGACATAATCCCCACCAGAGCGGGGCATGACGGCGATCAGGCCGGCATATACGATGACTTCAAAAAAGATGAAAATCGCGCTGATAATCAATGCATTGATCATCCCGCCCTCGAAGTAGTACATCTGGCTGAAACTGTACAATCCGAGCGTGACGAGGTTAATCGAAAAGAACGCGTAAACGAACGCGTCCATGACCGACCATGAACGCACCAGGCCGGTCGCTTTACGGATGAACAAGTTACTCATGGGACACTCCTCCTTAGGGAATATGGTTAGAAATTACACAGTTCGCAAAAGATACCGAAAATAGGGCTTCTCCCATTCAACTGCGTAACTCCTAATAGTGTGAACGTGCTACAAAAGATGTAACACGCAAAACCCAAAACAGTTAACCTGTAGTCAGCACGTAATTTTTGATCTTATTTTTTCCAAGAGTGATAATTGCGCCCAATAAAGTCCCCTGTTCGTACATCGAACCGGGGTTGATGCACAGCGTCTTGCGAATCCGGGTCGCGCCGCGCCCCTCGTGGATGTGCCCGTGCAGACCGAGCAAAGGTTTCGTCTCCTCTATGACTTTGCGCAACGCAGTCGAGCCGACAGGTTTGAGCAATTGACCCGCCAGCACGGGACGCAGTTCCTCGTCCAATTCGGGAGCCTCATCCAGACCGGATTTGTACGGAGGCACATGGATGTTGAAAATGGCGTTACGCGGGTTCTCGAGTTTGGAGATCATCGCTTCATACCGGACTTTGAGCTGCTCCTCGTCCTCTTCACGGTGCGTGTCCCAGGGCGTCCTGTTCGACCACCCTGACGAGATCATCTCGTGATTATCGTCAATAGGAATCACAAGCCCTTCGGCCAGGGTCACGCTTTTGGAGGCGTGAACGATCTTATCCACTTCGAACATGTCATCGTTGCCGGGGCAGCAATAAACCTGCATGCCGGAGCCGTCCAGTTTTTTGTCGGCCAGATCCATCCAGCGCTGGAAAGTATTTAATACTTCCTGCAAAAAGATTTGATGTACTCTGTTGGGATCATTTTCCAACTCGGCCATCTCATCAGGATTGGTCAGGTAGGGATAATAACCACGGCTGCGCACGCGCTT
Organism: Anaerolineales bacterium; assembly: GCA_050115035.1. Classification (GTDB taxonomy): domain Bacteria; phylum Chloroflexota; class Anaerolineae; order Anaerolineales; family Villigracilaceae; genus JAABUE01. The sequence goes on along the minus strand of JASFRG010000195.1, from coordinate 4,583 downwards.
TTGTATATCTGCGAGTTCTTCATCGTTTGTGACCGGGAAATCCTGCTCGAGTAATGAGACCTTGTAATTCTTGCCGCCCTGATGAATGAACGGCACCACCGCTTTGCCGGTCATGTCGCCGCCCAGGATGAGAATATCCACTTCGTAGAATTTCCCCGCATTGAGAAACTTGCTCCAACAAATATCCGAACCGTGAATGTCTGTCGCAAAGAAAAGTTTGGTCACAGCAAATCCTTCTCATGCAGGGATATGTTGAGCGATGTAAAGTTTATGATGTAGGCCAATATTATTATACACATTGAAAACCAGAACACATAAATTTTTCGCAAAAAATTCGCTTATTTATTTCCAGCGCCGCTTCACAGCCACACTTGGCATTGACGCAATGGTATTTTTATCTATTTTCAGATAAACAGTGTTTTCTTTAATGTGGTCAATTTGATCCACGGGAATCGTTATATCTTTTTCTTTCCAGGGATGACCTTCTCTGAGAACTAGGTGTGTGATGTTTCCGCTGACCGGACCGACGACAAATTCGTCCACTCGGCCGACCCACCCATCAGTAGCGCGCACACGAGCCCCTCGACGCACAGCCAGCTCCCCGGGCGGAATGCGCCTGACCTTATCATCGACAATTCGTTTTACCGGTACCACAAAGGGCCATAGCAAGGTCAGGCTTGGGTCGGTGGCATGCTGGGGAACATCCGTATAGATAAAATCGGGTTGGTTGAAAGGTTCCAGTTTTGCAAAAATCTCCTTCGTACAACTGAGCAAAATGACTTCAGCAGCTGTACTGGCGATAAGCTTGACCGAAACCAGCCGTTCAACGCCAGGTGGCTGATCTTCCTTCACAACAATGTGACTGACCTGTTCTGTGACAGGATTCAGGATAATATGAGTCGAACGACCGCAAAGACCATCAGCGCAATGAACATCAACATCTAAAGGAAATTTCATGGTGAACTCCTCAGGAATTTGCCGAGGCCATGGGTGTCTGTTGTTCTATCTTGCTGCCACCTTTTTGATCAGCCAAATGGCAGGCTACAAAATGTCTGGGATATATTTCAGAAAATACTGGCTCATCAGTAATACACTTTTCTACCGCTAACGGGCAACGAGTGTGGAACACACACCCCGATGGCGGATTGGCCGGGCTAGGCGGATCGCCTTTAAGGATGAAGCGTTGCCGTTCTCTCTCAGTTTTTGGGTTGGGCTCTGGAACAGCTGAGTTGAGGGATTGTGTGTAAGGGTGTAAAGGATCGTCAAAAAGAGTGTTGCGTTCGGCTAACTCCATGACCTTACCCAGATACATCACGACAATACGGTGTGAGATATGTTTCACCATGCTCAGGTCATGAGCAATAAAAAGGTATGCCATCCCCAATTGCTCCTGTAAATCCTGCATCAAGTTTACAACCTGGGCCTGGATCGATACATCCAATGCCGAAATCGGTTCATCGCAAACAATAAAACTTGGATCAAGTGAAAGGGCGCGAGCGATACCGATTCGTTGTCGTTGACCACCGGAGAATTCGTGAGGAAACCGCCTCATGTAGGCGGGTTCCATTCCCACCAGTTCGAGTAACTCAGCAACGCGGTCTTTCAACTCCTTACTGCCTTTCTTCATGATTCCGTGAATCACCAGGGGCTCACCGACGATTTTTAGAACAGAATGACGCGGATTAAGCGTTGCATACGGATCCTGGAAAATCATTTGCATTTTTTGGCGAAGAAGTCGCAGCTCCTCAGGGCTCATGGACGTCAAATCTCTGCCTTCAAAAAGTACCTGACCTTCAGTGGGCTTGAGCAGGTGCAGGATGGCTCGCCCAGCTGTGGACTTGCCGCACCCACTCTCCCCGACCATCCCTAATGTTTCACCTCTTGTAATGTCAAATGAAACGCCATCTACAGCCTTTACCGCGCCAATCTGACGACCAAGCAGGCCACCGATTATTGGAAAGTATTTTCTGAGATTTATTACTTCAAGAAGTTTGCCATTCTCAGACATCTCGCGGCTCTCCTCTCTCTAGATCATAAAAACAAGCTGTTTGGTGCCGCTCGCCGACTGTTATCAGGTCAGGGATTTCCTGCCAGCATCGGTCAAAGACATAATCACATCGCCAGGCAAAAGGACAATGTTGCAGCGGTATGAGCAGGTCAGGAGGCGAACCTTTGATGCTCACCAATCGCTTTGATTCCCTGGATTCCAGCCTGGGCAAAGCGCCCAGCAATCCCAATGTATAGGGATGCTGGGGATGTTCATATAGATCATCGACCGGAGCGACCTCGACCGGTTTTCCACCGTACATGACCAATACACGCTCGGCCAGCCCGGCTACAACGCCCAGATCATGGGTAATCCAGATCACCGCTACACCCAAAGCTTCACGCAGTTGTTTGAACAGGTCCACGATCTGGGCCTGAACAGTAACATCGAGAGCAGTGGTCGGCTCATCGGCGATAATGATTTGGGGTGTACAGGCAATAGCAATGGCGATCACTACCCGCTGACGCATGCCACCGGAGAATTGGAATGGATAGGCCTTGTAACGTAATTCAGGATCAGGAATGCCCACTTGGGCTAGGAGCTCGATTGTTTTTTCCCGAGCAGCTTCTTTGGATAAACCCTTGTGGCGAGTGAGAGTTTCAGAGATTTGTTCACCGATGGTAAGAATTGGGTTTAGTGTGGAGATAGGATCCTGGAAAACGAAACCAATCTGGCCTCCGCGCACATTACGCAGTTGCTCGGGTGACATTTTGAGTAAATCGCGACGACCACCAGTCCCTGTGAAGTGAGCCGAACCGCTTTCTATCTTACCGGGTGGCATGGGAATCAAGCCCAACAATGACATCATGGTCACGCTTTTTCCGCTACCGCTTTCCCCTACAATCGCGAGAGTTTCCCCTTCCTCCAAATCGAAGCTAACACCGTTAACGGCATTGACTACACCATCCAATGTGTAAAACTTGGTGACGAGGTTTTTTACTTCCAGTATTTTTGACATGTTTACCTCCTCACTTTCTCGATCTACGCAGGCGCGGATCAAGCACATCCCTTAACCAGTCGCCCAACAAGTTCATTCCCAGGGATGTGAACATAATTGCCAACCCTGGGAACGCTGCCATCCAGGGATAGCTGGTCATGTATTTTCGTCCGGCGGCGAGCATATTACCCCAGGTGGGATATTCATTGGGTGGAACGCTCAATCCCAGAAATCCCAGCCCAGCTTCGTAGAAGATCATGGCTGACATTTCAAAGGTGGCCAGTGTGATCAATGGACCGATCAAGTTGGGTATGATGTGATCGAAGATGATGCGTGGCCAACGGGCTCCGGCACTGATAGCAGATTCCACATAGCCCGATTTGCGAATACGCAGGACCTCGCCGCGGGTGACGCGGGCAAAGATTGGAGCATCCGTAATGCCGAAGATCAGGATAACGTTCAACAGACTGCGTCCAAGCACAGCAGCAATGAAAACAACGAATAGCAGATAGGGCAACGAGAGAATTAAATTAATTCCGCCCATAATGAAATCATCCAGCCTTCCACCTGCATACCCGGCAATTGCGCCAATAAACAGACCCAGAGCGCTGGCAATCAGCACGCCAAAGAGACCAACCAGGAGTGAGACACGTGCTCCATAGATCACTCGGCTATAGATGTCTTTTCCCAAACTGTCGGTACCAAAGGGGTGAGCCCAATCCCCACCTTCATTCCAGGCTGGTGGCATTTTGCCATCTCGCAAATTTTGCTCGAATGGATCTTGACTGGTGATGGCTGGAGCGAAGACTGCTGCAAACACAACGATCAGAAAAACAACCAGGCCAATCACTCCGCCGCGATCACGCCACAGGAAACGCCCAAAATACGCCAGGCGATCCCTGAAGGTTTTCTCGGTATCGAGCAAGCTGTCAACTGTTTGTTGAGGAGAAGTGTTCTTAACGGCCATAGCGGATCCTCGGATCAATAATCGAATAAGCCAGGTCGGTGAATATGTTCAGGGCCAGCACAATAACACTGGTGAACACGGCAATGGCTTGCACCAGCGGAAAATCACGCCAGCCGATGGATTGCTCCAACAACCCGCCCATACCAGGCCAGGAAAAAATAGCTTCAATGTATATCGAGCCGCCCAACATATAGCCAAATTGCACACCGATGACACTCACAAGTGGTATGGCAACGTTTCGGAACACATGTTTGATATAAATGGTTTTTGGTTCCAGCCCTTTGCTGTGAGCGGTGCGGATAAAATCTTCCCCCCGGATTTCTAAAACGGCTGAACGGGTAAGACGCACGAGTTGGCCCATGACCGGCAGCCCAAGCACGAAGGCTGGCATCACGACTGAATTCCATTGGTCACGCCCAAATGTGGGAAACCAGCCCAATCCGACTCCCAGGTAAATGATCATCATCAGGCCAAGCCAAAAGTTTGGAATACTTTGCCCCATCAAGGCAAGGAAGCGGCCAAACGAGTCAATCAGACTCCCAGGGTTGAATCCGCCAACCAGACCGATTGGGATGCCAATGATCATGGCCATCAACAGGCCTATGGAAGCGAGTTGGACTGTAGCAGGCAGG
>JASFRG010000194.1:0-8090 GCA_050115035.1 Anaerolineales bacterium | reverse complement strand
GTTCGGGTCGGTCCAGGTATGCGGGTCGCCACTATCATGATCGTGGCCCTCTTCCCCTGCGTGGTCATCATCTTGATGAGACTGCTCATCAAGCACACGCACGTCGATGCCATCCGAAACTTGCACGAGCGTACCGTTGGCGTTGGCATCCAAAGTCGTCTGGAGCGACTCTTCCAGCCCGAGACCGCTGATAAAAATTACCTGCGCATCGCTGATGGCGGCAATATCCTGCGGCCGCGGATCGAAGGTGTGCGGGTCGGCGCCGACGGGGAAGAGAACGGTCAGATCGATGTGTTCTCCGCCTACCTGCGCAACCACATCTCCAACGATGGTCGTAGATGCAACTACGCTCAGCCTATCGACTGAATCGGAGGACACGCCACCGCAAGCCGACATAAGCAGACTGGCGAAGATCAACATGGGGATAAGCTTACGAATTGACATGGATTGATTTCCTTGGAAATGAAAATCGTTTTCAACAAATCACGGACATACCCTGTCAAGAATCAGGCGAGATCTCCCACCACCTGCTCCACAGCATCCAAAATCTCTCCAGACTTGACCAAATCCTTCATGACGTTGTGATCGGGATAGAGTGGGCGATCAATATCCAAATGCGCAACATGTTTGCGGACCACTTCACGCGCTTTCTGAGAACCTGCCCCCGGATTAAATTCGCGGAAGTCCAGCGCTTGGGCAGCAGCCATGAACTCGATGCCCAGCACACCGTAGGCATTGTCGATGATCTGTCCGTTTTTGATGGCCGTGTTCATGCCCATCGAGACGAAGTCCTCCTGGTCCGCGGCAGCCGGGATGGATTGGATCGAAGCCGGGGTTGAGAGAATGCGCTGCTCGACGATCAGGTGGTCAGCAGTGTACTGGCTGAGCATGAAGCCGGAGTAAAAGCCGGGTTCGTGCGCCAGGAAATCAGGCAGTCCCACCGAGAGGGCGGGATTGGTCAGGCGGTTGAGCCGCCGCTCGGACAGCACGCAGACCATGGTCACGGCAGCACCGGCCATGTCCATTGGCAGAGAGACCGGCGTGCCCTGGAAGTTGGCACCAGTCAGAGTCAACTTGTCTTCGGGGATGAAGATCGGATTATCGCCCACGCCATTCAATTCAACCTCAACCTGTGAACGCGCATAAGCGATTGCATCCCGCGCCGCGCCGATCACCTGCGGGGTGGAACGCATCGAGTAGGCATCCTGCACCTTGGTTTTCATCGTCCCGGACTTCAGATCAGACCCTTCGATGCACTTCATGATGTTCTCCGCAGAAGTCACCGCGCCCTTGAATCCGCGCAGTTCATGCAGTTTTGTATTGTATGGCTTGAGATTACCCAGCAACGCCTCAATGGTCATAGCTGCCGCAATCTCAGCCTGTTTGATGAAACGCTCCATATCGTAGATGTGAATAGCGGACATGGCGGTCAGCAGGTTGGAGCCATTGATGGCAGCCAGACCGTCACGCGCCTGCAAGCCCGGGACCTGGATCCCGGCTCGCTGCATCGCTTCGGAACCCGGAAGCCGCTCGCCACCTGTCCCGGTTCTGTCGGGATTATAGAAAGCTTCCCCTTCCCCCATCAACAACAGCGCAGCCTGCGCCATCGGGGCCAGGTCGCCGGAGGCACCCACCGACCCCTTTAAAGAAACAACTGGTGTGACGCCTTTGTTAAGCATCTCCACCAGTGTCAGAGTAATCTCTGGCCTGCAGCCCGAATTGCCGTGCGCATGGACGTTGATGCGTCCCGTCAGCGCGCCGCGCACGTACTCGATGGGCGCTGGCTCACCAATGCCGGCAGCGTGGTTGTACACCAGGTATCGCTGGAATTCTTTGACCTGTTCATCGTTCAACAGCACTTCTGAAAACTCGCCGATGCCGGTGTTCGTACCGTACATGGTCTCTTTGTTGGCAAGTTTTTCTTCCAGCATTGCGCGGCAGATTTTGATACGTTCCAGGGCTTCAGGGGCAAGTTCAACTTCTTCGTTATCTCGTGCAATTGCAACCAGTTTTTCGATTGTCAGAGATGAACCATCAAGAATAATAGACATTTGTGAACTCCTTGGAACAAAATTGTACAATTATTGTAACCTGTTTGCATAATTGACCATGCTATACTGCAAACCCGATTTCCCTGAATTTGTGAGGCTTTTCATCGAGCCTTAGATATAGGACATGGAGCAAAAAAAACTTTGTCCCTGTGAGACCAATGATCTCACAGTACACTTAAAAAATAAATACAGATAAATCAATTACGCTCGTGTTCTTGTGAAATTAATTCGAGGTAGCCATGAAAACTTCCGCACTTCAAATTGACCTGCGGGTTGCACTTCTGTATGCATTATTTGGGGGACTTTGGATTCTGCTCTCCGACCGCTTGCTTGCAGCCCTTATCACAGATATCTCCCTGCTTACTACTATGCAAACATACAAGGGTTGGGCCTACGTTGTCATCAGCGCTCTGCTGATTTATGTTCTCTTACGGCGCGAGTTGACCCTCCGAGAAATAACCGAAAGCAAATTCCGAGAAAGTCAGGAGCGCTATCGCCTTTTGTTCGAAACGAGTATTGATGCCTTCCTGCTTACTGCGCCTGACGGCAGTATCCATGCCGCCAACCCGGCTGCCTGTCGTATGTTTGGTTGGACTGAGACAGAAATCAAGGAACTTGGGCGTAATGGTGTGATAGACGGAGACGATCCGCAGTTTACAAACGCATTGGAGGAACGTACCAGGCAAGGATATTTTCGCGGCGAGTTGACTTTCATTCGTAAGGATAACACGAAGTTCCCGGGGGAAATATCTACCGCTGTATTCACCGATAATCATGGGAATGTTCGAACGAGTATGGTTATCCGCGACATCACCAAGCGGATGCAGGCGGAGGAAAAATTGCGTGAGAGCCAACTACAACTGGCGGGCATTATAGATTCAGCCATGGATGCCATCATTACCCTGGATGCCGATCAACATATTATCCTTTTCAATCCGGCAGCGGAAAAGTTGTTCCTTTGTTCTGCCGACGAGGCAACCGGGAAACCGCTCGATCAGTTCATTCCGGAACACTTCCGTAAGATCCATCGTGAACATGTCCGCACTTTTGGAAAAACGAACCAGACCAGGCGCTCGATGGGTACACTGGGACCTCTGACCTGCTTACGTGCCAATGGTGAGGAGTTTCCAGCCGAAATCACAATCTCGCAGACTGAAATGGCAGGTCAGAAAATCTATACGGCCATTTTGCGTGATATTACCAAGCGGATACAAACAGAAGCTGCATTGCGCGAAAGCGAAGAAAAATACCGGTTACTGTTCGAGAACGTCATGAACGGGTTTGCCCTGCATGAGATCATCCTTGACGATGAGGGCAAACCCATTGATTACATCTTCTTAGAGGTCAACGATGCTTTCGAGCGAATGACCGGACTTGAACGCGAAAGCGTTCTTGGGAAAAAAGCTACTCAGGTCATTCCTGGAATTGAAGCTGACCCCTCCGATTGGATTGGTAGGTACGGGGAGGTCGCTCTCACCGGCGAGGAAGTTCGTTTCGAGCAAAAATCACAAGGAATAGATAAATGGTATTCAGTGTTGGCCTTCTCCCCACAAAAAGGACAGTTTGCCACAATCTTCGAAGACGTCACCGAACGTAAGGATGCTGAGAACATCTTGCGTAATACTCAAGAGCAACTTATGCTGGCAATCCGTTCTGCAAAGGTTGGTCTATGGAATTGGGATTTGCAATCTAATGAGGTTTACTACTCACACGAATGGAAACGCCAATTAGGCTATAAAGACCACGAAATTTCGAATGAGTTTTCGGAATGGGAGAGTCGTGTCCACCCGGAAGATCTGGAACGTGCCAAGGAAACCATCAACTCATTTCTTGATGCCCCACATTCGAACTACAATAACGAATTTCGCATGCAGCATAAAGACGGCTCATATCGTTGGATTTTGGCACAGGCTTCGCTGATTAACGATGAGCAGGGAAAATCGAACCGTATGATCGGTTCACATATTGATATCACAGAAAGCAAACGTGCAGAACAGGAAATTGCTAATTTGTCGAGATTCCCAACTGAGAATCCCAACCCTGTTCTGCGCGTACAGAGCGATGGACAGGTGATTTATGCAAACAAAGCCAGTCAGGAACTACTTGAAATGTGGAAATGTGGTCTAAATGGATACCTTCCAATAGAGTTTAAAGATTTAGTCACTGAACTGGTTGAAAGTGGGGTAAACAAGAATGTAGACGTTCCTTGTAATAACAAAGTCTTCGCGCTCACCCTGGTTCCGGTCGCAGACAGCAGCTATGTCAACCTGTATGGCAGCGATGTTACCGAACGCAGGCAAGTGGAAGATGAGTTGCACCGGCGGGTCGACGAATTGAGTGCTCTCTACCAGACCACACTTGATATCATCAACGTTCAGGATCTGCCTGACTTACTGAACACCATTGTCATGCGCGCCGTAGACCTGCTTGACGGCATTGGTGGCGGCCTGTATTTGTGCGATCCGCAACAAAGACAGGTTCGCTGCGTTGTCAGTTATAAAACCCAAAAAGATTACACGGGCACCGTCCTGGCTTATGGGGAAGGCGCCGCAGGAACAGTGGCAGCGACAGGCGAACCATTGATCATCGATGATTACCAAACTTGGGAAGGCCGCGCAAAAGCTTTCGAGAATTCCCGTACCTTTAGCGCGGTCATCAGCATGCCTATGCTTTGGCACAGTCAGGTCATTGGTGTAATCCACGTGCTGCATGACACGCTGCAACATAAATTTACAGAAGACGATCTCACACTGCTGACTTCTTTTGCCAACCAGGCTGCTGTCGTTGTGGAAAACGCTCGCCTGTTTGAGGAGACACAGCGTCGTCTGGAACGTCTATCCGCTTTGCGGAGCATCGATCAGGTCATCGCCAGCAGCCTGGATCTGAGAGTGACCCTGGACATTCTGCTTGGGCAAATCCTTCAATTGCTGGAAGTTGATGCGGCTTCGGTATTGCTCTATAAACCAGAATTGCAAAGCCTTGAATTCGTTGCCGGACAGGGTTTCCGCACACGAACGTTGCAATCCACCAAACTGCATCTGGGAAACGGATTTGCAGGGAAAGCCGCTCTGGAACAACGCGTGGTGCAAGTTTTGGATTTGAACCAACTCAACACCGGTTTCTTACGTTCTATGGAATTCCGCAACGAAGAATTTGTCGCTTATATTGGAGTCCCATTGATCGCCAAAGGAAATATCATTGGCGTTTTAGAAATATACAATCGCGAACAATTCGATCCGGAAGATGAATGGATGGACTTCCTCAAAACCCTGGCTGGACAGGCGGCCATTGCTATCGATAACATCCATCTTTTCAACAATCTGGAGATGTCAAATCTGGAATTAATCCAGGCGTATGATGCCACGATTGAGGGCTGGGCGCGGGCGCTGGAATTGCGCGACATGGAAACGGAAGGACATAGTCGCAGAGTGGTCAATATGACCATAGCATTGGCCCGCCGGATGGGCATTGAAGAAGAGCATCTGGTGCATGTCCGCCAGGGGGCGCTCTTACACGATATCGGCAAGATGGGCGTGCCTGATTCCGTTCTACAGAAATCCGGTTCACTCACTCCCGACGAGTGGGAGACCATCTACCAACATCCAGACTACGCGTATAAATGGCTCTCGCCGACTTCTTATCTCAAGCCTGCTTTAGATATCCCATACTGCCACCATGAGAAATGGGATGGCAGCGGATACCCGCGTGGATTGAAAGGCGAACGGATTCCACTGGCCGCGCGCATCTTTGCGGTGGTAGATGTATGGGATGCTCTTACCAGTGATCGTCCGTATCGTCCTGCTTGGGACAAAAAGAAAGCCCTGGAATATATAAAAGAACAATCCGGAAAACACTTCGATCCAAAAGTTGTGGAAGCTTTCCTGTTCATGATCATTAACGAATAGGGCCCAGGCTCGCAAAAGAACGTATCATTAAAATCAAACCTCCGAAGTCCTGAAAAATCGACTTCGGAGGTTTGGTGACTTATTTAGCCTCTAGTTTCTTTCAAGTTGCAGCCCGCTGCGCATCCACTGCGTCGTTCCACCCACCACATTGTAAACGGTTTTGAAACCCTTCTGTCCAAGCAGCGCCGAGCCAGATTGGCTGCGGTTGCCGGTCGCACAGATGACCGCTACCGGTTTCTCCAGGTCCAGTTCGCCAACGCGTGTGGCAAGTTGCCCGAGCGGCATCAACACCGCCCCGGGGATATGTCCCTGCCGGTATTCCCAGGGTTCGCGCACATCCACCACAACCGGGCGGCTTCCGTTGCCGTTGATAAGCAGATCGTTCAACTCAACTGGCTGGATGTCTTTGATGTCACCGGAAGTAACCGGCAATCCCATCTTCTCCCAGACGTCCAACCCTTCGGCGAGATAACCGACCACGTTGTCATATCCCACACGCGCCAAGCTGTAAACCACTTTCTCGTAGTCCGCCGGGTCGGCAAGCAACAAAATAACGGGCACATCCGGCGGGAAAACAAAACCAATGCGGTTGCTCAACTGGTCGTCCGCTTCGAGATGTACGGAGCCCGGTATGTGCACCTGGACGAAGTCAGCCTTCGAGCGCGTATCAAGCAGACCAGCACCGCGCTGGAAGTGGGTAATCGCCTCCTGTATGGATAGCGGTTTTGACTCCACCTTACCTAACGGCTTGACGCCGATACGATTCAGCGATTTGATACGTTTGTGATTTCCGGGCTGTTCGGGTAAATCGCTGGTTGCGAAGGCGACGAATTCATCCAGTTCGCGCGTGACCAGCGCCGCATTGTACCTGCGTTCGTATCCGAGCGTGGTGCTGCGCATCGAACCAATGGATTTACCGCACAAGGAACCAGCCCCGTGACCGGGATAGACCAGCAGGCTGTCGTCCAACGGCAGCAGCTTCTCGAACAGACTGGTATACATATCGGTGGCAAGCCCGTTGGCCGCTTCCGCACCGACCAGGTCAGGTCGACCAATGTCTCCCACGAAAATCGTATCGCCGGTCAGCGCCAGCCAGGGCTCGTCAGCGCGGATGGTATCTGAAATTAGTAACGTGATGCTCTCGGGCGTGTGCCCCGGAGTATGAACTACCTTCAAGCGGATATTGCCGAGAGATAGAACATCACCATCACGCAACGGTTTGTGGTCGAACTCTGCGCCACTGGCTTCGTGCAGGTAGATGTCAGCATCTGTGCGGCTTGCCAGGTCAGTGTTGCCAGAAACATGGTCCGCGTGCAGATGGGTCTCGATGATGTGGGTGATCTTAAGCCCACGCGCGTTCGCGGCCTCCAGATATTTTTCAACGTTCCGATCTGGATCGATCACAGCGGCAACGCCCTCCGCTTCGCAGCCAACGATGTAAGAAGCGCATCCCAGGCCTTCGACAAAGAATTGTTGTGTGTACATTTATTCCTCCATACTCCTAACGTCCTAATCCGATCTCCTGAAAAAGATTTGTAAGCGTAAATTTCCCTATGCGGTCCTTTACTCTTTTTTGACCGGCAATTTTGACCATTTCCAGGCCAACATGCCACCCCGCATATTCGAGGCCGAGTAGCCCGCCGCGATCAACTTCCTAGCCGCTGTCTTGCTGCGGTTGCCCGAACGACACACACAGATGATCTCGCGATTCTTTGGCAACTCTTTCATCCGTTTGTCCAGACGACCCAAAGGGATCAACTTCGCGCCGGAAATATATCCTTCGCGCATTTCACTTTTCTCGCGCACATCCAGCAGGTAGGGACGTTTGCCGTTTTTTAATTTTTCCTGGACTTCCCCGGGTTTGAGTGTGGGTACCGGAGGCCCAAATAAGTTTGAAAAAATGTTCATATGTTTATCTCCAAGTTTCCATTCATTACCTTTGATGCAAAAATTGCAAAAAGGTTACAAATATTATCAAGTTTATATGATTATTGTCATATTATAGTCTCGAATTTTCTACCGTACATTAACATTTAGAAGAGAAGGTTGAAAGCGGAAAAAAACATGAAAGGGCAGGTTTTTCTTCAAAGAATACCCGAGCCAATCCAATCCGAGACGAAAAATACTCTTGTCT
>JASFRG010000193.1:0-8243 GCA_050115035.1 Anaerolineales bacterium | reverse complement strand
AATGAAAGCAGAATAATCCTGGACCACGCTGGTAAATTCACAAAATCATAAGGGTTGTTTAGCTATACGCAGTATGCAACGAAAGTATACTGCGTATCCATTTAATCGGCCATTGACACCCCTTCACTTTACCAGTATAAGCACCCTCATGAAACACATCCGTACTGCCTTCGGGCTACTAATAGCGCTCGCATTGACCGCATGCAGTGGTGTGCCCCTGCCTATTCCGCTTGGGCCCACGGTCACACCGTCAGCGACATTCACGCCCGAAGTCCCGCCTCCGCCAACCGGGACTTCTACTCCCGAACCGATGCCAACTATCGCGCCGCTGACCCGCATTCAGGATGCAGAACAAGCCCTGTTTTACGGGGATTACGAGACGGCACGCAGGGAGTTCGAATCCGCTTATCGAGACGGAAGCAGTTCACAGATCCAGGCGGCTGCGTTGTGGGGACTGGGTCGCACCGAATACGCGGATGGACGTTTCACAGACGCTTTGGCCTGGCTGGGTCAAATCCTCACAGATTTCCCCGATTCGGCCTTTATCCCCTACGCAAACTTCCTGATGGGCAAAGCCAATTATGAGCAGGAACATTATCTGGAAGCCGCTGCAAACTTAAATATCTATCTGGAAATGCGCCCGGGCGTTCTGGATGCCTACGTCCAGGAACTGCGCGGGGATGCCTTCTACGACAACCGCTCTTATGCCGAGGCACTGAGCGCTTACACCGCAGCTCTGAATGCACCGCAGGATGACGATCCGCTATTCCTGGAAATCAAAGTCGCCCAAACGCGGGTCGAGATCGGTGACTACGCCACGGCCATTTCTACCTACGATGGCATTTTCGAACGTACGGACAATGACTTCATCAAGGCGCAAATGGACTATCTGGTCGGGCTGGCGCATCAGGAACTTAACCAAACCGACCTCGTCAACGAAAGATTCCTGCATACCGTTGAAAATTATCCGCTTTCCTATTATTCCTATCTGGCGCTGGTCGAGTTGGTGGCCGCAAACGTGCCTGTCAGCGACTTGGACCGCGGTCTGGTAGATTATTTTGCGGAACAATACGACGTTGCCCTGGCCGCCTTCGAACGTTACATCAGCGATGAACTGGATAGCGATGGCACTGCCCGCTACTACCGCGCCCTGACCCAGCGTGAATTGGGCAATTATGTTGACGCTATTCAGGGACTGACAGACTTTATCAGTGACTATCCCGATCATCCAAGATGGGCTGAAGCCTGGGATGATAAGGCTTACATTCAATGGTTTTACAACGATGACATTCAAAGCGGGGTACAGACCTATCTTGGCTTTGTCGAAGCGGCTCCGACTCAGCCTGAGGCTGTTGACTACTTAATGACCGCAGCCCGTCTCCTGGAGATAAACACCCAACTTGAGGAAGCGGCCCAGGTCTGGCAGCGCGTCGCGGACGAATATCCCAACAGCACGCAGACTTCGCAGGCTTTGTTCCTGGCAGGCATCGCCCAATACAGACGGGGGGATTACCATTTGGCACTGCCCATTTTCCAACGCGGGCTGCTGCTCTCCACAGAGCCTGAAGAGCAAGCGCGAGCCTATCTTTGGATTGGGAAAACGCAGGGACAGTTGGACGATGAGAGCGCAAATCAGGCCTCCTGGCAGCAGGCCCAGGCCATTGACCCAACAGGCTACTACAGCGAACGTGCCCGCGAACTGCTTCTGGGACGGATACCCTTCACGCCGCCTCCCAGCTATAACATCGATATTGACCTGGAAGCAGAACGCGCCGAAGCAGCTGCCTGGCTGCGCGTCACCTTCAGTCTGCCTGCCGATACTGACCTGAACGGGCTCGGTCCGCTGGCCGGGAATCCCCGCATTGTGCGCGGTACGGAATTCTGGGAATTGGGATTGTACGATGAAGCTCGCATAGAATTCGAGGCTTTGCGCGAATCCGTCAGCACCAGCCCGGAAAACAGTTTCCGTTTGGCCAACTACATGCTCGACCTGGGTCTGTACCGCTCTGCCATTTTCGCCGCTCGTGAAGTCCTGACACTGGCCGGGCTGGACGAACATTCCGATTCGTTGGGCGCACCTCCCTATTTCAGTCACATCCGTTATGGCACGTATTACTCTGACCTGATCGTCCCGGATGCGGAAGCGCAGGGATTCCATCCGTTGTTCATGTTCAGCGTTGTGCGACAGGAAAGTCTGTTTGAAGGTTTTGTGCGCTCCAATGCAGGCGCACACGGCTTGATGCAGATCATCCCCAGCACAGGCGCCAGCATTGCGCGATCCATCAACTGGCCGGTTGGGTTCGAAGCCGAAGATCTGTACCGTCCGATTGTCAGTGTGCGATTGGGGACACAATATATGGCCTCCAACCGGGATGCGCTGGATGGCGACCTTTACGCGGCGCTGGCAGCCTATAATGGCGGACCTGGAAACGCTGCCGCTTGGAAAAATCTGGCAGGTGATGACCCGGACTTATACCTGGAAGTTGTCCGTTTCCAGGAGACCCGAAACTATATCCGCTTGATTTACGAAATTTATAACATTTATCGGAAGTTGTACAGCCCGGTCAATTGACCCCATGGTATCTAAAAACTGGCCCTGTCACGGCCAGTTTTTTTTTATTGGTTAATCGATATTTTCCACGATCTTTTTATGCAAGGTTTCCGAGTCCATATCCAGCACGGAAACCAATTTATCCCGACCCGTATCTCCCGCGACAACCTCAATTCTATCTTTTCCAACTCCTAAAATCGCTGCCAGGAATTTGACCAATTCGCCATTGGCCTGTCCTTTTGCGGGATCAGCCGCAATATGCATCTTGACCGTCCCATCGCTCAATGCGCCGATGATTTTATTTTCCTTGGCACGCGTTGTTACGCGAATAGCTAATGCGGCGCCTTTTTTCCCATTGTGGAGTTTGTAATTTCGTTGTGTCATAGCTACCTCAACTCAGGGTGATTAGAAATCGGATTATCACAGAAGACAATATTTGTACCAATATAATCAATACCAATGGGCTGAAATCGAACATCCCGATCAACGGCACCACTCTGCGAATGGGGGCTAGCATCGGCTCTACCAGGTTATCGAGCGTCCGGCGTATCGGATGATAGGGATCCATAAAATAGGACAGGATTATCTTGGCAATTACCACCAGCACAATAAACTGAGAAAGAATATTTATTATTCGTATCAAAATTGCAATTAGCATCTGACTCCTTAGCGATCAGGGCGGGGCCCGACGATGGCTGTCCCAATGCGGACCAGCGTAGCGTCCTCCTGAACGGCCACTTCGAAATCGGCGCTGGTGCCCATCGAGAGTTCGTACCAATCGACCTGGGAAAAACGAGCGGCCAGATGGTCACGCAACAGACGCAGGGTCCGGAAATAGACACGGGCGTCATCGGGGTCTGTTTCCAATGGGGGCATGGTCATCAACCCACGGATTTCGAGATTCTCCAAATCCAGAATCGATTCGATCACGGGGTAAAGCGCTGGCCAGTTTTGTTCCTGTGCGGCAAGCCAACCATATTTGCTCTCTTCCCCACCGACGTTGAATTCCAGCATCACTGGCAGGATACGACCGGCCTCCCGAGCCATCCAGTCCAGGCGTTTTGCCAGTTTCAGGCTATCCAGGGATTGTAAAAGGTCAAAATGTTCGATCACCAGGCGCGCCTTACGGCTCTGCACGTGACCGATCATGTGCCATTCTACCCCACTTTCATGACCGAAAAATGAAATTTTGCTTACACTTTCCTCAGGATAGTTCTCGCCCAGAAGATGAGCCCCCGCATTCACGGCAGCCTGCACCACTTCCAGCGGCTGTGCCTTGGTGACCACCACCAGCCGCACGGATTCAGGATCACGGCCACCGGCTTGCGCCGCCTTGGCAATGCGTTCAAGCGTATGTTCGTATCGTTCGCGGATCTGGGTTACGAGCGCTTCCATCCCTGTTATTTTACACGATGCTGCAGAAGATTATGTTTATTCGCAAAATTCACCGGATAGGCGTGGAGGTGAAGGATATGAGAAATCTCTGTCCATCTCTGATTATCCTCGGTCAATTTTCCAATGCAATCAACGCGCCAAAACGGCCGGTTTTCCCTTTTTCACCACGGTGTGAATACCAGTCGTCGGTGTGGCAGGCGGTGCAAATCTCTGCGATCTCAATCTGCTTCACCCCACCATCCTCCAGCAAAATCTGGTTGGCTTTCCACAGGTTGAAGTGAAAACTTTTGCCATGTTCTTCAAGCAGAGACTCAGCATCAGCACCGAAGGTATTTTTCACCTGCGCAATTACATCTTCGCCAATCTCGTAATGGTCTGGGCCAATCGAAGGGCCAATGGCAGCCAGAATGTCAGCAGGCTTCGAAGCATATCGTTCTTGCATGGCTTCTACCGCTGCGCGTGCCGCACTGCGAACCGTCCCCAACCAGCCGGAATGAACGATCCCAATCACCTGATTCTGGGGATCATGTAACAGAATCGGCGTGCAATCTGCAAAGCGCATGAAGAGCGTCACCTGCGGGTTGTCGGTTAGCAGGATGTCGGCTTTTTGGTAATCCGTATCAAGCGGGCGGGGAGCATCGGCGTAAACCACGTCCGCGCTGTGCACCTGCCAGACATCGTGAATGGACTCGGTGACACGTCCCAATGCCTTGAAGGAGCGGATACGGTTCTCGCGCACGTGCGTGAGATCATCACCGATTGAGCCGCCCACGTTGAGCGAATCCCAGGGTCGCGGGCTGATACCGCCCTGACGGGTAAAAACCGCCTGAGTAATATTTTTTGGAAATATTTCGAATGTATAGTAGCGTAAACCGTTTTGCTGGGAAAAGGGCATAAAACTTAATCCGCCGCAGCCTTCACCTGCGCGAATTTCTTGATGAAAAACTGTCTGGTCTCCCTCATGGATTCTTCGATGTTGGGATAAGCAAACCAAGCCGTCATAAAGCCAAACAAGAAGCCGGTCAGCACACGCAGGAAAGGCGTACTCTCCCGATACGGCAAAATCGAGGCCAGGAACGGCCACTCGAACTGGGCAAACAACTGCGAAAACCCGTCCAGGCCAATGGGCCCGAGACCAATCAAAATCCAGAGCGTCCAGTGCAATTGCGGGAAGCGGCGGCCCGTCAAGCCGAAGATCAGGCCAAAGAGCAGGATGGCGCCGTAGATGGCCACATCCCGTTCACACAGCGCGACTTTAAATCCAACCGTTTTATCGCCAATGAAACGTCGTGCCTCCAAACGGGAATAGTCATTTGGATCGTGCAGGCCGGTGATGCCAGTGGCTGACTCGAAATCGATCACATCCACTCCCGCTTCTTTCAACGGATAATAGGGTTGCTCCCCATATAGGAAGAAGGACCTGAATCCAAACTGATGGCAGAGTGGACTATAAATCGTGTAGAGAACTCTGGCCGGGGCAGTTGCACCGCTCCTCATCATAACGGGTGCTGCAAACGGTAACCCAACATAGAACAGCATCACCAGGTTCATGATGGCCAGATAATGATTGGAGATCCAGAACACGATCCTATCTGCGCCGCTGATCCTTTGTCCGCGTTTGACGCGTTTCTTATGGGCCTCGTCACCAATCTCGTCCAACTGACCGCGCCGGTCATTGGCTGCGCCGAGGGTCATCATCAATTTTTGCCGATCGAAAGGTGCATTAAGCCGGTATGGGCCTACTTCGATCACCGGGATTTCGACCAGATATTTTTCCTGTAAAATCGGGTCGGAATCGATATCTACTTCCACCAGACGATGCGGATATTGTTCCTGAAGAGACTCGAGATCTTCCTTAGCCTGTTCGCACAGGTGGCATTCTTCGCGCATATACAATGTAACAGTAAGCATCAAATACCCATTAATAATAATTATTCATCAACAATTTCGAACTACCCCAAATATACATTCGAGATTACGCAACCAACGTATTTTCTAGAGCCCAAAATCAACCCACAACCCAAACTGCGCCAGACGTTCAAAGGTTCCGGCAAAAAGCATAATACCAATAATAATCAGCACGACACCCATCGCTATTTCCACATAGCGCATGACCTTGCCATACTTCCGCAGCGTTGTCGATACCCAACCGACTCCTAGAGCCGCGATCAAGAATGGAATCGCCAGACCGGCAGAATAAGCTGAGAGCAGGGAGGCACCTTGCGAAACCGAACCGCCATTCAGCGCCAATGTCAGGATAGCGCCCAAGACAGGCCCCACACAGGGAGACCAACCTGCGGAAAAGAAGACGCCCAGCAGAGCCGAGGAAAGATAGCCCCATTTCGGATCGGGCAATTCCTGCACACGCGTGTCATATTCCAGGAACGGGATGCGGAAAACGCCGATCATGTGTAAGCCGAAGATGATCACCACCGCCCCGCCAACCTTCGCCAGGATATATCGCAGATCATACAGCAGGCTGCCAAACGCCGAAGATGCAACGCCCAACAGAACAAAGACAACACTAAAGCCCAACACAAAAGCCAGACCATGTGTAAAGGTCACCCAGCGATTGCCATCTTCCTTAATCTCTCCACCCGCAGCACGTCCTCCCAGATATCCAACATAGGCGGGTACCAGTGAAAACACACACGGTGAAAGGAAAGATGCCAAACCGGCTAAAAATGCAAGACCGAGAGAAATATTCGTAAAATCCATTGACTACTATGCTACCTTTCTAAAAGGTTGGTTCTTTGACAACGACCTGTGTACCAACATTGGGCCATTCCATGGTGATTTCAGTCTGCTCGAGCGATACGTAAGGGGTTGTCCAACGGTAGATCCATTTTGCATCTTCAGGTCGCAGGTTGATACATCCATGCGAACGCGGATTGCCAAAATAATTGTGCCAGAAGGCCGCATGGATTGCGACGCCATCAGCGTTGATGAATGTCGGCCAGGAAACGGCGGAGGTATCATAGCCACTGCGATTTTCCGTGGAAGTTGCAGCCATATTGATCGAGTACATCTTTCGCCAGGCATACATCGTCCCCAGCGGGGTGGAGTTTTCCCCAGCGCCGCTTGCCATCTTACAAAAATACACTTCCCTGTCACCTTCGAAACATGAAAGCGTCTGGTAGTACACATCCGCCACAATTATTTTTTGGGCGGGGTCAACATCCGGGCTGATAGGAGCTACTTCTTCATCTGTGAGCATATGGAAGGCAGTTCCATCTGCCCAAAAAATGTCACCGTAACCGTAGCCGTGACCAAAATCTTCATTCCAACGATACATGATGCGCCCGGTTTCGTCCGTGCGGATCTGATCGATCCAGACCACCTGACTGTAATACAAACGTGGAGACTCTCCTGACTCTGCGACAAAACGGAAACTTGGAGAGCGAATTGGCGGGTTGTCGATGAATAAATCTACATAAGGAACAGTTACCTCTGCCCAGAAACCGACTTTCCCTTCGGGCATAGCGGCCATCGGCGAGTTAGGGAGATTTCGAATCGGCTGTAAGTGCGGTTCGTAAATATAGCCTTCCGGCGTTTCCACCCAGGTTTTACTTGGACCCTGAGCGACGAGACCTTCAAAAGAAACAGCATCTGTCCCGATTACCTCACGCAACCATTCAATGACCTCATCTTCCTCAATCTTGCGGACTGTAGGTGAAGTACCGGTTGGTTTTGCTTTGATCTCTGTAAAATACCAATCCGGGAAAACACCTACCCTTCCCAAGCGTTCACCGGTTGGGAATTGCATTGCAGGTGATTGGGATAAAGCCATACGATCGAACGGATCAAAAGCCAGCGCCCCTAAGCCCATACCAGCCAGTTTTAGAAAATCCCGTCGAGAAACAGGTCTTCTCATTTCATCGGTCTTTCTGAACTTCATACATTTGTACAACTCATGCAATTTTCAAAAGGACACCGAAAATAAGGGGGGTGCACCTCCCTTATTTTCGGGCCTCTCATTATAATCTCATTACTTCTGACAAAGGTAAGCATAATCTCAAACATTCCTGGCGTCAACGCAACTATGAGTAAGTATTAATTTAGAATAAACCACTCTTTGCCATCTTACGCTTTTTAGAACAGTTTAATACAATGGTAAGAATTATTAGACATTATTGGTAATAAGGAAAAGATGTTAGCTGGCATAACGAGAACACAGGTTTTGGATGGCGGTATTCCACCCGCAAGTTATGAAGGGCACAAGCCACTTCCATCACTGAATCCGAAAAGCCATCTTTGGTGTTGCGGAAAACATCTTTCACAATACGACAACGTTTGA
>JASFRG010000192.1:0-8305 GCA_050115035.1 Anaerolineales bacterium | reverse complement strand
TCGACGGGTACTCCCCGACACAATAGCCTCCCGCTAAACGATGACGGGAGGCTTGTTCTATAAAGCGGAGCCCAACGTCTCCTGACGTTGAACTTCCCGTCATCAAAGTCTGGAGAACTTGCATTCTGTAAATAAAATGCGCCCTTCCTTCTTCCACCACCTGCACCCACCCACTGTCCCGGCCGCTCAATCGCGCTGGCGTTATACGCTGGGCGCAGGTGGTATCGCTATTTTCCTCACACTTATTTTGGGCGTGACAGGCGTGCTAGAAATGTTCTATTACATCCCCAGCCCGCAGGAAGCCGCGCTTTCGGTGCAGACCATCACCTATCACGTGCCATTTGGTGGCTTTATCCGCAATTTGCATTACTGGTCAGCGCAACTCTTGTTGATCGTGGCAGCCGTCCATCTGGCACGCGTAATCTTCACCGCCGCTTACCGCCAGCCGCGCCACTTCAACTACCTGCTCGGCCTGGGATTGTTCTTGTTGGCCATCATGCTTGATTTCACCGGTTACATCCTGCGCTGGGACCAGGGTATCTGCTGGCCGCTGGTGACAGGCACAAATCTGCTACGCACGATCCCATTAGCGGGGGAATTTTTGTACCGCATCGCTGTCGGCGGAGGGGATGCCTGCACCACCGCTTTGACACGTTTCTATACCTGGCACATTTTTGCGCTGATCATCCCGGCTGCGATCCTGCTTGTGTGGCATGCCTTCCGCGTCCGACGTGACGGAGGCATCGCGGTTCCAACTGCCAGCCTGCGCACGGACTACTCCCGGATTTCTCGCAACGAACTAGTACGCCGGGAAGTATTGGCAATGCTAATAGCAGGCGTTGCACTCATCTTACTGGCGAGTCTCTTCCCCGCACCCATCGAACCCGCCATGACGGATAAGCCTATCCTCACTGAGGAAGCGCACGCCCCCTGGTTCTTCCTGTGGGTGCAGCAGATGCTCAAGTGGGGCGATCCATTCACGTTTGGTGTAGTAATCCCATTGGGCATTTTAGCCATCCTTGCCCTCATCCCCTATATCTTTCCGCAACCCGCTGAAACTGATCTAGGCCGCTGGTTCCCAAAATCCAACCGCCCGGCGCAGGTTGTTTTCGGTTTGTTGGCCCTTGGCGTTATCGGGCTGACGCTTTTAGCGTTGATTTCTTAAAAGCTTATGAAAAGAACCCTCACTGTAGCTTCCGGTTTTTTGCTCATTACCTTGACCCTGGTCGGGTGGCTGGATGCGCGCCAAACGCAGCCCGTTGAATTGACGCCTACGCTCACAGGCCAGCCTGAGTATTGTCTTACCTGCCATAGAGACTTGCCGGAAATCAGTCCCTCGCATCCGGTGGAAACCTTTGGCTGTGTCATCTGTCACGGCGGAGAACGTCTCGCCCTGGATGCCGACCTGGCCCACAGCACGATGCGTGGCGGCGCGAACCCGTCCGATCTATCAGTGGTGGAAACCTCGTGTGGCGGGAGCAACTGTCACTCCGGGAGCGAAGCGGATCAGCGTGATCATATCCAGCGTGTAATGACCAGCATCCAATCCACGTATGCGGGCGCAATTGCCAGCATCCGTTTTACGTTCGGCGCCCAAACAGACCTGACACCCATCTACGGGATCGATGAAGTTGTGGACGAGCACACGGAAACAGATATCTCGTTTCTCGATACGTTTGATCTGTCAAGCGAGACCAACCCTTCTATCCAAAAATTTGGGGAGAATTGTCTGACCTGCCATCTACGCGCCACGCCGCCCGAGGGTGATTCCTACGCACGTCAGACCGGATGTGCCGCCTGTCATTCCCCTGCTCCTATCGATAGAAGCCAGGGGGAGGTACATACGCTCACAACCGCCATCCCGTACACCCAATGCAATACCTGCCACAACCGCGGTAATTACGATCTGCGCACAATGACTTTTGCAGAGCGCACCGATCACTCTACCCTCCGGATCGACGATTATTACCAGCCAATTGGTGAATTCACCCAATGCGAGTACACCCTAGATTGTGTGGATTGCCATACACGCATTGAAGCCATGGGAGATGGCGACATCCATGCCGATCAAAAGAGCATCGAATACGTGCGCTGCAAGACCTGTCACGGCACGCCCACCGAACTGCCCCTGACCAAGACTATAACCGACCCGAACGATATTGCTTTCCGGATGGCACAACTCAACCCCGTCGTGGACCTGCAACTCGGCGATACGATCATCGTTACGGAACAGGGCGAGCCGCTTTGGAACACACGTGTTCTGTCCCATGGCACGTACGAAATGGTTGGCAAGGCTACGCGGCAGTACTTTACCTTTCAGCCAGTGATGGGCAGTGGTTGTACCCAAAACGGGCAGGATCAAAGTTCATCTTACTGTCACGAATGCCATGCGGTGGAGAAATAGAGCATGTCTGACGTATCTCGCCGCGATTTTCTAACAGTGACCCGCAATTGGCTGCTCTGGTTGAGCGCTGCGCTCGGACTGGGCGGACTGCTCCGTTTTCTGGATTATGATGCCAATCCCGTACCCAAGACGGAATTTGATCTGGGCTCTGCCACGAATTTTCCGGTTGGTTCACGCACCCTGCTTACAGAGGTTCCGGCGGTTTTGATCCATAACGAAAACGGATTCTCAGCCCTGAGCCTGACCTGTACTCATCTCGGTTGTACAGTAGAACAGAACCAGGATGAGTTCGTCTGCCCCTGCCATGGTTCGCACTTTAACCTGGATGGATCATTATTGCAAGGTCCTGCCGCGCAACCTTTGGCCTCTTTACGCATCGAAACAACAGAAGATGAAAATTTGATTTTGCATACAAATTGATTGAATTCCAAATATTCTCCGAGCCTGACTGCTTTCCGCATCATCGATGGGAGTCAGGCCGATCACAATCGTGATCCCGGATAGGCCGGAAACGGTCCATCCCCCCGCCCGCTCGGGCCTTGGAAAGGAGACATCCTCTTTCTGCGAGGCTACCCCTTTTCCTGAGACAGTCTCGTTTTTTAATTTGGAAAATTAGCCACCGAGACATAGAGATACGGAGATTATGGAAGGAAATACATTAAAATTGACTGTACTCAATAAAAAAATCTGTGTATCCGTGACTATGTGGCATAACCCAGTTAAATGCGAAGAGCCTCATTTGGAGTAACCAAAATGGATATTCAAGCTCTACTCGAACTTTCCTCCCGCGATCATTCGCACCTCTGCCCGCGCCAGATCCTTGGCGTGCGGATTGGGTTGGCAGGCATGAATATGCTGGGGTATTTTGAGCCGCCGACTAAAAAGCGATTATTCGTTATCTCAGAAACTGACGGATGTTTTGTGGACGGGGTCATTGCAGCGACGGGTTGTAAGGTTGGGCACCGCACCCTGAGTGTCCAAGATTATGGCAAGGTCGCCGCCACGTTTGTGGATACAACCTCGGGGCGCGCCATCCGCGTTGCACCGAGGAATGACATTCGTGAACGTGCCAGCGCCTACCTCCCTGAAGAACCCCGTCACTATTTTGCACAGATGCAAGCCTATCAAATCATGCCCGATAAAGAAATGCTGTCAATACAAGAGGTCGTCTTGAACACTCCCATTAAGCAAATTGTCTCGCGTCCCGGCGTGCGTGTCAATTGCGACCTGTGCGGCGAAGAGATCATGAATGAGCGTGAGGTACATCAAAATGGACGCATCCTTTGTCAAGCGTGCGCATATGGAGGCTATTTTCAGCCAGCACAGGATATTCCCTTGCCTGTATCGATTAAAGCTGCTGTTCAAGTAAGGTAGCTCGGCCTCAATAACATGGAGCGTAAAAGACCCTGAAACACACGATCTCTTCAAGGTCTTCAATTACCCAAACTACATCACAAGTACTACCAATCGGATTCGCTTAAAACAGATACAAGGGTTAGCTTTTCTTTTTCTGAAAAACCTAATCCGCGCCGGAACCACTCGTCCACCGCGCCGAATTCTTTTTTGACCTGATCAAGCGCAGCATTCAGGAAATCCATACGAGCAGCAAACAGGGGAGCATATAATTTCTTCCAGGGAATCCCAAATATTCCAAGCCTGCTCAGTCTCCGAAAAGCATCTTCCTTGTAGGCCTTAAGATTGCCATTCGTTTTCAGGTAATCCTCCATAGCAATTTCAGACGGCACATCCAAAACCAACTGAATCAAACTGGCAACTACACCAGTTCGGTCTTTTCCGGCCGAGCAATGGATGAGAACAGGTAAATTCTCGGGGTCGGAGATACGTTTAAATAAGGCCTTTAATTGAGGTAAATAACGCGTGGCATAATCGCGGTAGGCTTGATAAGATACGGCTTCATAATCCATTTTACGTTCGCTGCCAAACATCAAGGAAAACAAACGCCCCAGAGAACGGCCGTGATAATCCACAATGGGATGCATAGGGATGTTGAAAAAGGTAAAAGGTTTGGTCTCCGGGATTCTATCGGGCTCGTATTTGCGTTCACCCTCTGAACGCAAATCACATATTGTTTTGATTCCTAAAGAATGCAAGTTTTCAAGGTCGGCATCCGTCGCTCTGGACAAATCCCCACTCCGATAGAGCAATCCTTTCTTAATGCGAGTCCCGTTTTGGGTCTTATAACCGCCAAAATCGCGGAAATTATTGATCGATTCCATAACTGATTTCGCTACCTTCAATAAAAATACTGAGTACAATTCCTGTGTTGGGCTTCAACAATATCAAACTGTATCACCGTTGTCAAATAGGAGAATATCCAAAATGTCCATCCTAGATTACACTCCAACTTTTTATCCGGACGATGCTACCAAGTTCGCGCAGACTCTATATAGCCTGAAGGTATCCGCAAAAAGCCTGCCTAGCGAGCGCGACCAAAATTTTCTCCTGACTATTGATGATGACGAACGCTTCATCCTCAAAATTGCCAATGCTACTGAAAATCGCGCCATACTCGAAGCCCAGAACGAGGTTATGTCCCATCTTGCTCAGCGCATCTCATTCTGCCCACATGTAATAAAAACAAGTGCTGGTGATGAGATTTCATCTGTTAACTCGCAAGATGGCAAAACACATTTCGTCCGCCTGGTGACGTACTTGCCTGGTACGCCATTGGGAGACGTGAAACGCCATTCTGATAAGTTGCTCCATGACCTGGGACAAAAAATCGGACAACTTACCAACGCGTTAGCAGACTTCGATCACACAGCTTTCCACCGCGATTTCCACTGGGACCTGGCGAACGGCCTGAACATTATTCAAAAAAACAATAGGCTGATCGCACACAAGACGCTTCGTAAAACCGTCCTCAAACTTGTTTTCGAGTTTGAAGAACACACCGCTCCCATGCTACCCAACCTGCCTCGCAGCATCATCTATAACGACGCCAATGACTTCAACCTGATCGTCGGTGGCGGAGATAGCCCTTATACAAAAAACCAGAGCATCGTCGGCTTGATCGATTTCGGCGACATGGTCTACTCCTATACCATTGCAGATCTGGCCGTCGCAATTGCCTATGCTATCCTTGGAAAGCCCGATCCGCTGGCAACCGCCGCCCAGATTGTCCAGGGATATCACAGTGTACACCCGCTGTCTGAAGATGAGTTGACCGCACTCTTTGGCTTTGTCATCATGCGCCTGTGTATGAGTGTCTGCATCGCCGCCGAACAGCAGGCCAACCGTCCAGAAAATGCGTATTTGAGCATCAGCCAGACATCAATCTTCGAAACACTACCCAAGCTGACCGACATCCACCCACGTTTTGCAGAAGCCGCCTTTCGGGAAGCTTGTGATTTACCGCCATTTCCCGGCAGCAATAAGATCGTCAACTGGCTTGCTGACCATACAGACACATTCGCATCACCCCTGGCCCTCAACCTGCGCATCGAACCCATACACATTCTCGACCTGAGCATCTCCAGCCCCCTGCTGGATAGTGATCCCGCCAAAAACAAAGAACCTTATCTGACACCGCGCATCGAGGCTGCCATTGCGGCATCAGACGCACAGGTCGGAATTGGACGCTACAACGAAGCACGTTACTTCTACGTTGATCCAGCGTTCGCCACCGGAAAGTTAATCACCGATGAATATCGAACAATCCACCTGGGGATCGACTTATTCGTCCCAGTTGGCACGCCCGTTTATGCTCCCCTAGCAGGAACGGTTGTCTCATTCAACGACAACAACTCTCCAAAGGATTACGGGCCAGGAATCGTATTGAAACATGAGAGCAATGAGCATCCAACCTTCTACACATTGTACGGACATCTCAACCGGAAGTCCTTGAACGGGATTAAGCTTGGACAGAGAATCGAAAAGGGGGAACGGCTGGCAGCATTTGGGGAGTCTGAAGCGAACGGCAGATGGACTCCGCATCTACATTTCCAGATCATCATTGATCTTTTAGAGTTGGGAACTGATTTCCCTAGTGTCGCCAATCCCAGTCAACGAGGGATCTGGTTAAGCTTATGTCCTGATCCCAATCTTATCCTAGGCATCCCATCCAAAAATTTCCCGCCACGCGAACCGGATAAAGGAAAAACGTTGGCTAAGCGTCACCAACATCTAGGACGCAACCTGAGCATTTCATACCAGAAACCACTCAAGATCTTGCGCGGCTGGAAACAGTATCTGTTCGACTACGAGGGACACAAGTATTTGGACGCATATAACAATGTGGTGCATGTGGGGCACAATCATCCGCGTGTAGTGGCAGCAGCTCGGCAGCAGATAGGTGTTCTCAACACCAACACGCGTTACCTGCACGACAACATAATCCGCTATGCCGATAAATTGATTTCCCTTTTACCGGAATCATTGAGCGTGTGCTACTTTGTAAACTCAGGCAGCGAAGCTAACGAATTAGCACTGCGTTTGGCAAGGATTTATACTGGCCAGCGAGACATGATTGTGCTGGAGGCCGCCTATCACGGTAATACCACCACCATGATTGACATCAGCCCCTACAAACATAACGGTCCCGGTGGGAAGGGCACACCTGACTGGGTTCACATCGCACCCATCCCAGATGATTTCCGTGGCGCCTACAAACGGGATGATCCGAATGCCGGTGCAAAGTATGCCTGCCACGTGCTGGAGATTTCTGAAAAGTTGAAAGCGGATGGCTGCGGACTGGCAGGTTTCATTGCCGAGTCGCTGCCAAGCGTGGGAGGACAGATCGTCCCACCACCCGGCTATCTGGCAGATGTCTATCACTACGTACATGATGCAGGCGGCCTGTGCATCGCGGATGAAGTACAGACAGGTCTCGGGCGCATCGGGACTCATTTTTGGGGCTTCGAGATGCAGGACGTAACTCCCGACATCGTGGTGCTGGGTAAACCTATTGGAAATGGTCATCCACTGGGCGCAGTGGTCACCACACCTGAAATCGCGGAGGCTTTTGCCAATGGGATGGAATATTTCAACACCTTTGGCGGCAACCCGGTCTCGTGCGCAGTTGGCTTGGAAGTGTTGAATGTGGTTTTGGAAGAGAACCTGCAAGCACATGCCCTACGCGTGGGAGAACGCATGTTATCGGACTTACGTCCCTTCGTGAAACGTTTTCCCATTGTGGGCGACATGCGAGGCTCAGGCCTATTCCTGGGCGTAGAACTGGTACGCGACCGCGAAACGCTCGAACCTGCCACCCAGGAAGCGGACTACGTAATGAACCGCATGCGCGAACACGGCATCCTGCTCGGCACGGACGGGCCTTACCACAACGTGATAAAAATCCGACCGCCGATGCCATTTGATGAGGAGAATGCGGAATTTTTGGTGGAAATAATGGAAAAGGTACTGTCTGAGCTAGATTGATCAAAGTGAACTGCAAAGTACGTCAAGAACGCAAAGAAACACAACCCAAACTCAGCGCACTTTTTATTCTTTTCGGTTGGATCCAGCATCTTGCAAATACATTTCCTGATAATCAATCAACGCAATGATCAAACTGGCAAATAGTGTCAGGAAAAATGTAAGCAGCACCGAAAACTTCCAACCGTCCAAGCGAATGATATACCGTAACCCCAGCATGATCACCGGAAACGCAGCCATCATCGCCGCGCCGTGCAATATCATGCGCGATTTTGTCCCCTTCCAGTGGATGCTTTGGACAAGCGTTAGCAGCAGAGCAGCAGCTAACCCACCGAACAGATCGGTCTTCCAATCAAGCCAGCGAATGTCGGCACGGAGGTAGTAGATAAATGGGATTGCCAGCGTCACAAAAAGCGTAAAGTTAACCATTACACTCACCCAGCGGACTTCATGACTTGCTTTGTGCAGTTTCGGTTCCGCCATGCGCGTGACAAGAACGCCCAA
>JASFRG010000191.1:0-8414 GCA_050115035.1 Anaerolineales bacterium | reverse complement strand
AGCTCGGTTCATGATTTAACGGGCGGTCAGTTTTCTCCATACCTTTTCTGGCGTGATTGGATTCTCGTCAATATCCACGCCGACTGCATCGCGAACCGCGTTCCCGACTGCTGGCGCCACCCCATCCATCGGGATTTCAGCCACAGCTTTTACACCAAACGGGTGCGTGGGCTCGAAGGTCTCGACGAAGATGGTAGTCAGTTCCGGCATCTCGTCTGCGCGGAAAATATGATAGCGGTCGAAGTCGCGCTCGATGGCATTCCCCTGGGCATCATAGCGCATCTCCTCGCAGACGGCATATCCGAGCGCCTGCGTCATCCCGCCTTCGATCTGACCGCCAGCCGTGAGCGGATTGACGATCACGCCCGAATCAACCGCCATGACCAGCCTGTCCACCGTTACCTGACCGGTTTCCGTATCCACGGTCACTTCTGCGAACTGTGCCCCAAACGGCGGCGGCGAAGAAGGCGAGACGTACGAGCCGATACCCATGATCTGTTCCTGCTCCTCGCGATGCAAAGTGTCGAGCGCGATTTCGCTCAATGGGACAGATTTTCCGTTCGGCGCAAAAGCCTGTTTGTCGGCCATTTTGATGAGGGTGTAATCTTCCACTTCCAGCATCTTCGCCGCGCGGATTTTGATCCGTTCCGCGGCCTGCTCCGCTGCCCGGACGACTGCTGCGCCTGAAATATAGGTTGTTGACGAAGCATAGGCGCCTTTATCGAAGGGCGTAAAGTCCGTGTCCGATGAGTAGCAGAGGATGTCGTCCAGCGGCACACCCAGCACCTCAGCAGCCATCTGTGCCAGCACGGTGTCCGAACCAGTGCCCAGGTCCGTTGCGCCGACAAGCAGGTTGAAGGAGGCGTCGTCATTCATCTTGATGGAGGCGCCGCCCATGTCCAGGTAGGGAATGGCTGTACCCTGCATGACCATCGCCACGCCAATGCCTCTGCGCAATTTCCCATCTATCTTCTTTTTTCCTTCTTTTCCATCAGAAGAAAGAGAGAAAGAACGCCACTCTTCATTGTTAAATTTTTGGTCCCAGCCGATAGCTGCTTTGCCTTGCTGGACACATTGTTCCAAACCAACGGTATGGATGATCTCCGGGCGCGGTTCGCGGCCCTCGTTCCAGGCCGTGCTGAAAGGATGGTATTCACCCGGCCGGATGGCATTCTTCAGGCGGAACCCAATTGGATCGAAGTTCATCGCGCGGGTGATCTTTTCCATGTGACGGTCGAGCGGCCAGTAACCCTGCGGCACGCCATAGCCGCGATACGCGCCCGAAGGTGGTGTGTTGGTGTAGACGATGTCCGCGTAGAAGCGGATGTTGGGGGATTTGCGGTATTCGCCATCGCCAACATACAGCGCCATGGCCTTGTGCCCGGTATTACCAGTCACGGTCAGGGCGTGCGCACCGTTCGCACCAGTGTCCGAAAGCGCGTACATTTCGTTGGCTGTGATGGTGCCGTCTTTCTTCACGCCGGTCTTCATGCGGATCTTCATCGGGTGACGCGAACGCGCGGCGATGAACTCTTCTTCGCGCGTGTATTCGTAAATCACGGGACGCCCGGTGGCGATGGTCAGGTGTGCAGCAACGTCTTCGATCAGCACTTCCTGTTTGCCACCGAAACCACCGCCGATGCGTGGCTTGATAACGCGGATGCGCTTTATGGGCAAATCCAGCACGGGCGCGAGCATACGCCGTGCGTGGAATGGCACCTGGGTCGAGGTGCGGATCACCAGGCGGTCATCCTCGTCCCAATAGGTCACGCAGACGTGCGGCTCAATATGCGCTTGCTGCACTTTGGGTACCGTGTACTCTCCCTCGAAAATGCGATCTGCTTCGGCGAAACCTTTCTCAACGTCGCCGATATCGATTCGGATTTCGGCAGCCAGGTTGCGGGTCGGGTCTGAATCGGCGAAGTTGACGTATTCGGGTTCATCATGGATTTGGACCGCGCCTGGTTTCATCAATTCGTCGGTGTCTAAAATCGCGTCCAAAACTTCGTATTCCACTTCGATAGCTTTGAGCGCTTCTTCCGCGATTTCGGCAGTCTCCGCCGCGACGAAAGCCACCCGGTCCCCGACAAAACGGACCTTGTTGTCAAGCGAGAAACAGTCTAGTGGTCCGGGTATAGGATCGGACTGCCCGGCGGTGGAGTAGACCACGCGCGGGATGTCCTGCCAGGTGAGCACAGCGGCCACGCCAGGGAAGGCTTTGGCTTTGTCGGCGTTGATGCTCTTGATGCGCGCGTGCGCGTGCGGGCTGTGCAGCACCTTGGCGACCAGCATGCCGCGCTTCTTGATGTCCGCGGTGAAGGCCGGTTTACCCTGTGCTAGTTTAACCGCGTCTACTTTCTTCTCGGGTTTGCCGACGGTCTGCCAGTCTTTGGTTTGCGGAGCCGTGATGATTTTTGGGGCCACGCGTGTTTGCGTTTCGGGTCCAGTCGCTGGAGTGCCGCCCAAATCTTCACCGCTGGGTTCAGTATCCCCCAGATCGAGGATGCCGCCGATTTCAATCGGTTTAACCGCTTCACCCCGCATCACCGCCGCCGCACGTAAAACAGCCTGAACCGGCTTGGCATATCCCGTACAACGACACAACACGCCCGCAATCGCCTCACGGACTTCCGCCTCGCTGGGATTGGGGTTCTTCTCTAACAGCGACTGTGCAGCAAGAATTTGCCCCGGTGTGCAGTATCCGCACTGGATCGCGCCGGTCTCGATAAAGGCCTGCTGCAACGGATGCAAGCCGCTGGTCTTCTTCCAGCCCTGCTCGGGGTGCTCGCCCAGCCCTTCGATGGTGACGATCTTGTGGCCCCAGGCTTGTGCGGACAACATGGACCCGGCATTGACGGGTACCCCATCCAACAAGACGGTGTCCGCACCAGAGAGACCGCCTTCATCGCCGAATTTGACGCCCTGGAAGCCCAGTCCGCGCAGGGTGGTGAGCAGCGTTTCGCCGGGGTGTATTTCTGTTTCGTTGTTAATACCGTTGATAGTTAGGGTTATGTTCATGTGTGCTCCTTCAAACTCCCTCTCCCTGTAAGGGAGAGGGGGTTTAACTGTTCTTCCTCATCTGCGCTGCTCCAATCGCTGCGCCAAGTGCTATTCCAACACCGATGCCAACGGCGATATTATCCATAACCACGCCAATCCCAGCGCCGATTGCGATGCCGATGGCGATCCATGCGCCCAAGGTTCTGTTATCTTTGGGGTCATTCTGCTCTTTTGACATGCCTTTTCCTTTTCTCCGTCTCTATGGCTAATTCACGTAACAATAAAAACAAGGGCAACCCTAAGGACAGGCCGACCCCTACATTTGCAATGATTGCAAGCCACCAATACTTTATACTACGCTGGCGAAGTTCGAAATAGATAAATGCCCATAACGCCAACGATGAAAGAATTAAATCTGCGCTGAGGATTGTAACCACCTGCATGCCGAACATTTCCCGCAAAAAGAGTCCCATGTCCAGACCATTTTCAATTACAAACTGTACGAACGCAGCCAGGGGAACGGCAGCGCCAAGGATGCATAGAATGATGTAAACAGTCTTTTTCATGTTGCCCTCCGCTTTTTCGAAAAAGGTTAATTGGCCACAAAGCAGCGCTTCGCCAAAGTTGCTGCTACATCCATGCGGTATTCCGCACTGGCCCATTCGTCTGTGGCCTCGTGGAAAGCATTGCGAGCGGCGGTCTCTAAGCCTTCAGATTCGGTGCCATCCATTGCCAGTAGGGGGGCTTTTCCGTATCCGCCCAACGCCAAGCGCGTTCGTCCGGATGGCCACTTTGCCAGCACCGCGCAAACAATGGGTTTATCCGATGGGGTACGGGCAACGGATTCGAAAGCTAGTTTTACATTGAGGGGGATGGTAATCGTAGTGATTAGCTTGCCATGCAACATTTCACTCCGCATGGGCAGGAAGTTGCCGATCTCGATTTCTTCTTCGCCGGGTTGCATGTTTAATTTGGTATCTAACGCCAACATGACGGTGGCGAACGTGGAGCTTCCATCCGCAGCGACCAATGTCCCGGCGACCGTAGCCGCGTTGCGGATGTTGAGCGGAGCTTCTAGTTTTAGGGCTGCTTTCAGCGCATCGGGAATATGCTCACTTTTGAGCAGAGCTTGCAGGGTGACTGTCGCTCCAATCTCCAGGTTGTTTCCTTTTTCCTGTATGGTGCTCAATCCCAGGGATTGTAAGTCCACGACTTCAACGGAAGCAGACTTGAGCGAGGAAAGAAGCGTTCCACCGCCCAGGGGCAGGGTGTCGGTTTGTTTGAGTAATTCCAGTGCCTCAGGCATCGTTTTGGGTCGATGGTATGAAGTAATCATAGTTCCTCCGATTTGTTCGATATATTAAGTATACAGTGGATTTTGACCGGGGGAAGAGCTTATTGGTGTAACCTAATAGTGTTATTTGTCACAATTCGTCCTTGTAATTTCGCAATATGCCACTTGTTGCACTTTGAAGCAAAGTTGCAAAAATAAAAGAGCGACGCTTCAGGGAACGTCGCTCTTTCGGTGTATGCATATGAAGAATTTATCCGGGCGGCTCGATGCTCTCGATTTCGGGAAGCAGGAACTCATCCTTCAAGGCCTGGACGAAAATTTCAAACTCGCTCCCGTCCCAGTAATGACCCTGGAAGCGCCAGGCAGGTTGTATGTAGACCGGCTCGGCGGTTGGATCTGGTATGGTGTAACGTTGATCGGGGGTAAAGTAAACCAGTTCCACGCTTTCGATGGTAACCGTCAATTCTGCAGGTATCTCTCGCTCTGGAAAATCGGCCTCATCTATAACATAAGGCTGGTTGGCAGTGGCTTCCATTTCTACGGGTTCGCCGCTCTTTGGGTTGATCGCCATACTAATGCTGATGGCCTGGAGAACGGGATATCCGGCAATAGTTTCATTGGGAAGTGCCAGCGCCTCCATCAGGAGTGGATCGCCTTCATGACCAACAATGCCACCGTATGCGTTTTCTTGCGCATAAGTTTGGCCATCCTCGGTGGTAAATAATATGATCGTTTCACCTTGTAAGGTCGTGATGCTCTGTGTTCCCTTATAAATCTGGTATTGCAGATCGGGATATGGGATCTCGAATCGCTCCACGTTAATGACAGGGATGCGCATACCGAGGTCCGTGTCGTATCGTTCTACTGCCCCCCAGATATCAATGGGTAGATTGTTTCGAGTCTGGAGTTCGTCCAGAGCCTCTCCCTCGAGTCTCATTAGCTGGTACTGAATCTCTCTGTTTTCAACTTGCAGTCTGTAGTCGACATCTTGACTCCCATCCTGCTTGTTGATGATTGTGACCGTCAAGGTTCCGCGTTGACCGTCAAGCTTCTGACCGATGAGCGACTCTTCTTGCGCACCGGGAATGAGGAGCGTTTGCCCGATGAAGATGGTTGATTCGTTCAAGCCGTTAGCCTGCATCAATTCGTCAACGGTGAGGCCATGGATTTCTGCGATCCCAGTCAGCGTATCGCCATCCTGCACAATATATTCGCTTGTTCCAGGGTTTGATTCTTGCTGTGGCTGTGCTGTCGGCAACGGGACAGGTGTACCCGTCAGGTTGGGCTTGTAGAAACCCGAACCGCCTCCGCCGCCACCACCTCCGCCACCTTGCATACGGGTGTCGATTGATTCCCACTCAATCTCAAATGTGTCAGCGCGTATTATTCCTTCCACTAAGGCATTTTCCATCGGCAATGGAAGATCTGAAGGAATATCCGGTAACACTAGCGTTAGATTTTCCGAGGTCGTGATCACAACATCACTGCCTTCACGGTGAATTGTTCCCCATAGACCGTCTATTCCGCCTTCATAGACTTGCCAGCTTTCGATGTCGAATGTTTTGGCGCCACCAGCGTTTTGAAATTGCCCGATTGCCTCGACAAAAGTGTTTGGATGAACATCCACTAATCCATCAATATTTCCAGTGGCCTGGTATCCATCAAACGTGATTAGTGGAGCACCGCCCTCCGCTGATTTGAGCGAGTCAACCCAACCCCAAAGGGTGATGGTCTGGTTCTCAGGGCGGGGACGATACCAGGCCTGAATCGGCTCATTGATTGAATGCCCTCCTTCTATAAAGCCTGCGGTCGTGTTAGGGATTAACAGTTTTTGCAGAGCCTCTTCGGCTGAAATCACCTCGAAGTTATCGACCAGAGAGTAGGTTACCAGGCTGGCTTCCACTGCCAGAATTTCATCCTGATCGAAACGGAACAAAAACCCTGCGGCACTGAAATGATTGTGGTGAATGGGAAGTCCTTCCGGGGTGAGCGGCAGGGCGTAGTAGCCATCGTAAAGTCCCGCATCCTCGACTTTGTAGTCAAAATCGAATCCGTGTGAACCCAGGAAGTCATCGATCAAATTCTCTGCCGTGGATTGATCAGGCTTTTGTCCGGCTACGGTTTTGTTCCAGCGTGGATAATCAGGGTAATACGAGAAATACAGGTTCGAACGCACCCGCAAGCGTTGGTTCCCGTCTACGATCAGGAAATCGGTTGTATCACTGTCACCCAGTTCGGAAGGCGTTTCGTAAATTTGTCTATCCATGCCAAATTGTATTGCTAACGCGCGCGCAGAATCCAACGTAGCATGGCGATCCAGTTGCGCCTCATATAACCCAACCTGTGCTGGGGCAGGGGGGAATGAAGCATCCAGATACAATTTCATCCCACGCCAGTCATATTCCTCACCGGAGGGGGTGGGAACAACTTCCTCAATGACCGGAGCGGGAACCGAGGCTGTTGGTATCTCGGGGTTTGGTGTACCGTTCGTGGCTGGCACTTGTTTGGGAAGCAGAGATCGCAGAGCCCAGTTCAGTAAAAATACAGCCCCGACAATCAGAATTGCCCACCCGAGGGATGGGAGAATTTTTGTCTGCCAGTTGGGTGTGGGATTCATTTTTTCGATGTGAGTTTCCCGCAATTGCGATTCCAGCTTGGCTTGAAATGAAGTTTGCGTTTGAATGTTTTCTGCAACAGCCTGTAATTTCTTTGCAACCGGCTGTTCATCGGCCGGGAGTTGGTTCAGGAAATCTTTATTCATACATCACCTCCAGGGCGAGGGAGGTCCGGGTACGCAGGTCGTGCAGACCGCGCGAGATGAGCATTTTAACGGCCGCTTCGCTTTTGCCGAGCACACGCCCGGCTTCAGCCGCATTAAGCCCACCGAAGAAACACAGGATAAGCGCTTCAGCACGTTCGGGGCTGATCTGTCTCAAGGCGTGATGGACCTGGTCCATTTGCAGACGACGAGCGGCTGCTTTGTCGGTCGGCAGGCTGGGGGTCGGGATGTGATGCGCCGCCTCCAGCGGAATCTCGGGCCTGCTCCCGCGGAAGAACAGCGCTCGTTTGCGAGAAGCGATACCCATGATCCAGGCCCTAAATGATCCCGTTCCCCGATAGGAGTGGATACCCTCCAGCGCAGCCATGAAGGTTTGCGAAGTCAAATCCTCCGCATCCTTGACATTGCCGGTATGCGCCATGTGGTAGCGGTAAACGCTGTTGACATGACGGCGATATAACTCGGCAAAGGCATCAGCATTGGCGCGGGCTTGATGCGCCAGATGGACATCATTGCTGAGCGGCTCTTTGGTTTGGATATTCATCAGGGTGCTCATAAACCTCCTGTAATGTTGTGCGCACGTTAATATGTTGCAGGAGGGTTATAAAAAGTAACAGGGAATTTCTATTGAAAATCGTGTGGGAAATGCTAATCGGGATAGATTTTCCAGCCTAGTTCTTCCAGGTTAGCAGAATCCAGCAGATCATCCGGCACATCGATTAACAGCGTTTTGGCTTCAGCCAACAGTATTTCATTTTCATTGTATATACCAGCCCAGCCCTCGGCCATTTTGCCCTTGGACTTCCCCGCCTTGCCGATAATCTTAAGCGGTTTCCCAATCGGCACGTTCTTTCGATATTTCACTTCGATTTTGCCGGTGAACATGAAGCGCGGTTCCGAAGGGTCGCCCATGTGCGCCCGCCCCGAAATTTCATCCAGGATGGTTGCAACGATACCGCCGTGCAGCACACCTGGATAGCCCTGGAAGTGATCCGGCGCGGTGTAGGTTGTTTCGATCACACCGGGTGCGGTTTGATAAATGCGTAATTTTAAGCCGACCGGATTTTCTAGGCCACAAATGAAACAGTGACGCGAGTTAGGTTGAAGTTGACCCTCGATTTTATGTTCGCTGATTTGCATGGAGATGGTGTCCCTTTCGTTTACGATTTTTTATAGAATGTCCTGGATGGATCAACAAGAATTTACGCTCCTGGCGACCAGTCGGCTCATTCATTCCTTTAGCGTCTCGAAGCGGACCTCGAAACTACTCCCTTTTCCGGGCGTGCTTTCCACGAGAACCTCGCCCCCGTGAGCCTGCGCGATCCATTGGATGATAGAGAG
>JASFRG010000190.1:0-8414 GCA_050115035.1 Anaerolineales bacterium | reverse complement strand
CCCCGTCCTTTTTCAACAATCCAATTCCCTGAGCATAGCGGACAAGCTCTGTGATAAAGAATGGATTTCCCTCGGCGTTTTCGATCAACCATCCAGATAACTGTTCGTTATGCTTTTGGCTTAAAACAACTGCTATTTTTTGCATCGCTGATTCTGGCAATACAGACAGTTGAATTTGTACGAGCCGATCTTCGCGCGTTAAAGCTTGCAATAACTTGATGAGATCCGTCTGCCCCTCAAGTGGGCGGGAGGTAGCCAAAAGGTTCAATGATTGTAGAGAAGTATGGCGAATCAAATAACCCAACCAGGCAATAGTAGCAGTATCCGCCCAATGCAAATCATCCAGAAATAACCAGATCTCCCCCAGATAAGATAACCCTTGAAATAATCTGAGCAAAGCCTCCCACAAGCGTGGTTCATCCGCAGGCGGAACAGGGGCGGGGGTATTGGGAAAGCGCGTCAAAAGCTCAGGCAGGAGTCGGGAGAGTTCAGTCAGCCAGATAGATTCAAGATTCAACTGTGTAAATAAAGGCGTGCAGTCGGGCCGTGCCAACAATTTTCGCAGGGCGTCTACGATTGGCTGATACGGTAGCCTTTGTTCGAGTTCATGGCATATGCCCCGCAAAACCAAAGTCGAAGCCTGCCCCTGAGTCTGCGAGACAATCAGCTCTGTGAGGAGACGCGTTTTTCCAATGCCAGGTTCTCCTTCCAGCAGGATCAGCTTGCCCGAACCCAGGTGCCCCTTCAAGGTTTCCAATTCTGCGTCTCGTCCTAGGAACGGCAACAAGGATTTATCAGTAGATTTATTTGTTGGGGAAGATTGACTTATCGTTTCAACAGGGGGAAGGATAAATGTGTCGTTGATAATTGAATCGTAAAGGGCACGGGTTTCTGGCATGGGGATGACACCCATTTCTTCATCCAATAATTTGCGTAGTGATTCGTATTGCTGAATTACCCTGGCGCGGTCGCCGTTTAGATAGAGTAAACGCATGACATCCCGTTGCAAATCCTCTTGAAACGGATTGAACGCCAGCGCGCGGCGAGCAGATTCCAGTGCGGCAGGATAATCTCGCATCGCCTCATGACGATGGGATAAATCAGAATAACCGTTCATAGCTATTAACTGGTAATGTTCCCGCTCGGAGGCAACCCAATCGTCAAATTGAGGTGAATCGGGTAAGGAGAAGCCCTCAAGAAAATCACCTTTGTAAAGGTCAAGAGCCTCAGTCAGTTTACCCAGATCAGATGAAGGCGAAGCAAGAGCGATTGAAAAATCCCCCGCATCGATAAAAGTGTCGGGGGAGAGTGCGATAATTTGTTCGTCGACTTGGAAAGCCTCGTCCAAATATTTGCGTAAATCATAGATCATGGTGCGCAGGATCGCCTGCGCGGCAGAGCGTTCGCGATCCGGCCAAAAGAAAGCAAGAAGTCTTTCACGGGTTGACTGTCTCTCTTGCGCGGCAAGATAGTAGATGAGCGCCCGGTTCTTGCGGCGCAAGCCATCTACGTTGTGGCTATTCAATAACAACTGCGGTGTACCAAAAAGTCGGATTTCAAAAGAAGAAATAATTTTACTCACAAGTTATTCACCAAAATTCATGAACACTAAATGTAGTATAACCCCGATTGTCATCATCGCTGCAAAAACATAAGAGTTCGAATCTTTATAGGGCTATAAAAAAGTGCCTTTTAGCGCCTATTTTGCTAAAAGCCAAACGAAATCAGCAACTAGCCTCAAGATTCCCAGGTAGATTTTCATAGGTTACTTGTCTTGAATCCAATAAACAATTAATACCTCTTACTTTCCTCCCATCCCTGTCTGGTGAGCCCTGGCGATTGCTTCTCCGCGGCTGGTCACCTGCATTTTTTTGAAAATGGTGGATACATAATTGCGAACGGTCTTTTCACTGATGACCAGGCGATTGGCAATAGCTGTGTTGGTTAGTCCGCGCGCCATCATTTCCAGGATTTCAAATTCACGCTCTGTCAGATCTGGGAACGGGCGCTTGGACATAGGTGTTGTACCTGCCATGAAACCGATTACTCGGTCGGCCACTTTAGGGGAAAATACCGAGCCACCAGTGGCCACCGTTCGAATGGCGTTCAAGGTTTCTTCGCCTTCCGCACCTTTGAGCAGGTAGCCACGCGCGCCAGCCCGCAACGCGGCCAACACCGTGTCATCTTCTATCATGGTCACGATCAGCACGCCAATGGTTGGATCACGATCCAAGACCTGACGCGTGGCTTCAATGCCGTGAATGCCGGGCATGTTGATGTCCATCAGCACCAAGTCTGGTTTCAAGGAGGTTGCCATCTCAACTGCTTGCTCACCAGTGGTGGCTTCACCCAATACCTCGATATCAGGCTCCGCATCTAGTAGAGCGCGCATCCCGAAACGGAAGACGGGATGATCATCGGCAATCAACACGCGGATGGGGCTCATTGTCCCTCCTTGGGTAGTGGCAGTTGAACATACACGCGAGTTCCTTCGCCAGGTGATGAATCAAACTCGATCTGCCCGTTTAATTCATTGACGCGCTCCCGCATCGAATGCAAACCAAC
Source organism: Anaerolineales bacterium (assembly GCA_050115035.1). Taxonomy (GTDB): domain Bacteria; phylum Chloroflexota; class Anaerolineae; order Anaerolineales; family Villigracilaceae; genus JAABUE01. The sequence continues at coordinate 5,849 of JASFRG010000190.1, read as the reverse complement.
GCCTGCCTTCAAATCAACTGGTAGCCCCCGCCCATTGTCCTTGATCACGATGTGCAAATTGTTGTTGATTATTTCCACCCGTACCTGGCAGGCGGAAGCTTGGGAATGTCGGATGATATTCACGATAGCTTCCTGCACGATGTGGTAGGCTGCCACCTCTACCGCAGCCGGCAATGGGGGCAAAGCTTGCGGTCCATCGATTTCAATCCGTACCGTACTTCGATAGTTTGCGCTGCCTTCTTTCAGCGCCTCTACTAATCCCAACTCATCTAACGTAGGTGGACGCAGTTCATAGATCAATTGTCGGATAGAGGTGATGGCTTCCTGAGATTGGGCTCCAAGACCATGAATTAGTTCTTTGGCGTTCTCGGGATCGCGATCGATCAATTTTTCGATGGCGTTTAGAGTAAGGGTCTGGCTGGCAAGTTGGGGGCCCAGGCCATCATGTAGGTCCCGACGAAGTCGCCTCCGCTCTTCTTCACGTGCGGTGACAATGCGCTGGCGGGAACGCTGCAGATCGGCGGTCAGGCGGACATTGTGGGCGGCGATTCCCACCTGGCGAGCCAGGTCAGCGAGCAGACGTTTTTCAGCCCGGGTAAAGGATTCACTCTCAGAGCGCTGTGCCAGTATCAAAGTTCCGATCGATTCGCCTTGATTGAGCAAGGGATATTCTTCTGGTGGATAGGTCGGTAACTGCCCATAGGCTGCTGTGAGTCCTTCATCGTCTTCATTTTCAAGTGATATGCCAACGTAGGGAAGTTTAAGCGTCTTCGCGATCGTCCGGGCAATGGCTGGGAGGGTGGTGTCGATTCGGGCGGAATTTTCCAACTGTTTGCCGAGACTGGTGAGCACAGCATAGGGATCGTCGCGATCGCCATACATCAGGCGGTTGACCCAGCTTTGCAAGCGCTCACGTAAGGGATGAAAGATGACAGCGATCAACCCGGTGGTGAGAAAGGCGATAAAGGTGCTATCTCCCCCCCGCAGTACATTCCCAAGTGTTCCGACCACCAAAATGTACAACGCCATTGTAGCGATAGTGAGGATTACATAGACCAGTGTACGGTTGATAACAATATCAATGTTCCATAGCCGGGAGCGAGTGATGGCAATCATCAGGGTAACAGGGAGTATGTTCAACGAGAGCCACCAGGTAAATTCAGTAACCGGTGACCACCAGGGTTGTGGAGCATCAGGCGGCAGGCTGGTGATGTATATGTATGGGTATGTGGAGATCAGGATGTAACCAAGCCAGAGTCCAAAACCATATAAGACCCATTTGGTCTGTTGGCGCTCCTCGATTGTAGACACGCGAGTGTAGCGATAAATTTGCGTATAAATGCCCAACCCCAACAGACCAACCCAAAAGAAAGCCAGGATCAGCAATCCCACAATCTGGTCTTCCCGATATGGAAATGCTGGAAACAAAATCGCAAACAGGTTCCAGGGCAGTGAGGCGATCAGGATCCATCGCGACCATTTCGGTACAAACCTGCCATTTGGAAAAAGGACCAGCAGTGCAGCAGTGGGTGTGGCCATGATCAGGGTTTGCGCGGGTATCGCAAATTGGTTTTTTCCGAACCAGTACAACCCCCAGGAATCCAATGGACCCGTCATCACAATGCCATACAAGAGCAGGTAAAAGGAAACAGCGGCTACAGCCGGATTCTCAAACTTGCGCCGGAAAAGCAGCAAGGCCAGATAGAGTGAGAGAAGCGAGGACGCTAAAGATGTGATGGCATTGATGGCTTGTAAGTACACATAACCCATTGAAGGGTCGCTAACCGGGCCGTGCCCGGGTAGACCACTGACAATTCGAAGCTGGTAGCCCGGTAGTGAGGTAAGTAAGAATGCTAGTGATACCAACCCCAACAAAACCCAGCCAACCCGCGCAAGGCGGAGCCAAAATCCCTGAAGACGGGTGGTGGTTCGTGATTGCTCACGGGAGCTTTCAACGATAGTAGCTTGTACCTGTTGGCTCATCGTATATTCATTGTACCGTGCATATTTGTGAATGGAGTTGCTTGATCAGGTGTTCGTGCTCGTTACAATTCAAGCCACCGGCTGTCGGTATCTCCGTTCATCAGGAACTCGTCTCCCGGCGGTACAAGCTGCCACATAATCCCGTAGCGATCTCGAAAGTTGAACTGCTCGCTTTCATCAAGAAGAACCTCTGCGTCAGGTGGCAATCTTTTTTTCACTTCAGCAACTTGTGCTTGAGGCAATGCCATTCCAATCGCAAACACTTGCCCAGAGGGGTGCGGACCTGGGAAGAAAGCAAGCACAATATCGCCTTTACGGAGAGCAAACATGCCGAGTTCGATGCCCGCTGCTTCGGCATCCTCCCAACTTTTGCCGGCCGGCAGTGTGTACCATTTACCATCCTCCAGTTCAGCCTCTCGGCCGATAAGTTCCATTTGGAAAAGGGACTGGTAGTACTCCTCGGCTTCTCGAAGATCGGGGACAACCAGGGCGATGTGTCGAAGATAACTTTCCATTTTTACCTCCTTATGGAGATAGAGACTATCATGTTCAAGTTTAAGTATGTCGTATTCAATTCTTGAAGAAACAACAGATATCTAGAAACTTTCAGTTCTCGTTCCTTGTCATCAAGTAAACTGCGTAACCTGCCGGGAAGCCTTTGTAAGTCACCTCGCCAGCGATCTTCTCAATCTCGAAATACGGACTGAAGCGGCGATGGATTTCTCCAGGTTCGCAGGCCATAGTGAAGAAAAACGGCCGTTCCCACCAACGCGGTGGCCATTCATGGCAATAGAACAGGAATTGGCTGCCGGGGTAGGTGAGTGGCAACACATTTTGGAGGTACAGATCGCGTTGAGGCAGTTTGAGATCATCCAGCGTACCATAATCCACCAGGAGATCAAATGAGCCATTCACGTGTTGTAGATCGGTAAGATCATCCTGGATAAAATCCACCTGCACTCCAGCTTCTTCTGCTCGTTTACGCCCTAGTTCAATGGCTGCAGCGGCGAAATCTACTCCAGTGACTTCAAAACCGTGCTGCGCCAGAAACACACAGTTACTAGCTGTGCCGCTTCCCAGGTCGATTACTTTACAAGGCTGGATGCGCTTGCTTTCAACCAGGTCGACCAGTTCCGTCCGCGGCCCAACGTCCCAGGGAGCCTGGAAACGATTATAGATGAGTTCGTAGAACCATTTCATGAGGCTAAAATACTTCTTCCCACGAGCCAGCACCACACTGGATAAAGCAGCCAGCCAGCCGCCGCCCCAACATAGGCAACACTGACCAGTGGTGGATTTTCTGAAAAACTGATACCGGATGCCAGCAGCGGGCCGGCCAGCAGACCAAACAGCATGGCGACCGCCGCAAATACACCGAGCTTAAGAACGCCTGAGGGCAAGAATTCACCCAATCCAAACTGTCGGTGCAACGCGAACAACCATATACCGATCAGGCCGTACCCAATTGCTGTGTACATTCCACCTGTCATCCAGTGCATACGTCCGAAGGCTACCAGAAGGGAGTTGATGATGATAGCCGCTGAGCCAATCCAGGCTGCCAGTGAAAAGAAGATAGCTGTGTTAGGCGCGCGCTCGCGCAGCAGGGTGTGAAACTGCCAGACCAACAGGGCGCTCAACAGCCCCCCAACCGCATTGGTCAGATCATTTACGGGACCGAAGAAGGGCAGCCCTGAATAAAGCAGAGTGAGCGTGATGATCGAAATTACTGCTGTGATGGCAATGGCGATTGCGATCCCTGCGGTTGTACGGTAATTTATGGTAGTGATTGCAGACAATTCAGTCATTTTGAGTTCCTTTTATTTTGTTAGGGGTTAGTTCGTGGTTGTTTCCAGTTCGGGTAAGGCTTGCAGGTAAGTCCAGATGGCCCTCAATTCATCATCGCTCATTTTGGCGAGCGACTCGAACGGCATCCATTCACTCTTACGGGTGCGAACTGTGGTGATGAAAGTGGCTTCTGTCCAACTATCCAGATGACCGCCGGGCGTCAAATTTGGACCGGGAGGAGCGCCAGGTGCTGGATCTTGACCACCGGATAATTCCTGCCCATGACAGGTGCGGCATCCAATCGTATTGATGAGGTATTCACCATACTCTTTAGTGACACCAACAACCGGGGACTCCGGGCGCTGGCCAGCATGGTCAATCGTTTCAGCATTAAGCACGTCTCCGAAAACACCCGCGCCCAGTAATACGCGGCCCATAATTGTGAAGGAAAAGTCGTTGGATGCATTGTCAACCGGGGGAAGGGTTTTTAGGAAGGCAATAATCTGGCCAAGGTCTTCATCACTGAGATAATAGAAGTCTTTCGCCGGCATGATGAAGAGGGGCTTTCCCTGTGGATCGACCCCATGCCGGATGGCGCGCACCCAATCTGCGTCGCCATACTGATTACCGATGCCACCATTACCAGAGGTCAGGTTGGGAGTGTCTACCATAGCCAGAGCCGGTTCACTAAAGAAGTCTGTGCCGCCAAGGTCTGTTCCATGACAGCCAGTGCAATAGAACGATGCCAGCCGTTCCCCTTCTGCAATTGATTCTAAATCAGCAGGGATAGTTACAGTCTCTGGCTGAATCTGGTATGTTTTATTCAGACGGGCATTCGCTCGAAGGGAAAGTCCGAGCACTGCAAAAATAATCACCCCGATCAAGCCGCCGAGCACAACACCTATCCACTTGAGTACTTTTTTCATGACAACCTCTCTAAATACAATATATTCTCCATGATATTGTTTGGATGTCCGGTTGTCATGAGGCGGGTGTCCTGATTTGCATGGGACATTTTGTCCTAGCCGATGGGTAAGGGGCATCCCACGGAAACAGTGACTAAACTTATATCGCACCATGAATGGAGCGACACGGTGTCCCCCAGAGATTGTTGATTCGAATCTCATAAGAAGTCATAGGTAACACCAGCATTCCTTGACGATTTACAAAGTCTCAATTAGATTCTTGAAAAGGTAACCCCGTAGTACCGTAATTTCCCCTAGAAATAGGGAAGGGTGTAGTTCGGAATAGATCCGCGTAGGGGCACAGACAAAACGCCCATGAGGCGTTTTAGTTTTAAAACCGGAGCCCTCGTTTGGGGATGTATCCTCTACGGGGACAATGTTCGAATCTCCGTGTCCTTGCCAGGATGCTACGCGAGGGGCACCTTTATGTTCGGTAGTAAAATAATTACAGTTGAGTGGGGTAACTAAAAAAGCATACGCCCAAGAACGAACGCTGTTTGCGTGGGGAGCGATTGATTTTGCAGCGTTTTGAAAAAGGAACTGTCGACAGCGCATTTTTGAACCCCACTCCGGGGAATTAAAGTAAGAACGATAGGAAGAAATTAAGCGGCTTAATGTACGCAAACAGCTGGCTTAATGCGCTTATTAAGCCAGCTATTTGCTCTTGAATCGAGCCAGCTATTTTTAAAATTTAGCTGGCTTGGTACCCTGCCCGCATCTGAAGTGTATACTGGCGAACCTTCACCCGCGGCGAGGCCAACTCATGAATGACCCTACCCATAGTCATTTCCAGAATGATGGTGATTATCTACCGACCGCATAAAGTCACCAGTTTTGAACACACCTTTCGAACAGGGATAGTTTTTAAAAACAGGCCTGAGCGTGGCCCCGAACGAGCCGTGGTTGAGAAATGTTACCTGCTGATCGAGAAGAAATTGGTTGTGTAGAGACTTCATCATATATTTTTTTGATAATTTTATTACACACTCTTTATAACGGAGGAGTACAATAAAATTTAGTAAATCACAGATTCAGTCTTTGAAAACTTCTTGACGACGATTTTAGTCTCCTTTTCCATGAAACTGAATTGGGTAATGACTTGTAGAGTGCACAGTA
>JASFRG010000189.1:0-8459 GCA_050115035.1 Anaerolineales bacterium | reverse complement strand
AAAAAAGTATCAACAGCGTACCCCAGCGATGGCTCTTGGCCTGGCTAATTCAATTCTTTCGCAAGCTGAGTTACTCCTTTCCCCTGTCTATCCATCACAGGGTTGGAGATAATCTCATATGACAACCGCTCACCGAGAACACAAAGAAAATAAAAAACTCCGTTGTCTCAGTGTTCTCTGTGGTAAATTTTATTGAGCAATGAAGATATTTTTAGATACCATCGGTTGCAGACTTAACCAATCCGAAATAGAAACCATGGCACGCCAGTTCCGCGCGGCCGGGCATGATATTGTAGCTACGGCGGATGCAGCAGATATGGCTGTGGTCAACACTTGTTCGGTCACTTCCAAAGCAGCAGCGGATTCGCGCGGTACGATCCGTCGGGTTGCCCGTGCGGGTGTGGAAGAGATCGTTGCCACTGGTTGTTGGGCTACTTTGCAACCTCAAAAAGCAGCTGCACTACCCAATGTTTTGCGGGTAGTCAATAACGAGCAAAAAGAAACCTTGGTTCCTGAACTCCTGAAATTGCCCATCAAATCATTTGATTTGGAGCCTATTGCGCGTGAGCCGCTCCCCGGACTGCGGCAACGCACGCGTGCCTTTATCAAAGTACAGGATGGCTGTGATAACTGCTGTACGTTTTGCGTTACGACCGTTGCGCGCGGCGAGGGACGTTCCCGCCCGTTGGCGGATGTGATCGCAGACGTTCAGTCCGCGCTGGACGGCGGTACCAAGGAAGTCGTGTTGACGGGCGTGCATCTCGGCTCGTGGGGGCAGGAATTGGATGCCCATCTGAGTGACCTTGTCACCGCCGTTCTCACGTACACGGATACGCCCCGTTTGCGCTTGTCCTCGCTGGAACCCTGGGATCTGGATGCGGATTTCTTCCAGTTGTGGGAGGATGAACGGTTGTGCCAGCACCTGCACCTTCCTCTCCAATCCGGTTGTACCGCCACATTGAAACGCATGGCCCGCAAGACCACGCCCGCTTCTTTCCGGGACCTTGTGTCTGCTGCCCGTCAAATCATGCCGGATGCGGCCATCACGACTGACATTATTGCCGGGTTCCCCGGTGAAACGGACGAGGAATTCGCCGAGTCACTTGATTTCATCAAAGAGATGAACTTCGCTGGCGGACACGCTTTCACCTACTCAGCAAGGCCTGGGACCGGGGCAGCGCGCCTCGGAGGCCAAGTCAGGCACAAGGTACGGAAAGAACGCAATGCCATTTTGCGAGAAGTATTTGAAGGGGGGGTAAAAGCTTATCGTGAAAAATTCGTCGGAAAGAAATTGTCCGTCTTATGGGAATCGGTCACGGAGATGAACGGTCAGGGCTGGCAGATGGTGGGGTTGACAGGGAACTATTTACGCGTTAAATCGATTGCACCAGAACCGTTATGGAACCAGATTTCGCTGGTTGAGTTACATTATGATGGTGAAAATGGACTAACAGGAATTTTTTTGAACATTGACCCTTTGCACCAGCAATGAGGGACGTTCGTCACTTTTGTGGGGTAGGGGATAGATTGTATAATATTCGTGCTATTCTTCACAGAAAAAACCTAAGGAGTAACAATGACTGCTCAATTAATTGATGGCAAACAAATTGCCCAGAAAGTCCGTGACGGAGTTAAGGAAAAAGTTGCTGCACGCGCTGCGGCTGGCAAATCACAGCCTGGCTTGGCGACCGTGTTGGTTGGGGAACGCGTTGACTCGGCGGCTTATGTTGGCATGAAGCAAAAAGCCTGCGCTGAACTGGGGATGACCTCTTTCCACCATCCGGTCCCGGAAGATGTCAGCCAGGAAGACCTGGAAAAACTGGTCAAAGACTTGAATGCTGATCCTAAAGTCCACGGCATTCTGGTGCAGTTGCCCCTGCCCGATCATCTGGATGAAGAGCGCGTTTTGAATCTGATCAATATCGAAAAAGATGTTGACGGTTTCTCCCCGCTTAATATTGGTCGTCTAGCGCAGAAAGGCCGCGAGCCTCTGTTCGTGCCCTGCACACCTTATGGCTGCATCTACCTGTTGAAGGAAATGGGCGTTGAAATTTCTGGCGCCAACGCAGTCGTTTTGGGCCGCTCGAATATCGTGGGTATGCCCGCTGCTCTCCTGCTTGTAAAGGAAAATGCTACCGTGACCGTCTGCCATTCCCGCACAAAGAACATTGCCGATGTTGTCCGCCAAGCCGACATCCTGATCGCAGCAATTGGTCGCACCGAAATGGTGAAGGGCGACTGGATCAAACCCGGCGCGGCTGTGATCGATGTAGGAATGAATTCCAAACCCGATTCTACTAAGAAGAAGGGCTATCGCCTGGTTGGCGATGTCGATTTTGAAGCAGCCAAAGAAGTTGCCGGTTTCATCACCCCTGTTCCCGGTGGTGTTGGCCCGATGACCATCGCTATGCTGATGGCCAATACATTGCGCGCCGCTGAAATTCAGGACGGCGGGTAATTCAGTAAATAGTAATTCAGTAAATAGTAATCAAAGACCCCGCCGGGAAACCCCGACGGGGTTTTGTATTTAATACCTTGACATAATAACAATTTGATACTATTATTAACTTAATAATATATAGAAGTGGTTTGTATTGTGAGTTTGCAACAACAACCGAACGTGCCATCTGAGAAAGGAGATCGTATGGTAGATCAGGATGCGCTAACTAAAAAATTTCAAAAGGAGATGAACGCCGGTACTTCTTCGTTAGTATTGCTTAGCGTGATGGAACAGTCTGAAGAACCGATGTACGGTTACCAGGTTGCCAAGCTGTTGGAAGATCACAGCCAGGATACACCTCCAATGAAGCAGAGTGCACTCTATCCCGTACTGCGTTCGCTGGAGGGCAATGGGCTGTTAGAAAGCAATGTCGAACCGTCTGTTTCCGGTCCTCCACGGCGCTATTATCACATCACCGAAGCCGGTCGACAAACCTTGCAAATCTGGGAGCAGCTCTGGGGTCAAACCAAGAATTTTGTTGATAATATCTTGAAAGGAGTCAGCTATGACTAAAACCGTTGAAGAATATTTGGATGCTCTGAAAGGGGAACTTCAAGGAAGCGATAACGCCACGGTTCAGGATGCGTTGGCTGACGCCGAGGAACATCTGACCACCGCGCTCGAAGCACTACAAAAAAGCCAACCTGAGTTGAATGCTGAGGACGCGTTGCAGCAGGTTATTGAACAATACGGGACTCCTCAAGAAACGGCTGCCGCTTATGTAGAGGTAGAACGCCGCACCTCCCCTGGATTTACACCTGCTGCCGTTAAAAAACAGGGATCCCCCCTCGGACGTTTCTTCGGCATCTACGCCGACCCGCGTGCCTGGGGTAGCCTGCTCTATATGCTGATCGCTTTTGTGACTGGGATAGCCTACTTCACATGGGCTGTGACCGGGTTGTCTGTATCCGTTTCTTTTGCGATTTTCATCTTCGGGCTGCCGGTTGCATTGTTATTCCTGCTATCAGTGCGCGGAGTAGCCTGGTTGGAAGGCCGTCTGGTTGAGGCATTATTGGGCGTGCGTATGCCGCGTCGTCAGTTGTTCGCGCCGCAGAATGCCAAGCTGCTGGAACGCATCAAAACCCTGGTGTTGGACAAGCATACCTGGTTTTCGATTGTTTATATGGTCATACAGTTTGTATTGGGAACAATTTATTTTGTGGTATTGGTCACCGTGTTTGCGTTTGCTGCTTCGTTTGCGGCCCTCCCAATTGTGCAGGAAGTCCTGAATGTTCCCGTGGTTCAATTTGCAAATGGCGTAGAGTTCTTCTTGCCCTCGTGGGGGTATCCCTTGGCGATGTTAGGAGGCGTTCTGCTGTGGACAGCGACTATGCACCTCATCAAATTGGTGGGTGGTCTGCATGGGCGTTTTGCCAAAGCGCTCCTGGTCACCAGTTAGCAAAAATAATGCCCCATCCAAAGTTGCGGATGGGGCATTTTGATTCTTAATCTGCCGGAACAAGTTCTTCGTCCACAGGTTTAGTAGCAAACCGCCTTTGCATGCCAAGACGTAGGTGCAACGAGTAGTAGGCAAACGCTGCGAACGCACATAAGATCCCGGCTACATACCACAGCAAGTTGGGATTTAGATTATCTAGAATCAGCCCCGCTGCTCCGGGACCAAATATGGATGGGATCGCCCAGGTCATCCCGAATACGGCCATATAACGTCCGCGCATATCTTCGGGAGCAAAGTTCGCGGCCAGCGCCTGGCTGGTGGGCATAACGATCATTTCGCCAATTGTGACGATAACGATGTTGAGCGCGAACAACCAGTAGGCAGTCACAAATCCGAACATGCCAAAACCGATCATGTAGAAAAGCGATCCGAGCGCCATCATCAGGAAGGGCGGACGATGTTTGATGCGTCTCGTCACCCAAAACTGAAATAAGATGACCGTGATAGCGCTGGTAGACATCAGGAACCCATATCCCTGTGGGTCGATGCTGTGGTTGTCACGCAGATAAACAGACAGGCTGCTGTACATTTGCTGGTACGCCAACAGCATGAGCATCCCGGCTGTGATGAACGCCACAAATGCCAGGTCTTTCAGTACAACCCCGTACCCAATGAAAGACTGCAAGACACTCTGACCTTCGGCCTCCGCTGTTGCTTTGGGTTTGGTTTCGGGGATGAACATGTAGAAAAGTCCGGCCACAAAACAGGAGATGACCGCATCGATGACAAACAGGTAAAAGTAGGATTGGTTCGCAATCAAGCCACCGATGGTCGGGCCAATGATCCAGGAGATGTTGGCCACCACACGCAGGATCCCGAAACCTTCCGCGCGCTGTTTTTCGGGCAGGATGTCGGCGATCATAGCCTGATGAGCAGGATGGGCGATGTCCGAAAGGAACCCGGTCAACACAGCCATTGGGAAAAGCATCCAGAAGGCATTGACCAGACCAAGCAAGAGTGTACTCAGGGCGCTAAAGACCAGCCCGAATAAGATCAGACTGCGCCGTCCAAGCTTGTCGGTCAACGCGCCGCCAATCACTCCGCCCAACATGCTGAAAATCGAGAAAAAGCCCAGCACCAGGCCGGCTTCGGTCATGCCAACCTCGAATTTCTGGGTGATGTACAGGGAGAAAAACGGAAACAGCATGGTGCCGCCGACTCGGTCGATAAACATCACGCCGACGACGGTCCAGAAGCGGGAGGGGAATTCGTTATAGACATTGCTGATTCTGGAAAACATATGTTCCTTTCGTCACAGAAGCCCTATCATAGCACGCTTGTTCTTTTTTTAGAATAGTAGTCTGGTAGTATTTATGAACAATATAAGCCCGATCTGTAGTTCAAAATGGATAGGGTACAATGGGGGCACTCTCTGGCAATCCAATATCCCTGCCGGAGAACAGAAAGGAAAAAAATGAGTGAAGAGTTAAAAGTAAATGACGGTCATGTCGTTTCGATGGAATATACGTTGAAAGTTGATGGTGATGTTGCTGATACATCCCAAGGTCGCGAACCTCTGGAATATGTGCACGGCGCGGGGAATATCATTCCCGGGTTGGAACGCGAGATGATTGGCATGACTGTTGGAGATAGCAAAGACGTTGTGGTCGCTGCTGCGGATGGATATGGTGAAAGAGATGATAAAGCTTTTATGGATGTGCCCCGCGCGCAGTTCCCTGAAGAAATCCCCATGAAAGTCGGCACTGAACTTCAAGTACAGAACCAGGAAGGGCAGCCCATGTATGCTCGCATCGAAACAGTGGGAGATAAATCTGTGCGACTGAATTTCAATCATCCCCTGGCTGGCAAAGACCTGCATTTTTCCGTCAAGGTGGTGGACCTTCGCGATGCCACTCCCGAGGAAAAAGAGCACGGTCACGTGCACGGGCCCGGTCATCAACATTAAGATGTAATAATAGAATCCCGCCACTCGGCGGGATTTTTATAATTTGACATGTGTGGGATGCAGTACTACTGTTCGCTGGACATGTTAATCTTCATACGGCGGCCAGGGGATATCCGCAGGCCCGGCGAAACCGTGTTTTTCCTGGACGAAAACACGCCCGCGGGAGGGCTCGGTGCAGCCGGGCTCATCGATGAATGAGACTTCCAGGAAGTTGGTTGCCAAGGGCTCGAACTTGATCTGCCCCGCTTCGCAACGCCAGACCTCGATGATGTAGTGGTTCATGCGTTCGTCTTCTTCGTCGCCTGCGCGTAAGGGGATATCGTCCCAGGAGACGGTGACGGTATCCCCTTGCCTCGCAGCGCTGAGAACCGCAGTGGGCGGATAATAGGGTGAAACCGGCAGTTTGGCTTTCTGCGGATAGACAGGCTCCACATTCATAACGTCGCCGTTGAAATCCATGAATTCGGCCTTGACCCAGCAGGGCTTGTTCCCGCCGATGGCTTGCACGTAGACCCAGTTGGCATCGTCAAGACGACCGATGACTTCCAGACGGTTGCCTTTCAGTAATCCAGTGAAATAAAGATAGGGCCAACCCGGTCCGTAACGGCATGCCAACTGATCGACGTTCACTTCACCGATCAGGGTGATATAGGTAGGGATAGGTGTCGGAGTATCTGTTGGAATAGGGGTGTCAGTGGGTATTGGGGTATCGGTGCTGGTGGGAGTGGCCGGGGGAGAAGTCTCACTTGGTTTAACGGTGGCAGTTGGGGGCGTGATAGGAGTCGCGGCTTCCATCGGCATCGTGCAGGCTGTCAAACCCAGTATGATTATCAACATTATCTTTTGTGTATACATCCCGTGATTATACAGTCATCCCCCCGGACTCCTGCAATCCCACAATGGATGCAATCCCTTGCAATACCAGGCTGCCACCAAATAGGATCATCACGTTCTTGACATCCCCGCTGATTAGCGTCAGATGCAGGCCCCACATGGCGCTGCTAACCCCGATCGGAATGAGCGTCAACCCGGCCATTAGCAACTTTCTCGGACCGATGGGCTGAATGCCATCGCGAAAGATCAGTCCTCCCGACAGGATGACCAGAATCCCCGTCACGATACGTGCCCCCAGCCAACCGAGCCCTTCCCAACTCAAATTAAAAACGGACATACAAGAGAGCAACACCAGCCCCGCCGCCCATGAATTAACCAGTGTAAGAAGTATTGATAAGACTTTCATGCAGCACCTCCTTTGTGGATTATTCACAGAATACAAAAGTTTGACTGTCAGAGTCTCTTGAAAGACTGTCAGATACTACAGGATTCTCTCGAATGAAGTGAAAATACGGATGGCTCACTCCAAAAGTCTAATTCGCTTGATAAAAAGTAAAGTTTCCTTGACAAAACTTCAAAGTCCATGTACACTATAAATGTCAAGTTTCCTTTACACGGAGTGATGAATATGAATAACCAGACAAACCATATTGAAAAGAGAGATTCAGAGATTGAAGACCGCAAGACATTAATCGTTACCGGTATTACCGGTGCGGCTTTGGGATTTCTATACTCTTCGGTCATTGAGTTTGGGATAGTACTGGGCCTGGTGATAGGAGCCCTGTTTGGAATTGCAATCGGAATTCGCATTATCCGAAATCCACCCAAGATGCGCTATCCAATGTACCTGTTGAGAAGGACATTGCTGGCCGCCGCCTTCTTGTTCCTGACCACTTACGTTTACGACAATCTGACAAATCAGGAGTTGAGTCAAATGCAAGCATTTCTGGTAACGTTGCTACCGTGGTCGGGGTGGACAGCCCTGGTGGTGAGCATGGGCATGATGATCGCACACCTGGACGAACTTCAGCGCCGCATCCAGACCGAGGCGATTGCTATTGGTTTTGCCGGGACAGCCATTATCGTAGGCGGATATGCTTTGCTGCAATTTGTGGGATTTGCACAAATCAATATCGGGATTGTGATTCTGATTATGTCGTTGATGTGGCTGATTGGGAAACTGTGGACGTTGTGGAGATACAGATGAAGAACCGGCTGAAGGTGCTGCGTGCCGAGCGCGATTTGTCCCAGGCGCAACTGGCCGATCTGCTGGATGTCTCCCGGCAGACTATTAACACTATTGAGAACGGTAAGTACGATCCCAGCCTGCCGCTGGCTTTTAAGATGGCGGCATTGTTCAGTTGCAAAATTGAGGATATTTTCGAACCTGAAAGCGATGAGCCATAAACTTAAGAAGTTGTTTCGAAAATTCACAGTTGACCGGAGATGAACGGGGATAAACGTAAATCCGGCCTTATAAACGCCAAAAAAACCCAAAAATCATTGTTCATCTCTGCCCATCCCAGGTGAATCCGAATATCAAAACACTTTTTAAAACTTTTCCCCGCCACACGGCGGGGGGTTTTTCATCTACAAATCCGTCTTGACCAATAATAGACATTATTGGTAATAGGGAAAAGATGTTAGCTGGCATAACGAGAACACAGGTTTTGGATGGCGGCATTCCACCCGCAAGTTATGAAGGGCACAAGCCACTTCCATCACTGAATCCGAAAAGCCATCTTTGGTGTTGCGGAAAA
>JASFRG010000188.1:0-8509 GCA_050115035.1 Anaerolineales bacterium | reverse complement strand
TTGTTTTTAGACGACTTACCCGAAAAATCAGGCATTTTCGAACCCGAAAAGGTTTCTAGAAATAACCAATTCGTTCAAGATACTGTTGCCAACTGTGCTTTTTGCCCGAAATTGCCCCAATATACAACGGCTATAACCATTCCGATAGCAAACCTGTGATTTACTGAAATTGTTATTTATTGTCTAAGGAGAGAACATGAACAACGAGGAAGATATTAAAAGTTACCTGGTTGACCTAGAGGATAATGATTCCCAGATCCGTAATATAGCGCGTCATAAACTTGCCAGCATTGGTCCGGAAGCTGTACCGGACTTGATTACCCAATTGAAAACAGATAGGGAACGCTGCCGCTGGGAAGCCGCAAAAATTCTGGGGGATATTCCCGATGAGGCGGCGGCTGAAGCTCTTGTCGAAGCGCTCATGGATAATAGTATCAACGTGCATTGGGTAGCCACAGAATCGCTGATCAAGCATGGCCAAAGTGCGATTCTCCCATTGCTGGAAGGTCTCACTCATCATTTTGATTCGATGCGATTTCGTCAGGGCGCGTATCATATCTTACATATGTTAGAACGTTTTCACCAACTGGATCCTAAAGTTCAGGAAGTGCTGGAAGCCTTACGGGATATCGAACCCTCGGTGAGCGCTCCATGGGCGGCGGAACGCGCAATTGAACATATAAAGTTTGGGGAAAAGTAAGCCCGGGTTTTGCCACCTTTTCTAATCAAAATATACATGCATTGTGACGTTTTCTCTCCAAGAGAACCTCACAACGTCAGGACAATACATTTGTGGTAACATCGAAACGTGGAAAATGTTAAAGTAGTCGCAACCAACCGCAAGGCAAAATTCGAATACTTCCTGATCGAAACTTTCGAGGCCGGGATTTCGCTGCAAGGCAGCGAAATCAAATCCATTCGTGCCGGGCAAATCAGCTTGAAAGAAGCTTATGTGCAAACGGACGGAGAACAAGCCTGGCTGATGAGCGCACATGTGGCGCCCTACGAACAGGCCAGCCGCTTCAATCACGATCCGGTCCGGCCGAGACGCTTGTTGCTGCATAAGAGGGAAATTCGTCAGCTTTGGGATTCCGTTCGCCAGAAAGGCATGACCATCATTCCTACACGCGTCTATCTCAAAGACGGACGCGCAAAAGTGGAAATCGCTCTGGCAAAGGGCAAGAAATCCTACGACAAACGTGAAGCGATCAAAAAACGCGACCGCGCACGCGACTCTGCCAGGGAGATGAGGGTTCGCTAAGCAAACGAGGGACTATGCTTCCATCAACAATCGGCGGGATCAACCGCCTGCCCGAAGAAGAAAAGCTTGCGGTCTATACGCGGGTTATTCCGCCCCAATTGCTGGCCCGTTTCAACCTGCCCGCTGCCAATTCAATACGCCTGCAATCTTTCCTGAAATTCGACTTCGAGCCCGGCTCCACGGACGTGGAAATGTCGTTGTTCCACGAGCATCGCTTCCCGGACCCGGTTTTGTACGGGCATCTGACCGATACGATGAACGGGCAGATTCACGTGCTGCTATACATCCTGAACGATCCCGATTCCCCACGCTTCGACGTCGACCGAATGCCTGATGGCCGTAAAACCAGCTTTGGTACACGCATGCGCAATCTAGAAGCAGAGCGTGCTGCCCTCGAGGCCGGGCTGGCTCCGGGTCAGGTACGAAGCGGGCTACGCATGTTGTCGGATGCAATCGTCTCTTTCGAGAAGTTCATCGAAAGCCTGGGACATGATCTTTACTTCGTCGAACCCCTGTATTATCACAACGCGGTCATTTTCGAGCGCTACGGGCTGACCTACCAGATGGGACGTCGTCGCATGGAAGCCTACCACGCCGGTTTTTCAGAAGGGGGTGAGTACGTCCATCTCTTAAACGGGAGCAGCCCTTTCCGCAGGCCTGAAGCGGTCAATAGTATCCGTCTACGCTCGTGGGCCATCCACGACGGGATTTTAGGCGAACCGTTCACTGATGTCACCATGTATAAAAGGATTGGCAAGTCCGCCGGGGTCAATACCACTCCGGGATGTAGTTGGTAAATAGGATCAAAAAGACCGCTCGTGAGCGGTCTTTTTGAACTTTGATATGAATAGTTCTTTATGAGACTGTATCTCGTCGCATTTGATGTATCTCTTCACGCGTATAAACCCGGTTGCCGGCCTCTGGCTGGCTCTTGACAAAGTTCCGGGCAAAATCAACGTCATTCAGGATTTCCTGAACGCCTTTATAGCCATCGTCACACAAGACTACCCCGGTTTGCATGCGTAAGCCTTCCCCTACATCATGAAGCTCCAAAAAATCATTCAGCCCCTGGCTTACACTTTTCGCGGTCTCAGAAGGGAGATCATCCGTGGGTATCTCTT
The DNA here is from genome assembly GCA_050115035.1 of Anaerolineales bacterium. Classification (GTDB taxonomy): domain Bacteria; phylum Chloroflexota; class Anaerolineae; order Anaerolineales; family Villigracilaceae; genus JAABUE01. Next base: position 6,127 of record JASFRG010000188.1, on the reverse strand, counting down.
CAAAAAGCGAAAAGAAACATCCAGAATTCGACCAGGCCAGGATATCCGACGAGGGCAGCAAACCTCTAAAATGGTCTGCCATTTTTCGCAACAAGGCATTCAAGACATCTTCAGCCAATTTCTCTTGTATATTTCTAAACGGATGCAACTCGGCAAACAGGACACCGAAATGTTCCAGTTCCAGCCGCTTGACACGTTCCAGGGGAAATATCAGACGCACTGAGAAATAAGATTCGGTGTAGAGATGAGTTACGGTGTCATAGGGCGGCTCACGCAATTGATCCGTCTTTTCGCGCAGACTCTGGAGCAGATTACCGAGGTCATGAATATCGACTGGTTTGAGCAAAAACAGGTCCGGCTTAATCGGCAGTCTCTTCGCGGAATTGGCGTAAGCGGTGATCACCACCACGGGGATGTTTTCCATGCGCTCATCCGCGCGCATCTTTTGCAGGATATCCACCCCTGAAATGCCGGGCAATTGTAAATCCAGCAAGACCACATCCGGTGGGTTTGAGGTGAGCTGTTTCATCGCCTCCAAACCATCATAGACAATCCCAGAGTGATAGCCAGCCATGTCCAATACATGATTGAACAGATCTGCAACATCGCGGTCATCTTCTATCAATAATGCAAACGGTTTATCCATACGATCTCGCCCTTACATCAAAAAACCACTCTATAAACTTCTATAAAAATTATACAACTTCTCCCTACCATGTTAGACACGGCATTAGTACTATATGAGACCTAGCCTCTCCGTTTTATCATGACTCTGCTGAACAGGAAATATTTATGAACCAAACAATACGAACCATAATGGTCATTCTGGCCACGGCTGTTCTGTGGCTGCCTTATTACGTTTGGGGTGTGGGAACGGGAAACATATTATTATCTCAGGGCAGGTTCCTGCAAAGTGGTCTGTTGGTCTGTGGAACAGTTTTACTCGGTTTTTTCGGTCTGAATTATTTGCAGCGCATAGTGATTTCCGACCGGTCGATGTCAACAGCCAATTTCCGCTTACTGCTGATTCTGAGCACTCAACTGACAGCGGTTGCGCTGATCGCGATCGATTCACACTTCAATTGGAAAGCCATTCTTGCCGGATTGTTCGTACTGATCGGGGCAGTCATCGGTACCTATGCCATTGAATAACACCATAAATGAACGGTGACTTGAAAAAAGGAAGGACGGCAAACAACACTCGCCGTCCTTCCTTTTGGTAGAGAAAAAATTACTTATTGCTTATTATATCGATAGAACTCGATCTGCGCAACAAGAGGTTCATTCTCGAGGATCAGGTCTGCCGCTTTTTCAGCCAGCATCATCGTAGGCGCGTAATTGTTGGCGTTGGTTAGATAGGGCATCACCGAGGAATCCACTACACGGAGACCCTGCACCCCATGCACCCGCATCGTATCCGGATCGATAACGGACGTTTCGTCCTTACCCATCTTGCACGTGCAGGAAGGATGGTAAGCCGTTTCACCGTCCCTGCCCACCCAGTCCAATATTTCTTCGTCTGTTTCTACGGATGTGCCAGGAGAAACCTCGCCACCATTGTAGGGATCAAAAGCGGGTTGATTTAAGATGTTGCGGGCACAATGGACGGCCTCGACCCACTCACGACGATCCTGGTCTGTGGAAAGATAATTCAACCTGATAGCCGGATGAACAGTTGGATCCGCTGATTTGATTTTTATCGAACCCCGCGCATCCGAATACATCGGACCGACATGCACCTGGTAACCATGCCCGCCGCTAGGCGAGGTGCCATCATAACGGATCGCTACAGGCAAAAAGTGGAACATCAGATTCGGGTAATCTACATCTTCATTGCTGCGCACAAAACCGCCACCTTCGAAGTGGTTGGTAGCGGCGGGTCCACTTTTGAAGAGCAGCCACTGCAGGCCCACCCAGGGTTTGTTGTACCATTTCAATGCAGGGTAGACGGATACAGGCTGTTTACAGGCATATTGAACGTAGACTTCCAGATGATCCTGCAGATTTTCGCCGACGCCAGGCAAATCGTGCACAACCTGAATTCCCAGGGCTTCAAGCTCGGCTGCATTCCCAACACCGGATAGTTGCAGCAACTGGGGAGAATTGATCGATCCCCCGCAAAGGATAATCTCATCTCCCAAAATCTTTTCTACATGTCCGCCTTTCCGCGTCACTTCTACCCCCACCGCCTGCTTCCCTTCGAACAGAATTTTCCTGACGAAAACGCGCGTCTCGACCTGCAAATTGGGTCTGTCCATGACCGGATGCAGGTACGCCCGCGAAGCGCTTAAACGGCGTCCCTTGCGGATGTTGCGGTCAAAGGCGTTGAAGCCTTCCTGCCGGTATCCGTTGACATCATCGGTCAGCTCATATCCCGCTTGCTGGACCGCTTCAAAGAAAGCTGTGAAGAGTGGATTGGTAGCAGGTCCGCGTTCCAATTCCAACGGGCCGGCTTTTCCGCGAAATGAATCGTCATTATCACAGGCAAGGCAATTTTCCATACGTTTGAAATAGGGCAGGCAGTGTGCGTAATCCCAGTCCTCCATCCCGGGGTCGCCAGCCCACTTCTCAAAGTCCAGGGGGTTGCCGCGTTGGAAGATCATGCCGTTGATACTACTGGAACCCCCTAAGATTTTGCCGCGTCCCTGGGTGATACGGCGATTGTGCATGAACGGTTCTGGTTCTGATACGTAGCACCAGTCATAATGTTTGCTACCTATAGGATAGGTCAGCGCAGCAGGCATATGAACGAACAGATCCCACCATGAGTCCCGCCTGCCAGCCTCCAGGACAAGTACCGAATGCTCAGGATCAGCGCTCAAACGATTGGCAAGCACACAACCTGCCGAGCCCCCACCGACAATGATGGTGTTAAGTTTTTTTGAACTTGTCATTTTTTTTGCCTTTCTTGTAGAAGGTAGCTTTGGTTATCAAAAGCCAATTATTTTTTGGCGAAAAAGTATGAAATCCCATTAATTGACAACTGTACCGTCTGGATGGTATAGTATTTATATTATGATAGTTTTTGTTTGGCGTGTCAATCCTATTTATACAATTTAGCAATAGGTTTATTGTGGTATAAGCCTAAAAGCTCAATGTATAATAAACAATTGATGGAAACTATATGGGAAGAAATCGAAACTCTTCACAAACGCGCGAAATGATCTTTGAGGCTTGTAGCCAAATATTGAGGCGAGAGGGATTGACCAATCTCACATTGCAAGCGGTTGCTAGCAAGGCAGGAATCAGCAAAGGAGGGCTCCTTTACCATTTTGAAACAAAAGAAGCCCTCATTGAAGCCTTATTCGAGTATCACAATAATATTTTTGAAGAAAGACTAAAAGAATTGGTCTTATTGGAAAGTGAGTTGCCCGGAGCATATCTGCGTGCGTACGCAAAAGCATCAGTTGAGCAAATGTCTGATCCGGAAAATGTCAAGTTGTACTCAAGCCTGTTTGCTGCTGAAGAAAAGTACGCCAGCGCTCATAAACTGATGCGGCAAAAATATATTGGGTGGCAAAAAAACATTAACGAATGCGGGCTTGATTCGGATTGGGCCACTGTATTGCGATTTGCAGTCGATGGTTTATGGTTTGCAGAGATGCATCAATACGCTCCACCGCAACCCGAACATCGAGAAAAAATCGTGGATATTATTTTACATTTGACTCACTACATTGACCAACCAGGTGATTGAGCGTGCAGTTTGTCAAGCAAAACCAACAAATCCAATAATATAAACTGGCATAGGATATACAAAAACAAAAATTATGATGTTCACATAAGTTTGCCGTAAACTTATTGTTTTAAAGCCACTAACCGTTTTTCTTCCTTTGTACATGAAATTCATCAATAGATTCAACCAAAGCATCAGCGTGGGGCGCAAGTAGAGATTTTTTTTCTGGAGTTGATGCTATCCCAATGCGGAAAGCTATCCCAGCGTTGGCAGCGAACTGCATATCGGTCAGCGAATCCCCAACCATCATCATCCGGTTGGTGCTAATATCCAGTTGCTCGGATATAGTCCGCGCAGCAATTGGGTCCGGCTTTTTGGGGATAGGATCATCCCCACAAATCATTGCACTAACAAGCTTCGTAATTCCAAGATGGGCTAGAGTAATCTCTGTCAAACGGCGATCATCGCTGGTGACAATTACATTATGAACCTTGGCATTCACAAGCTTTTTCATAGTCTGCAAAATATTTCCCTTAGAAATTATCTCGTTTGGATTTGGATCAGCCATTATTGAAACTTCTGCAGAACGCTCAGCCAGGGTAAGAGCCTCATACCAGGGAACACCGTACCGGGATATAATGCCACTCATCAAAACCTTTAACGCTTCCATAGTTGCCACAGCCAGAGGACTTTCATTACGAACACGGTTTTGTGATATTGAATAACCAAGAAGATCAAAAACATCTTTCTTGAATTCATATTCCAAGTTAAGTGAAGTTGCTATTATGTCGGCCCATTTTTGCACGCGAGTGGCCCAAAAATTATCAATTTCGATCAAAGTACCATCCTTGTCGAAAATAACACAATCTACATCAAATTCCTGGGACTGAATGCAAATGATGCACATTTTTCTTACTCCACTTCCACAAAAACTTAAAAAATTTATGCATTATTAATTGACAACTGTACCGTCTGGATGGTATAGTTAATTATTGTAAACATAAGAGTATCCCTATGTCAATCTAGAATTCAGCAAAAGAGATATTGATTTTTTGTAATATCTAAAAAAGATATTGCTGAATCTAGTTTTCCCGATTCCAATTTTATGCCAATGGGCTACACTCTCAACAAAAACATTCTTTCCCCGGTTGAATTTCTGGCTATCTTAAGCTTTATATACGTTTGTGTAAGATGAAAACCAAGGGTATCTCCTTGGTTTTTTATATGCGTTTCATGATGGAAAGGAGGCCATATTGGAGATTAAGAAAATCAAGTAAATAAGCTTTATATCGAGAAATTCCACCTAAGACTAAAGCTATTGGAAGGAGCGAAAAATGTTTTCACTAAAACGGATTATGAGTATCTTTGTCCTGCTGGCGGTCTTTTCCAGTCTGATGGTAGCCTGCCAACCCGCAGAAGTTGAGGCGCCAGAAGCTGCAGAGCCCGTCGAAGCTGAGGAAGTTGTGGAACCGACGGAAGCCGCAGCCCCAGAACCGCAAGAAGAGCCGACGGAAGCGCCGATGGCAGCTGAAGGCCCCAAAGGCACATTACGGGTTGCCTTGTCAACCTTCCCAAACTCCCTGTTTATCCCCCTGACGGCTGAACGAAACGCCGACAATGCTGCCACCCAGCTATTTGACAGCCTGATATATATAGATACTGCGGGCGAAATTCAACCCGCGCTGGCCGAGAGCTGGGACATTTCCGAAGATGGTACCGTCTATACCTTCCACCTGCGCGAAGGCGTCACTTTCCACAATGGCGAAGCTTTCACCGCAGACGATGTAATTGCAACTTGGGAATCCGGTTCAGAAAATGGTGAGTGGACCGACAAATACACTCTCGTGACGGTTGAAAAATTGGATGACTATACAGTCACACTGACCACCGAAGCCCCGAATCCGGAACTGTTCGACACAATTTTCGACTTCTGGGATATTATTCCCAACGAATACTACGCCGAAGTTGGGTTGGATGGTTTCCAGGAGCACCCCATTGGTACCGGCCCCTTCATGTTCGTGGAATGGGTCAAAGGCGATCATATTACCTATACTGCTAATCCAGACTACTGGCAGGAAGGCTACCCTAAGGTTGAGACCTTAATCTTCCGCCCGATCCCCGAATCTGCCACCCGTGTGGCTGCTGTTTCGGCTGATGAAGTGGATATCGTTGGTCGTCTCTCCTCTGAGGAAGCCGCAAGCCTGGATGGCGTTGAAGGTGTGACCGTCATTAGCTACCCGGTCACCCGAATTTACTATATTGCCTTCAATAACCTCACCACTGGTTTAGACCAGCCCACGATGGATGCCAAAGTACGTCAGGCGATGAACTACGCCGTTGACGTAGACGCCATCATTGACGCGCTGTTTGACGGCCATGGCGTTCCGGCAGCTGGTTATGTGGCATCCAGCGAATTGGGTTATGGAAATGTAGAGCCCTTTGGCTATGATC
>JASFRG010000187.1:0-8580 GCA_050115035.1 Anaerolineales bacterium | reverse complement strand
TTGGCCGCTACCAGGCAGAACCTCGTTGTGAATCTGACATGCCGTGCTTCTTATTTTATCCTACCCTGGTCCCCACTCGTTTTTTTCTGTTGACATCCTATGCGGCCTTCGCCACCCATTTGTGGGAGCTTGATCCACGCCTGTTCTTGCTCGTCTCGCGCCTGACTCATCCTTTGCTTTTTCGCCAAGTTGGTTTTCTGCACCGCTGGGTAAGCAAGATTTTCCTTGACATGGGGGACAAGATGCTGTAAGATATAGAACATAAGTTCTATTATTTATGAGTACCCTACAGGAACACCTTATGGACAACCCTCTGCGCAACTTCTCTATGATGCTCGAAGCCCTGACCGAACTCCAACCCGAGATCGCAGCGGCTGAAGAAGCTCGTGAGTCTGTCTCACCTGACACGGATCAAGCTACGCTCAGACCTGCGCCGCCCTCTCTGGCAGTTTCGTTGTCCGAGCTGGGACCGCTGCCGCGGGAAGCAATGCTCCTGGGATTGGCATCCGATGGACTGCCGGTGCTGCTCAATTTGCACGATCCACATCCGGGTCCATTGCTGGTGGCGGCTGACCCCGGTGCTGGCAAGACGAGTCTGTTACAGATGATCGCACAGGCTGCTGCGGACATGCACGATGTAGGGGAGGTCCAATTTGGCGTGATCACCAACTATCCCGATGAATGGGAGCATCTGACAGAACTAGAACATTGTGTGGGCATCTTCCCCACCTATCATGACTCTGCGATCGACTTCTTGAGTTCGCTATCCGGTTGGGCACATGCCAACAAAGGCAGCCAGCAGTCCATCCTGTTATTGGTGGATGATCTGGAGAGCATGGAACACATCGATTTCGATACCCGGCAGACCTTGCGCTGGTTGTTGTTGCGAGGACCGTCCAGAAAAGTGTGGCCAATCATTTCGATGAATGCGGAGCGAACCACACAAGTGGAAGCCTGGTTGGAGGCATTCCGCACGCGCATTTTTGGAAACGTTCAGGATGACATCACTGCGGAGAACTTGACTGGCATCTCTGGTACTACCTTGAAGCACTTGCAGGCTGGGTTGCAGTTCGCCTTGCGCGAAGACGGTGACTGGCTCAAGTTCTGGATCCCTGAAATTTAGGTTCAGGTCTGACAGGTTTGGGAAACCTGTCAGACCTAGAAGGAATAAATAACATGAACGCTGGAATGCTGTGGTTCGATAACGACCCTAAAACTGCCTTGACTGCCAAAATTGAACGAGCAGTGCAATATTATTATAAGAAGTATGGGCGAAAGCCAAACTTGTGTCTCATCAACCCAAATTCGTTGAATGGGGAGAAACCTGAAGACGAAAAGATAACAATCCGCCCTTATCGGCCAATATTGCCCGGTCATCTTTGGATCGGGGTTGAAGAAAAAAATTAGCAAGGTGATCGCCATGCACCTTGTCTAATCCTATACACTCCTCCCTGCTAAAGGACCTCCTGTGCTCTGAGCACAGGAGGTCCACGGTTTAACCGATTGCTACCGCAAACGCAACCACTTGACTTTGGTCATGGCTGATACTTACAGACCAGCTTACCAACCCAAGTTCTCCTGCCTTTTGCGCCGCTTTACCATTTAAGTGTAAAACCGGCGCGTTTTGTTCATCACCCAGAATCTCGATTTCCTTCCAATCGACATCCCCGATTCCGCATCCGAGCGCTTTGGCAACTGCTTCCTTGGCAGCAAAGTGCCCCGCCAGAGACTCGACACGCTTGCCGCACAATTCCAACTCAGCAGGCGTGTAAATCCGTTCGAGGTAGTGCTTTCCATGCCGGGATACGACTTCTTCGATGCGGGCGATTTCGATCAAATCAACGCCTGTTCGCAGATTCATTTCGCTTACGGCCCCGCCGTGGCAACAACTAGCCGTTCGGGGTCAATATATCTCTGCGCCGTCGCACGGATTTCATCCAGAGTAACGGCTTTTACCAAATCAGGATACTGGCGGTAATAATCCAGACCAAGATCAAAGCGCTCGATGTTGAGCAGCGAGCCAGCCACCCCGCCATTCGACTCTAGTGAGAGTGGTAACCGTCCTACGAAATTAGCCTGACTGTCTGCCAGTTCTTCTGAAGTGATACCTTCATCTACATAACGCTTCAACTCTTGCGCGATCAGGTCTCTCGCCTTTTCCAAATTGGTCGGATTAACCCCCGCGCTCACATACCATGCGCCCGGGCCAATTCCTGTACTCACACTCGAATAAGCATAATACGCCAGCCCCGACTGCTCGCGCACCACATCACCGATGCGCCCCATCAACCCGAACTGTCCCAAGATGTTATTTCCCAGGATGGCAGGCATATACTCGGGGCTGTTGCGTTTGGGTCCATATGTCCCCATGACAATATCGGATTGGGACTTGCCCGGGATAGCATGATGTTTTTGGACCGACTCTGTCGGAGGCGTGAACTCGGGCAGCTCTGGTGTTTCTTCCTGGGCTTCGTTCTGCCAGCCACCCAAAATGTGTTCGACTTCACTCGCAGCTTTTTCCGGTTCCACCGCACCGACAATGGAGATCACCAATCCGCGCGGACCATAATGTTTGCGGTGGAATTCCGCCAGATCATCTCGTGTGATTGCCTGGACCGTCTCCGGCCAGCCTTCGTCCGGGCGGCTGTAGGGATGCCCATCATAGAGCAACTGGTCAAAGACCAGAGATGCCATGTCTGAAGTATCCTGCGCACGAATAGCCAGGCTGGTCAACATTTGCGCGCGTAACTTTTCAACCTGGTTAGCGGGGAATACCGGATTCTGTAAAGTGTCGGTCATGACATCCAGCAGCAAAGGTAGGTCTTCTACCAATGAACGTCCGCCAAAACCGGCATAGTGTGTACCGGAGTTATAACCAAAACTGGCCCCAACGGATTCAAGCTCATCATATAACTTCTGGAAGTCACGATTCTGCGTGCCGCGCATCAGAGCCGTAGACGCGAAATCCGCCAGGCCGAGTTTCTCATCCGGGTCAAGCAAACCGCCAGCGTGTAAGAAACCACTAACGACGACCGAAGGGCTGTTGAAATTAGCACGCGCAAGCACGACAATGCCATTCGATAATTCCACGCGATGAATATCATCCGCGCCGGGGAGTGAATGTTTCATGGATATCATCTTATGCCTCCCCATCAGTTGGAATATAGGTACCGACAACTCGCGATCTCGGCTGCAAGTACTGTTGCGCCACGCGCTGCACTTCAGCAGGAGTGACAGCAGCTAGATTATCCAAGTATGTCAGGAACCAATTATAGTCCGCGAACATTTCGGAATAGCCCATCCAGAAACCTTGATTGGTAATGTTCTCACTGCCGTACGCGAAAATGGCGCGCGCCTGCTTGATCGCGCGAGCGACTTCCTCCTCACTGACCGGCTCATCTTGGATGCGCTTGATTTCGTCATCCAGTGCGGACAAAGCCTCTTCCACTGTACGCTGCGGATGAATGGTCAATGAGATGTTATATAGGAAAGGATCGATGGTAGCCTGCGCGCCGCCACTCATACTGACAGCCAGTTCTTTATCGACCAGGGCACGGTACAAGCGCGAGGTCTTGTTGGAGATGCCGCCACCGAAGAAGTTCAAGTTGCTGGGGCCGGCCAGCAGACTATCGAGCACAGATAGCGGGAAGAAATCGGTATGGGAAGCGTTCGGGAAACGGTAGCAGACCTGAACGTAAGTTGTTGCGCCGGGACCTTCTACCGAAAGTTGAATCTCACCCTTCTGCTCAGGTTCCGTACGTCCAAGACGTGGCTGGTTATCCCCTGCCGGGATCGGTTCATAAAGTTCCTTGATGCGCGTCAACATCTGGTTCGTCTCGAAATCGCCTGCCACAGTCATGACGGCATTGTTGGGAGCATAAAAGGTTTTGTAATGATGATAGAGGTCGTCGCGTGTCATGGAACGTAAGTCAGCCAGGTCGCCGATAACTTCGTGATGGTAGGCATGCACGCGGAAGGCTGCGGCTTGAACAGCTTCGCCCAGCAGGAAGCGCGGCTCGTTTTCGTTGCCCTCGCGCTCGGAAATAACAACCGTGCGTTCAGAAGCTACTTCAGATTCGTCGAAGACACTGTTGACCATGCGGTCGGCTTCGAGTTGTAGACCCAGGTCGATCTTGTCGCCGGGCATGGTCTCGAAGTAGGTTGTCCAGTCGAGGTAGGTGAAGGCGTTCCACATACCGCCCTCGCGCGAGATGGCTTTGTCCAGTACATTGGCCGGGAACTGAGGCGTTCCTTTAAACTGCATGTGCTCGACCCAATGGGAAATGCCGGTACGACCGTTGACTTCGTCACGTGAGCCGACCCGGTACCACACCCAGGACGAGATCAAGGGCGCGGTATGGATTTCCTTGAGCAGCACTTTCAGGCCGTTGGAAAGAGTGGTTTGAGTGATTGTTTCTGTCATGAAACTCCTGATGCTTTTGAGTGGGATAAGCTTACCGGCAGATCAGTTGGCCTTCCAGGTTCATAGCGTTTGGATCAACAAAACAATAGATCGGTTGGACAACTTCCTGCAAGCCGACAAAAGGCTCGTGTAATTCGGTATCAGCCATAGGGATGTTAACAGGCACATCCAGATGAACCGGAATCGAGGTTTGTACCGGTAAATTAAAGTTTAGATTCACCGTGAGCGGTGTGCCGGCCGGTAAGGTAACGCTGGCTGTCGAGTTGATATTGAGGCCGCCAGTATTGATAACCACCCGTGCATTCGGAATGCTGACCGTCTCCGAAAGCGTGATCTGGGTGGTCCTTTGAACGGGCACTGTGATATCGAGAGGAATCTGCGCATCGACCGGAATGACGGTCTGTATCGTGGCCCGATCCAGTTTCTCAAAATTGGTATGCAGGCCGCTCAGCAAATTGTTGAGCATCGAAATATCGACGCCTTCCGGCACCTTGATATCGCGATATGCCCAAAACCCCATCACAAGAATAATAATGAGCACGATATTCAAGCCCATTGAAAACACGCTGGCCGTTGTCCAGAGCGCGCGCAAGAGCTTCTCTCTACGCGGCATTGCAGGTGTTTGCGTAAATTTCTGCTGTTCCGGTGGGTTTTGCTCCTGATCCTGGGAAACCTCCACAGGTTGTTTTTGTTTGGGCAATCTGTTTAGATCAACGGACGATGCAGGTGTTTTAGGTTTTGGAGGAACTTTCTCAGGCTCGGCCTGTGAAGTTGGCGGGGAGTCTGGCTTCAAACGTGGAAGTTGTTCCAAAAGTGATCGTGTTTTTGGATTTGGTTTTGGATTTGGTTCTGGTTCTGGCTCGGGGGTAGATTCTGGCTCGAATTGTGCATTTGCTTCGTCGTTACTGCTTGAAAAGATGTTGCGCATCCGCTCGCCGGGTTCTTGATTCCTGTCTTCGTCCATAGTTCCTCCAAAAGTACAGCGGTGCTTAATCTTAACATAGATATGAAAATCAATTACAATCTGTCGCTACTTTTGGCCGCAAAAAAACCATTTTGCGGGTTGCCATCTTGTTAAAGGTCGTTGAGTGACCATTCAACAGTTCCTTGTAATATTCTTCTAAGCGTTTTGTAATAACCTTATCGTAAGAACAGCGTCAAGTAATAAAGTCAATATATTGTGCCAAGCTTGAACAGGACCTTTGCGACTTGCCTGCTGTCCGTTTTTTACATATAATTCCACAAGTTTGGTCTGATTTGTTAAAGCATCCCAAGGAGGATAAGAGTGACCAATCAATACTTAGTAGCTGTCATCGGTGCCGGTCCAGCCGGCCTGTTCGGAGCACGCGAGCTTGCCAACCAGGGCGCCCGCGTGGTGCTTTTTAATCGCGATATCAAACCTGGTGGTCTGGCCGAGTATGGTATTTACCCAACCAAATATACAATGAAGTCCGGATTACGCAAGCAATTCCGCCAGGTGCTGGAAAATCCCAACATCGACTACTATGGCAACATCAGCATCGGTGCACAGGGTGACTTAAATCTTGACGACTTAAAAAAACTGGGCTTTCAAGCCATATTGGTTACCGCCGGGGCGCAGGGTGCGAAATGGCTTGGTCTGCCTGGCGAAAATCTGGAAGGTGTATATCAAGCCAAGGATGTCGTCTATTACTACAATAAACTGCCCCTCAACAGTCAGAAGAAATATCGCTTTGGCAAACGTTGTGCGATTGTCGGTGCGGGTAACGTAATGGTAGACATCGCCCGTTATATGATCCGCCAGGAGCAGATCGCTGAGGTTATCGCAGTTGTACGACGTGGACCCGCTGAAGTCAAATTTGACAAGAAGGAAATGGAATACGTGATCGCCAACCTCGATCAGGATGCGCTGGATAAAGAGATCGAGCGCGTCCGTCCGATCATGGAAGCGGTCAATCAGGACCCCGAAGCTGCTCGGGCCACGATATTGGAGGCTCTGCCGAAGGCCTATTCCTCTGTATCTGACACACGCTTTCGCTTCGAATTTCTCAGCTCGCCAGTCCAGATGCTGGGCGAGAATGACTTGCTGACCCAACTCGAGGTCGAAGATACAACCCTCAGTCTGAAAGAAAATGGCGACACCAAAGCACGCAGCACTGGCAACAAACGGCTCATTGATGTAGAAACCGTCATTTTCGCCATCGGCGATAAGGTGGATGAGTCCTTCGGACTGCCCACCCAATGGAATGAGTTTGTCAAAAATGAATATCCGCTTTATCCCATTAACGGAAATTCCTATGAAGCTTTCGATCCACAGGCAAACAAGCCTTTTGAGGGGATTTTCGTCGGCGGCTGGTCGCGCAAAGCCAGTGATGGTCTGGTTGGTTATGCCCGCAAGGATGGCATCAACGCCGCCAAGGCCGTCTTGAGCTATTTGCAAACCAAAAGCCCCGATGATTCAACACGCGAAGTTGTGACTGCAAAGATAAAAGATTTGGATAAACCCGCTGTCACGAAGGATGATATCAAGCGGTTGGAGGCTGTCGAAGAGATGGAAGCCAAAAAACGTGGGTTGGAAGAGTTCAAATTCCCTACCAACGAAGATATGCTGCGCGCGATGGGATTGGTTGTTGCGGCACAGACGTAATTTCAAATAACGTACTATCAAGTTTTGCCCTTCCCCTCTCTAAATGCTAGAGAGGGGTTATCATTTACTCCCATGTTCAAACAAGACCTGACATTTTCATTCCCATACATGAACGCCGCCGGGACATTGGGATTCGCACCAGATTTCCGCGCACCTGTGCCCTGGGATTCCTTCGGTGCCTTCGTGACCAATCCGCTCTCGCTGCGCCCGCGTAAACCGACCACCAATCCGGCCCTGATCGAATACCCCGGCGGATTCCTGATGCACACCGGATTGCCCAATCCCGGACTTAATGCGGCCATCAAAAAATATGCCCGCCGTTGGGCAGACTCACGTTTGCCAGTCATCGTGCATTTCATGGCCGACCGACCGGACGAGACCATTCGGATGGTGCAATCTCTGGAAGAGTTGGAGAATATTGCCGCTGTGGAGCTTGGTTTCGCGCCTTTGCTGGCCGATGATATCATCTTGTTGACAGTTGAAATGTCGTTGGGAGAATTACCGCTGATCGTCAGCCTGCCAACAGAACAGGTACTTTCGCTGGGGCCAAGCGTCATGCAGGAGGGAGCAGCAGCCATCAGTCTGGCTGCACCGCGAGGGATGCTGAAGGTGGAAAGTGGGCAACTGATTACAGGGCGCTTGAGCGGTCTGGGGTTATTCCCGCAAGCCTTGTTGACCGTCAGGGATGCGGTCGGAGCAAATTTGCCAATCATCGGTGCGGGCGGCGTAAGCACAAAAGAAAACGCCGACACCATTCTCTCGATCGGCGCGCTGGCTGTGCAGGTGGATGAAAGTTTGTGGCGTGGGGATTTCAGATAGTTTCTATCTGTGTTTTTCTGTGTTTGTCTGAGTTTATTCGTGGTTTAGGTTCCAATACCATCACGGGGATTTTTCGGTTTTTTGCCCTTTGCTTGTAGGCTGCATAACCAATGTAATATGAAATCGCCATATCATAATAGTACTTGTTTTCCTGCTCGTCGGCTTCACGAGCGATATATGTCCTCGCTTCTCCATTTTTCTTGACAACGCATTCTGGATTGGCCTTCAGATTGTAGTACCAAGCCGGATGGTGATCTTGTCCGAAATTTGAAGCGATCAAAGCATACTTTACGCCATCTGGGAAACCGGTAATCGGTAATGTGCGCTGTTTTCCAGTCTTTGCGCCGGTTGTTGTCATTTCAACGATCGGAAGGCCAGAAAGTTGCGCAAAAGTCCATTTCCCGCCACTCACGCGAAGCAAGAATGTATCTGCACGGTGAAGCAGGCGCGCCATCAACCACGAGATTGGTCGCCAGGCGAAAAACTTATGAAAGATGCGCATGGGAAATTAAAGTGAAGTCACCTGCGAGGTGACTTCACTTTTCGAGCCAGATCGTCACTGGCCCGTCGTTGTTGATCTCGACCTGCATGTGCGCGCCAAATTGACCGGTCTGAGTTGGGACGCCGTGTCCGCGCAACAATTCAACAAAACGCTCGACCAATGGTTCTGCCATATCCGGCGCACCAGCGTAAACGAAGGATGGTCGCCTTC
>JASFRG010000186.1:0-8638 GCA_050115035.1 Anaerolineales bacterium | reverse complement strand
AATCAGTTTGCCGCCTTTTTCCTGACTATGGGTCTACTGGTTATCCTGTGGTTTTTGATCGGGATTCCGGCACAGATCTTTTCCACAGGTGGCGAAATCTTTGGTTACCTGAATATGAGTGACCGCTTCTACAATTCTCTCAGCCAGGGGATCATAAACCTGTCAGATATTGTTTATTTCCTGAGCGTGACTGCCCTTGGACTGTTCATCGGCGGTGTTGCAATTGAAACGCGGAGGTGGCGATAATGAAATCTGATCCTCGTCGCTTCGCCCCACTTGGGCTGGTTCTCTCTGGTCTGGGTTTTCTGACAATTGTCGGCATACTCGTAGTTCGCGCTTTTGCTGCTGTTGACTTATATACGCCTCCCGATGCAGAGTTGCTAAATCGTCTGCTCATCGTTGGTGTTGCCGTCTTCATCGTTGGCTTCGCGGTCTACTCGCTGCTTGACCCTGAACGCGTCCGTAAAATATTGACCGGACGGCAGGTCCGCTACGGCAGCAATTCAGTCATCTTGTTTGTGGCATTTACCGGCATCCTGATTGTGGTCAATATGTTGGCCAACCAATTTCCACAACGCTGGGATGTGACTGAAGACAAGCAGCACACTCTGGCCCCTGAGACAATAGATACCTTGCAAAGTCTGCCTGAGTCCGTTAACGCAATCGCTTTTTACAGCGTGCGTCTGAACGGGCAAAATGCTGCTGAGTTGTTAGAGGATTTCAAAGCCAACAGCGGTAGCAAATTCGATTATCAATTCATGGATCCGGATTCCAATCCGGTGTTGGTCAACCAACTTGGCATCACCGGTGACGGAAAAATCCTATTGCAAATGGGTGATAATCAGGAAATCATCAGCGTTGCATCCGAAAGTGAGTTGACAAATGGCCTGATCCGTTTGCTGAATCCCGACAAGCCTATACTCTACTTCCTGACTGGCGAAGGCGAACATGACACAGAAAACGCCGGTGAGGGAGCCTACACACGTGCTCGGCAGGTGCTCGAAAGCAAGAACTACGTGGTCAACACTTTGAACTTGCAAGCCGAAAACGCCATCCCTGAGGACGCGCGAACGCTTGTCATAGCAGGTCCGCTGGTCCCGTTTACGGAGAACAGCGTTGATCTCATCAAGGGATTCCTGGATAATGGCGGCAGTTTGATGTTCCTTTCGAATCCTATTCCCCTGACGCAATTTGGAAATGAGCAGGATTTGCTGGCAGAGTATTTGACTTCAAATTGGGGCATAAGTCTGAATAATGACATTGTTGTCGACACAAATTCATCTTCTTCACCGTTCTTTGCGGTCAGCGCGCAGTACGCGGATCACCCAATCACCGAAAAGATGCAAGGGGTTGCGGCCATCTTCCCCTATTCACGCAGCATTACCGTCAACACAGAAAATGCAAATGTTTCTCCGACTGCGTTGGTAACCACGATCAGCCAGTCCTGGGGAGAAACGGATTTTTCTTCATTAGAAGGACAACAACCCCTGGAATACAATGAAGGCGCTGATCTTCTAGGACCAATGATCCTTGCCGCTGCCGCAGAAAATCCGAGCACTGATGGTCGCGTGGTGGTTTTTGGAAGCTCGAGTTTTGCACAGGATGAAAACTTTAGTTTTTCAGGCAACGGCGATATGTTCGTAAACGCCATTGATTGGCTCGTTGGACAGGAAGCACTGATCAACCTGACCAGCAACACACCACAAGAACGCACGTTCAATCCGCCGGGGTCAGCGCAACTCATCCTGACCATTGTCAGCACCGTCTGTCTAATACCGCTGGTGGTAATCGGCGCTGGTGTTTATGCCTGGGTAATGCGCCGCCGAAGAGGCTAAAGAATGAAACGTTCAACCTGGATCGTGCTGGTCATTTTCCTGGCACTGGCAGGCACCTTCTTCTATCTCAACGAACGAGAAGGAACGATGTCAGATGAAGGGGAAGGTACGCCTACCGTTGCACCAGTTGAATATCTACTCGCTGAAACTGATGGACTACCCAGCAGCATTGAGATCAAAAGCGATAGCGGTGAACAGGTGCGCGTAGAACGTAACGATGCCGGTGAATGGGTGTTGACACAGCCGATTGAAGCGGAAGCAAACCAGGGGTCCGCGGAGGCAGCGGCCACGCAATTGACCTCACTGCGCATCGTATCCAGACCCCAAGTGGCTCCCGCTGATGCAGGTTTGGACCAGCCCTCTTACAAAATAACGGTTGAATTGACAAGTGGAACGGTAAAAAACGTAAGAATCGGCGATCTCACCCCGACAGAAAGTGGTTATTACACTAACATCGACGAGAGCGATGAAGTGTTAATTGTTAGCAAAACCGGGCTGGATTCTTTGCTCATGCTGATCACATCACCCCCATATGTGGACACACCGACACCAGAACCTTAGCCCAATACTCCCAAAATTAGACCAATACCCTACAAAATGCAAATAGGGTATTGAATTTGAAGGCAAAAAAGAGTATTCTGTACTCAACAACAACACAAGGCAGGTAGATTACTTAATGGACATGGATAAATTGTTGATCGCGGAAGATGAAGAATCTCCCTCGATCGCGCGGTTGATTGAATTAGGTCGCCAGAAATCGTATGTAACTCTGGACGATATTTTGTATTTCTTCCCCGAGGCTGAGCAAGACGTTCAGCAGTTGGAGGAAGCATTTTCTGCACTCCTGAGTGCTGGTATCCCCTTTGTTGAGGAAGTTCCCTCCACCGAACCCAGCGAAGACGAATTGGCCGCAGAAGAGGCCGAAGCTGAAACGGAAGAAGAGGAAGATGAGACCGCACTCGAGGATTATTTGGCCAACATCGACACAGACGATACGATTGGCCTGTATTTGAAGGAG
Organism: Anaerolineales bacterium; assembly: GCA_050115035.1. Lineage (GTDB taxonomy): Bacteria > Chloroflexota > Anaerolineae > Anaerolineales > Villigracilaceae > JAABUE01. The sequence continues at coordinate 5,785 of JASFRG010000186.1, read as the reverse complement.
GTCAGTCGGGTCCCTCTTCTCACTGCTGAAGAAGAAGTAGAACTGGCCCAACGTATCGAGCGTGGACGTATGGCACGTGAAGAACTGGCAAAAGGCAAGGTCAGCCAGCGTCGCCGCACGGAATTGCGTCGTTTGATTGAAGACGGCTGGGCTGCCCGCGAACACCTGATCACAGCCAACTCCCGTCTGGTGATTTCAGTCGCCAAGAAGTACATGGGACGTGGCGTACCCTTCCTCGATCTGATTCAGGAAGGTAACATCGGTTTGATCCGCGCGACCAAGAAATTTGACTACCGTCGCGGACATAAGTTCAGCACCTACGCCACATGGTGGATTCGCCAGGCCGTGACGCGCGCCATCGCCGATCAGGGTCGTACCATCCGCGTGCCGGTGCACATGGGTGACCAGATCAATAAACTGCTACGCGTACAACACCAGTTGACACAACGTCTGGGTCGTGAGCCATCGGTCGAAGAACTGGCTGATGCATTAGAAGTGCCGCCCAAGAAGGTGGAAAACATGATCCAAGTCGCGCGCCGTCCGCTTTCGCTAGAAACCCCAACGGACGATGAGGAAGATTCAGTGTTGGGTGATTTCATCGAAGATGACGAAGCTCCCCCACCTGATGACACAGCAACATACAACCTGTTACGTGAGCATCTGGGCGAAGTCATGAACGGATTGCCGCCTCGTGAAGTGCGCATCTTGCAGTTAAGATACGGCCTTTTGGATGGGCAGGCATACACACTTGAAGAAGTCGGTCGCAAGATGGGCGTTACGCGTGAACGTGTGCGTCAAATCGAAGCGCAGGCGCTCAGCAGACTGCGTCATCCAACCATCCGCAGGAAATTGCGCGATTACCTGGGCGAATAGCCTGAAGATAATCTAAATCAAAAAACGGAGCATGCGAAATGCTCCGTTTTTTGATTCTCTACCAGATTTTATTGGGGCATTCTTAACTCACGTACGGTTTTCAATTCAATTGAACCATGAATCTAATGAATTAGTTATGTACGACTCTGGCTTTGCCAACTAAAATACATCCATGAGGTGGACGCGATTGCTCATCCCACGTATGGAATACATTTTCCTGGCAGCGACTTTTTGGGGTATTGCGGCCAGTGGCCCCAAAATCTTGAATCTCGATGGTGATCTTCCCCGACATTTATTGGTAGGGCAACTGACTCTTCAAAATGCAAGTGTTTCAACCGTTGACATTTTTTCCTTTCGTACAACAGGCTTTCCTTCTTATCCACACGAATGGCTGGCACAGGTTTTGCTAGCAATCCCATACAAAATTTTCGGTCTTGATGGTGTCGTTTTGCTGGTTGCGTTGGTTATCACGTTAACTTTTGCAGTTGTTTTCAGAACCGCACGTAAGGTATCAACGCCTTTGATAGCCTTGATCTTTACCGGACTAGCCTTGAGTGCCAGTACGATACATATTCTTCCCCGGCCACATATTTTCACTTACTTGTTTGTAGTGATCTGGATCTACTTCATGGAGAAAGTACAAACAAGTCATAACCGGGCATGGTGGTTTTTTCCAATACTTATGCTTATGTGGGTCAATATCCATGGCATGTTCCTTCTAGGGATATTGATCTGGTTGGCCTATGTTATTGGAGATATATTCGATCAAGGTATAAAAGCTTGGAGGCAATCGAAACGAACTCGTCTCTTTTTAACGAGTGGACTCGTTTCGATTCCGGTCACATTTTTATCCCCTTCCGGCTCGGGGATTTGGAAATCGATTTTTAATCTTGGAAGCAATACCTATATCACCTCTCGCATACCTGAATATCAGCCTGCAAACTTTCATCTGCCCGGAACCTGGCCATTTATTTTGATGTTAGGCTTACTCATCATCGGGCTGGGACTGAATACAAAAAAACTGCCAGCGAGCTCTATCTTCACTTCGGCAGGATTTGCAATGCTTGCGCTTTATTCCAGTCGGATAATCCCAATCTTCGCCATCGTAGCCGCCCCTATCACGGCACGAGTTTTTTCCAATTGGCTGCAAGCTCAAAGGCCCAAATCCAGATTCACCAAAATGGAGGCTTTTATCCAGAATATGGAAGGGCAGTCAGGAGGAGTGGTTTGGGTATTTATCACTGCCATCATTGTCATTGGGCTGTTTGCATCCGGTGTAACGATTGACCCTCAGCACAAGGGCAACGTGTTCGATGAACAAGTGTTTCCAGTCGATGCGGTTCGTTGGTTGAAAGATCACCCGCAGAACGGTCATATGCTCAATGACTTCAACTGGGGTGGTTATATCCTGCTCGAAACCTGGCCTGAGTATCAAATCTTTATGGACGGGCACACCCACATCTACGGTGAAGCGCTTACACGCGAATATGAGCGAGTCATCACTACCTCCCAGAGCTGGGAAACAGTACTGGAAAAGTATCAAATCGAATGGGCTATTCTCCCTTCCTCATCATTGCTCGCAGATACGCTGTCAAATCAAGGATGGAAAATGCTGTACAATGACCAAACCGCTGTAATATTGAGGGCCAGTTCAACACCATGACAGGTAGCGTATGAACAACACGAATTCTGCAGAGCCAAAAGTTTCATTAAAAAACAATCAGATTTTTATAGCCATTACAATTTTTATTACCTTGATTGGTCTGGCCATACGGCTGGCTCCTACGCTTCAAACACATTTCCCGCTCAACGACGGTGGTTTGTTCTATGACATGATAGTTGATCTGCAAGAGGCCAACTACTCGTTGCCCATATATGCGACTTATAACCAGGCTGAAATACCTTTCGCCTATCCGCCCCTGGCGTTTTATATTACCGGCCTGTTAGCAAGCCTACTCCACATCCAAGTTTTGGATCTTGTCCGAATTCTTCCAGCTTTGATCAGCACACTCACCATCCCAGCATTTTATGTACTTTCTAGAGAACTGACTGATTCCCCTCTACAAATTGTTTTCGGAACATTCGCCTTCACTCTGTTGCCGCGCACATTCGCATGGAACATCATGGGCGGTGGCATCACGCGTTCTTTTGGGATGCTCTTCGCTATGCTGACGATGATCGCCGCGTATCGCTTTTACAACGGACACCGACCCCGTTACATCCTGAGCTGCATCCTGCTCGGCATTCTGACAGTTTTTACGCACCCTGAAGCAAGCGTGCACACTGCAATCACTGCCATGGTTTTTTATTTATGGAAAGACCGCTCATTGAAAGGTTTTCTGCTGTCGATTGGGATTGCTGTGGGTATCTTGGTATTGACGGCTCCCTGGTGGGGATTGGTCATCAGCCGTCATGGTGTTGACCCGTTTATAGCTGCCATGACCGCCTCCGGACAGGATAGTTTTAATCCCCTGGTTGGGCTTTTCATTTTCTTCCGTTTCTTATTCACCGACGAAGCATTTTTGCCCCTTCTGGCTATGCTGGGTCTGATTGGCCTGTTCGCCAGCCTCGCCCGCAAACAAACATTGCTGCCTGCCTGGTTATTCATCTTGCACCTGATCGAGCCGCGCGGCGGAACTCTTTACATGATGATTCCTCTGTCTTTGCTGATCGGCTACGCATTGGATAAAGTTGTCTTACCCGCATTAAAGCCAAAAGATTCCGATATAGCCAATTTCGATGTGCAACAGGCGTTGGAGAATGCCCTTCGCTGGAAAACCGCTCGTTATTTTCTGCTATTCCTTTTCGCATATAGTCTCATGTCAGCTTATACAACCGGTCAAAAGATTAAAAACGATTTCAGCCTCCAAACATCTGATAGAGAAGCATTTGCCTGGGTAGAGGACAACACACCAGAGAACAGTGAATTCTTGTTAATAACAGGTCAACTGCCTTTGCGAGATGCCTGGTCCGAGTGGTTTCCCGTACTGACCAATCGACATAGTCAAGCCACAATATTTGGGTATGAATGGGTCAACAATGGACAGTTTGGCAACCGCGTTAAATCCTATGAGGCCTTGCAAGGTTGCGCTCGCGAAGATGTAAATTGTCTTGCATCTTGGAATCTAATCTCGGATAAACCCTATACGCATGTTTATCTATGGAATCAAAAAGACCCATCAGCTATGACTTTGTACGCTTATCTAGCAAATAATTCAACTTTTGAATTGATCTATCAAAACGAGAGAAATGCTATTTTTCGCCATAAAGCTACACAATGAAAATATTTAACTTAAAAACTATCACTAACAAACAAATATTACTTTTTAGTTCTTTAGTAATTATCACCATTGTGTTGATTGCAATAATGGCACGATTTCTGCCACCAGCTGTTGATTGGCATGGGGCCTTCCGGCCAGCGGCACTCGAAGTTTTGCATGGACGCTCCCCTTTCAACGCTGATGGTTTTTTCAATCCCCCTTGGACGGCTGTTCTATTAATTCCAATTGCTATCCTTCCTGAAAACCTGGGAAGAGCAATATTGGTTTTGACTTCCTTAGTTGTTTATGCGTTTGTAGCCCTTCGTTTGGGTGCAAAGAAATTTTCAATAATCTTTTTCTTACTCTCACCACCTGTTTTACATGTCATCATCAATGGAAATGTTGATTGGCTTGCAGCTCTAGGGTTTATCTTGCCACCACAATGGGGACTATTTTTTATCGCCATAAAGCCACAGATGGGTATCGTCGTAGCGCCCTTCTGGTTGATCGAAGCCTGGCGCCAAGGAGGTCTGAAATTGGTCGTAAAAACGTTTGCGCCATTTACGGTAATTCTTTTACTCTCCTTCGTGATGTTTGGGCTCTGGCCGCTTGGAGCATTTAGCACAACGGATTCTTGGGGTCCCCTTAATGCCAGTCTCTGGCCAATCTCTATTCCAGTTGGGTTAGCATTGTTTGTAACTTCACTGCGAAAGAGAAAAATTGAATTTGCTATGGCCGCTTCGCCGTGTCTCTCTCCATATTTATTGTTACACTCATGGGTCGGTGCGCTCCTTGCAATCGTGGCCTCTGTACCTGAAACAATCACTGCAGTGATTGGGCTGTGGATCGTAGTGATATTGAGGCTGGTAGCATAAAAGATGAAAACTAAAAAATATTTCTTTTTCGTCCTCCTATTTTTTATTTTTTTTCTTGTCGGGGCGATGACGATGTTTTACCTGCAGAACAGCCTTCGTAATACAACCATGATTCTCGGAGTAGATATGGTTCCGCGCTGGGTTGGCACGCAGGCCGTGCTTCATGGAGAAAGTCCTTACTCTCCAGCAACGCGCCAGCAAATATGGCTGGAAATCTATGGCAACACAGAGAAGCCAGACGGGAATCTGTTTGGTTTTTATTATCCCCCCGCCATCACAACCCTGCTCATACCATTCGTTCTAACAGGCCTTACAAGTGGATTGGCTGCTATTTTATGGTGCGCTTTTCTCTTTGCAATGCTTTCGACGTTTTTGATTCTCTGGATAGCTAATTTTCGCAACCATCCAAGAGCTCTCTTTCTTCTTCCCACTTTGCTCATAAGCGGTTGGTTATTTCGTCCCGCATTTTCTAACTATTTACTAGGGCAGTTCGCACTTTTCAGTAGTTTGACAGCCATCGCAGCTTGGTATTTTCTTGAAAAGGATAAACCTATCTGGGCTGGTATTTTCGCATCTATATCTCTTGTGAAACCATCCCTAACTATACTTCCAATAGGTTATCTTTTCACCAAAAACTGGCGTGAACCCAAAGGATCAATCGCATTGGTCGCATCATCTCTGCTCCTTTATTTACCCCCCACCATTTTGCTAGGATGGTGGCTACCAGATTTCCTGGCAGACATATCAAAATACGCGGCGGAAAATCGAGTTGCCTGG
>JASFRG010000185.1:0-8816 GCA_050115035.1 Anaerolineales bacterium | reverse complement strand
AAACATCAGCATCTATGGCTGAATAGTTACGTTAAAAGAAAAATCCTAAAGGAGTAATACCATTAGGATTTTTTCTCTTCTTAATGAATTTTTTTCTATCAGCCAAATCTGCCGGTTACATAATCTTCTGTGCGTTTTTCCTGCGGGTTGGTAAACAGTTCCGAACCAGCACCATATTCCACCAATTCCCCCTGTAAAAAAAAGGCAGCATAATCAGCTGTGCGTCCGGCCTGTTGCACGGAGTGTGGTACCAGGATGATCGTGTAGTTCTTCTTCAATTCCTGGAGTGCGGCCTCGACCTTGCCCGTCGAAATCGGATCGAGCCCCGACGTTGGCTCGTCGAGCAGGATGACTTCAGGCTGTTGCGCAAGCGACCGAGCCAGGCACAAACGCTGTTGTTGACCACCGGATAGTGCAACGGCGGGATCATCCAACCGGTCTTTGACCTCCTCCCAGAGTGCGGCCAATTTCAGGCTGCGCTCAGCTGCTTCATATGATGTAGAGCGGTTCTTCTCGCCTGCCAATTCCAATCCATACGTCAGGTTTTGGTAGATGCTCATCGGTAGGACAACAGGGCGTGCAAAAACCATTCCTACTTTACGGCGCAGGGCAATCGTATCGGTTTTTGGATCAAGTATGTTTTCTCCATCTAACAGGATACTACCGGATAGCGTGTTTACATCAGCCAGGTCATTGAGACGATTGATGCAGCGTAACAATGTGGACTTGCCTCCGCCAGCCGGACCAAAAAGCACAGTAATGGCATGTTCACGGACTTCCAGGTTAATATTCCGCAGCGATTCAGTGCCATCGGCGTATTGAAGGCTCAGGTTTTCAATAACGATTTTGTTCATGGCTACCACTGCCTTCGCGCTCTTGCTCTCGAACGTATCACCGTGGCGATCAGGTTCATGCCCAATACAAATGCCAACAATACTAATGCCGTTCCATATTGAATCTGAATGGGCATCTCGGGCACTTGTGTGGAAATCACAAACAGATGGTAGGGAAGCGCCATGGTCGCATCGAACACGGACCCGGGCAGACGCGGCAGGAAAAAAGCCGCTCCCGTGAAGAGAATAGGCGCAGTCTCGCCTGCAGCCCGTTCCAGACCCAGGATGACGCCTGTCAGGATGCCGGGCAGAGCCTGGGGCAGCACAATGCGGCGGATCGTCTGCCAGCGGGTCGCTCCCAGCGAAATACTGACGGTGCGGAAAGACTGCGGCACCGCTCGCAAGGCCTCCTCCGCTGTACTGATGATGACGGGTAAAGTCATGATAGAAAGCGTCAGCGAAGCAGCCAGGATACTGGTGCCAAAGTTCAGGAACAACACAAACAGTCCGAGTCCGAACAATCCGTAGACAACTGATGGAATGCCAGCCAGGTTAATGATGGCCAGACGGATAAGCCGCGTCCACCGATTGTCCGCCGCGTACTCTGACAGGTAGACTGCCGCCGCGATTCCAAGCGGGACCGAGAAGATAGCCGTTCCGACCGTCAGATAAAATGTTCCAATAATCGCAGGCAGGATTCCGCCCTCACGCATGCCGGAACGCGGTACAGCCGAAAGGAATTCCCAGGATATGGCCGGGCTGCCCTGTATAAATATGTAGACGATAACACCGACAATAGGCACAACTGTGAACAGAGCCACCAGAGTCAGCATGGAAAAACCCAGACGTTGGGTCAGGTGGCGGTTCACGATAATATCCTCTCGGCGCGTTTTTTCGAGCGGAAAACCACTGTCGAGGCTGCTACATTGACTACCAATGAAATCAGGAACAAAACCATACCGATGAAAAATAAGGTGTGATAGTGCACGCTTCCACTGGCGACTTCGCCCATTTCAGCTGCGATGGTGGCTGTCATCGTGCGGGCAGGGGAAAACAGGCTGCTGGGTGTAAGTGCCATAATAGGCGCATTGCCAGTGACCATCATAACTGCCATCGTCTCTCCGATAGCGCGTCCGATGCCAAGCATCACGCCTGTCAACACACCGGAGCGGGCGGCAGGTAATGTTACCCGCCAGATCGTTTGCCATTTGGTAGCACCTATTGCCCAGGCACCTTCCCGATAAGAGCGCGGAACGGTATCTAGCGCATCCTCGGCCACCGAGACGACGGTTGGCACGGCGATGCCGCCCAGGAGCAGGGAGCCGGTAAAGGCAGTCAGCCCGGTTGGCAGGTTCAGGGTGGTGCGCAGCCAGGGGGAGAGCACCAGAATGCCCAGGAAACCAAGCACAACCGAAGGTAACCCACCGAGCAATTCCACCAGCGGTTTCAAGATTTCACGCATCCAGCGCGGGGCGATTTCAGCAATGTAGATAGCTGTCCCTATTCCAAAGGGTATGGCAATCAACGCCGCGCCAACTGTTACGATCAGCGAGCCGGTGATGAGCGGCAGGATGCCAAAATAATCTTCAATGGGATACCAGCGCGTACTGAAAAGGTTGGTGAAAGAGACTTCTCCCAGCGTGGGCAAGCCCTCGCGCAACAGAAAGAAGAAGATCAGGAGAACAAAAACAATGGCTGAGTAGCCAGAGGCTTTAATGGTCCGGGTTATTACAAATTCACGCCAGTTTAAGTCTTTTTCCATATCTTTGCCATGCCATTAATTTATCGGCACAAATCCCAGTTCTTTTACAATACCCTGTGCCTCGTCAGATGTGATGATCCAGTCCAGGTAAATTTTCACCATGCCGGTTGGCTCGCCAGCCGTATACATATATAGGTCACGTGCAATGGGATAGGTTGCATTGTTGACTGTCTCAACCGCGGGCAAAACATATTCACCGCCTACTTCCTCGGCAATTGCGATCATCTTCAGATCGGACGGCACATAGCCCAGGCCATCATACCCGATCGCGTTCGGATTCTGGCGCACTTCAGCGATGATGCCTTCAGAAGACGGCAGCAGCAAGGTATCCCTTGAGAAGAGCGTATCGTTATCAGATTGTCCCAATCGCAGCACGGTCTCCAGGAAATAAACATGCGTGCCGGAATTGGTTTCACGTGAGAGGCGTACGATGGGCCTGTCTTCTCCTCCGACCTCGCTCCAGTTGCTGATCTTTCCACTATAAATATCGGAAATCTGCTGCAGAGTCAATTCGTTGACCGGGTTTTCGGGATTAACGATGACGGCGATAGCATCCCGCGCGATCACAAATTCCACCGGATCAACTCCATTGGATTGCGCTTCCTCGATTTCTTCTGGTTTGATTTGTCGGGAGGCGTTGGCAATATCCACAGTGCCATTGATGAGCGAGGCGATTCCCGTCCCAGACCCACCGCCTGTCACTGATATGCGCACTTCGGGATGCTCTGCCTGGTAAAACTCGGCCCAGGCCAGCGCCAGGTTGACAATGGTGTCGGAGCCTTTGTTCTCAATATAGGCTGTCGCATCTTGGGAAGTTTGGCCGGAAGATGTGGAAGAACAGGAAACGCTCAAGATAACGAGGACAAGCATCAGTCCTGTGAGAAGCGACCGGGGTTTCATCGAGCTGAATTATATCGTATGTGCAATGATGATAAAATCAGGCCATGACCGATACTGTTTTTTCCGTCCAAAACCTTAACTTTTATTATGGAGAATCGAAAGCGCTCTCGAACATAAATCTAGACATCATGCCAAGCGAAGTTACAGCACTGATTGGTCCTTCAGGATGTGGTAAATCGACGTTCCTGCGCTGTTTAAATCGTATGAACGACACCATCAGTGGAACGCGTGTGGCGGGCAAAGTCACACTGAATGGTGAGGACATTTACGCCAAAAATATGGATGTGGTTGAGTTACGTCAACGTGTAGGGATGGTGTTCCAGAAGCCGAACCCATTTCCGCAATCAGTGTACGACAATGTAGCCTTTGGACCCCGTGTATTGGGGTTGACGGGTAACAAGGCAGAATTGGAAGAAACAATAGAGTGGAGTTTGCGTCAGGCTGCATTGTGGGACGAAGTAAAAGATGTGTTGAACGAAAATGCGCTCGGGCTTTCTCTTGGCCAGCAGCAGCGCCTCTGCATAGCCCGTGTTGTGGCAGTTCGGCCAGAAGTGATTCTAATGGATGAGTCCACCTCGGCACTCGACCCAATTGCAACACTACAGGTTGAGGAGTTGATCGCTGAACTTAAGAAGGATTACACGGTGGTCATTGTGACCCATAACATGCAACAGGCTGCGCGCATCTCAGATGTTACCGGCTTGTTTTGGTTGGGGGAACTTATAGAATTTTCTGTGACCGATGAGCTTTTTACTCGCCCTAAACAGGAATTGACCGAGTCATACATTACCGGACGTATGGGGTAAAACTCAGGCAGAATCCTTGAGAAAATAGCCCAATAGATTTACTATCCTTTGTGTTTCTTGAGATGGATATGAAAAAGCCCACCGTATTCCGATGGGCTGTGCCTCTTGTGGAGGCAATCAAAGGAGGAAGATGTATTAGAAGTATTTACTTTGTGTTTCGATGTCGATTCAAGTATTCACGACGCTTTTGCGAGACGTCCACGCTGAACACGGCTAACATTAAAACGATTGTGATTGAAAGAAAGATACTCATATTGAACTCCTATTACACAGTCCCATATTATCATCCGATTCTTACCAGAGACTTAAGAACTGGTTAACAGCAGATAAACAAAATTGTTAGGCTTGCTGGAGTGTGAAATAGAACGTGCTGCCTTCCCCCTCGCGGCTTTCCGCCCATATTTTGCCCCCATGTGATTCGACCAGATGCTTTGAAATGGACAACCCCAGCCCGGTCCCGCCGCCTGTGCGAGCCTTATCGACGCGATAGAAGCGTTCGAAGATGCGCGGGACATCCTCCTCTGGAATACCCACCCCTGAGTCCCTGACTGCGAATCGGACCGCGCTTTCATCTGCTTCCGCGATAAGAACCACATCCCCGCCCGGGGGTGTGAACTTGACCGCATTGTGGATGAGATTGACCAGCACCTGCTCGATGCGTGGGGCGTCTGCGCGCACAGCGGGCAAATCGGGCTTGCATTCTACATCCAAGGATAAGCCTGCTCGTTCGGCTTGCATGTGCATGCGCTCGGCAGCGGAGGTCAATAGCTCTTGTGGCGAGACCGGTTGGCGTTCCAATTCCACCTTCCCAGACTCAATGCGGGAAAGATCGAGCAGTTCCTGTGCCATTTGGGTCAACGCGTCCACTTCGGTGACGATGCGGCCCAGGAAACGGGGGGCAGCCTCGGGGTCCGTGAGCGCGCCGTCCTGCAGTGTCTCAGTCAGGGCTTTGAGCGAGGCCAGGGGAGTGCGCAGTTCGTGGGAGAGGTTGCTGATAAAGTCCCGCCGGATGGTTTCAAGCTGACGGATGCGAGTCAGGTTTTGCAGAACCAGCAAGCTCCCGCCCGGCGCGTGTTGGTCGGGGATGACAACCAATTGCAGGAAATGTCCCCGTCCGGTGTGCTCTGCAGCTTCAACCTGCATTTCATCGAGTTCCTGACTGCGTTGCCAAGCCTGGATCAGTTGGTGATTCCGCAGCACCTCAGTGACCGAGCGGCCTACCAGCCCGTTGCCGAACAGTTTTTCAGCAGCGGGGTTGGCAAATTGGATTTGAGCCTCCGCACTCGCGATAAGGACGGCATCTGTCATTTGGTCGAGTACTGCCGCTAGACGGGCTCGATTTGCATCAATGTTTGATAATTGCGAATTGAGAGAGGTCACCAACCCTTTGACAACATTGGACAGCCGTTCTAGATCTTTGACATTGGATGGCAGTTCCCGCACGGAGATATTTCCGTCGGCCGCCTGGCGCAGGATCTTGTTATATTTTCGTAATTGGGAGCGGAGAGTTAGGTAGCGAAAGGCAACCCATGCCAGGGTTGCCAGCGAAATGATAAGTACAAACAGCAGGAAATTAACTGATAATTCCATGATCGGAAATTACATTAGATACTACCCCTCAAAGCGGTAGCCTCCGCCGCGCACCGTGATGATGCGCTCCGGCTTGGCCGGTTCTGCTTCGATCTTTTGCCGCAGCCAACGTACATGGACATCTACCGTGCGGCTATCGCCGATGTAATCCCAGCCCCAGACGCGCTCTAGGATGAATTCCCGCGAGAGCATTTGCCCTTTGTGTTCGGCCAGGAAGAGCAGTAGTTCATATTCTTTGGGTTTGAGCCGCAATGGTTCATCATTCAGGATGACTTCGCGGCGCGTCTGGTTGATGACCAGGTTATCAAAGCTGAGCTTCTCCTGTGGGGTCGCGGCATTTTGTTTCCCCAATTCCTCGCGCATTAATCGAGCGCGACGGAGTTGCGCCTTGACGCGCGCCATCAATTCGCGCATGGAGAAGGGTTTGGTTAGGTAATCGTCTGCGCCGACTTCCAGCCCGACCACGCGGTCGATCTCGTCATCACGGGCGGTCAGCATCAGGATGGGCGTGGTCATCTCTTTGCGCAAAATGCGGCAGACTTCGAAGCCGTCGATACCGGGCAGCATCAGGTCCAGTACGATCAGGTCCGGTTTCAAGGTGCGTGCGGATTCGAGCGCCACCTGACCATCACCAACTGTCTCAACCGTGTAGCCTTCCTTTTTCAGGTTGTACGCCAAGGTTTCCTGTAATGCGGGTTCGTCTTCCACGACGAGAATGGATTCGGCCATAGTTTCTTTTGCGAACTATACCATAAGAAAAATCAAGAACTTTAACGGGATGTTAACTTTTTTCGAATAGAGCTGATGGAATCACTACCCTAAATTTTTATGTTGAACGACCAAAACAAGATGAAACCAGCTTCATTAATAAAGCTTTTCAAGAAGTTCCTGGATCAATTTGACCTGCCTCGGGTTGATTTTTTGACGTGCTTCTTCCACAGAAAACCAGGCTGCCCTATCAATCTCAGGAAAAGACTGCTTTTTCCCGGACCTGGGAGGCCATTCCATTTCAAATTTGTTGCTGATAATGAGCTCCGCATCGACCTCCCCCGCAATTGCCCATGCACGGACGACTTTTCCGCCCTTTTGCTGAACCGCCATTAGCGGGATGTATTCACCCTGTGGTGCAGGGATGCCGGTCTCTTCGTGGAATTCGCGTTTAGCGGCCAGGAGCGGATCTTCCTCATCGAACTCACCCTTGGGAATCGACCAGGCCCCCATGTCTTTTTTTGTCCACAACGGCCCGCCGGGATGGACGAGAAAGATTTCTATTTCATTGTTATATCTACGATAGAGCAAAAGGCCAGCGCTTTGTTTTGCCATGCTGCCTGCATTTTACTCCTAAATTTTTTGATCGGTTCGTTTATTCTCATTCATTAATTTAACCGCCGCCTGTTTCATGTGTGCCAATACCCCCTGGAAACCGTTAAGGCGCTGGAAACTGATCGCATCTTGCAACCCCATTTCGGTGTAAAAATCTCCTGGGACCGCCAGGATTTCTTCGGGTTTTGCGCCATCCAGACCGTTTGCAAGGATGGCTGCCAGCCCCTGCACGGTAGGGGATTGGGGTGGGATGTCAAAGTGGAAATGCAAGCTGCCGTCTTCATTTTTTTCGGCAAACAGGAAGACAGGCGTCGTGCATTCCGGGACAGGATCCATTTTGTCGCGTTCGCCGTGCAGCCATTCGGGCAGCGGTGGCAGCGATTCGGCGTATTGGATCAACATTTCGACTTTCTCCTCGCGCGAGGCCCAAGAGAAGTTGTCTACGATTTCTTGTAATTTTTCTGGAAGTGTCATAAGTTATTTACCACAGAGACCACTGAGAACACAGAGAAAATCTCTCTGTGTGTTTATTAAAATATCTCCGTGATCTCTGAGTACTCTGTGGTTATTTTTCGATTGGCGCGCCAACCAGGTTGCCCCATTCCGTCCAAGAACCATCGTAGTTCTTGACGTTGGGATAGCCCATCAGGTACTTGAGCGCGAACCAGGTCAGGGACGAGCGTTCGCCAATACGGCAGTAGGCGATGATGTCCTCATCGGGTTTGATGCCCTGTTCTTCATATAACGAACGCAGTTCCTCGAGCGACTTGAACGTGCTGTTCGCTTCATCCACGGCTTTCGACCAGGGGATGTTGACCGCGCCGGGGATGTGTCCGCCACGGGTAGCGCCCTCCTGTGGGTAGTTGGGCATGTGCAGCAGTTCGCCTGTGTATTCCTTGGGCGAACGCACGTCGACCAGCGGCTTTTTAGCCTCCACCTGGGCGAAGACTTGATCGCGGTAGGCGCGAATGGTTTCATCCGGCTCTTTGGCTTTGTAGTCGGTGCGTGTGTAGGATGGGGTTTCCTTGTCCATCGGTCGCTTTTCCAGCTCCCATTTGGCGCGCCCGCCGTTCATGATCTTGACGTTTTTATGGCCGTAATACTCGAACAGCCACAGCGCGTAGCAGGCGAACCAGTTGGACTTGTCGCCGTAGAATACAAGCGTGGTGTCGTTGCTGATGCCTGTCTTTGAGCAGAACTCTTCGAACTGCTCTCGGGTTAGGAAATCTCGACGTACGGGATGCTGTAAGGTGGTGAACCAGTCGACCTGAACCGCGCCGGGGATGTGTCCCATTTTGTAGAGCAGGGCGTCTTCGTCTGATTCGATGATGCGGACGCTCGGGTCGTCCAGATGCTCGGCGACCCAGTCAGTCTCAACCAGATATTCTGGATGTGCATAGTCAGTCATGTTATCTCTCCTAATTATTTGTATTTTTATTATAAAAATTATCCAAATTCTCGTCAAGTTAAATATCTCTTTTGAACCGCGAAGAATGAGATGGTTCATAAACAGCTAGAAATTAGTTGACACATTTTTGTACCTTGAAAAAAGAATAGGTAAGCGTTCAAGCCAAAGATAGTTCAGCAAACAGGTTGTCAAAA
>JASFRG010000184.1:0-8954 GCA_050115035.1 Anaerolineales bacterium | reverse complement strand
CCTTCCAGGCTTCGAAAAAGACCGGAATAAGCGAGATCAGGATGATTGCAACAATCACAAACTCGAAGTTCTTCTGCACAAAGGGCATGGTACCAAAGAAGTAACCCGCGAAAGTAAACAAAGGCACCCATACAAACGCACCGATGAAGTTATACGAGATGAAATACCCGTATGGCATCTTACCAACGCCAGCCACAAATGGTGCAAAGGTACGGATGATGGGCACAAAGCGCGCCAGGAAAATGGTTTTGCCACCATGCTTCTTGAAAAAGGCATGTGTGCGCTCGATGTATTCCTTTTTCACCCAACGGCTATCGTAGGCGCGTTCGCCCACGAAATGGCCAATCCAATAGTTAGCGGTATCTCCCAGGATCGCAGCCAGAGTAAGCAGACCAACCAGCACGAAAATATTAAGCGCTCCCCCCATCACAGGTGAGGCGAAGGTCCCCGCTGCAAAGAGCAGCGAATCGCCCGGCAAGAACGGGGTGACGACAAATCCCGTCTCCATGAAGATCACGAAAAACAGGATGCCATAGGTCCAAGGCCCATATTGGCTGATAATGTTCGCCAAATGTTCGTCCAGATGCAAAAATAAATCAATCAGATAAGAAATTATTTCCATAGCACTCTCTCAAATTTAGGATAGCAAAGGCCGATTATACCTCTTTCTTATCCCCCGAGAAGTCACCCATATCCCCCACTCGGATACTGCTAACCCAATCGCCTACAACCAAGAAAAAAAGACTGCCAAGTGTGGATAAACCAAAATTAAGTTCGCCCACCGGAAGCAAAACCCATCCTCGCCAGATTCCCAGAAAATGTCCGGCTGCGAAACCAGCCCAGCCAAAAATCAGGAATAACAATAGCCTGCCCAATCCACCTCCCCGGATCAAATGATACAAGGCGCCATACAGACTGGCACTCAAAAGGGCAAACACCAAAGAAGGAATTGTCATGATAATCTCCCACAACTTATTGGTTATACGCAAGGCTAGACGATGATTCCACCACCGATAAGAAGGTTTCCAGCATAAAAGACAGCAGCCTGCCCGGCCGTGACATCCCTTTGCAGCGCATCGAACCGGATCCGAGCCTGCTTCCCGTTTTCGAGGGGCGTTACCTGTGCCCAGGCTTCACGGGCTGTATAGCGAATCTTGACTTCAGCACGGAAGGGTCCTGTTGGCACCTCGCCGGAAGGCCAGTTGACATCTTTCGCAAACAATTCATCGGTCCCAAGTTCATCCGCTTCGCCCACAATCAGGGTATTTGTAGCGGAATCCTTGCCCAACACATACAGCGGCACGGACGATTGCACGCCCAGCCCCTTGCGCTGACCGATGGTATAGTTCGCCAGCCCGATGTGCTGACCCAGCCTTTCGCCATCGTGCCGGATAATCTCACCGGGCACGAGCATCTCGGCCGCATTGCGCTGGATGAAATTGCGATAGTCCTCACCCGCCAGAAAACACAGATCCTGACTATCAGGACGCTTGTAGACAGGCAGATCCAGTTCTTCTGCCATCTTGCGGATTTCTGCCTTGGGATATTCTCCCACCGGAAAGAGTGCCCGAGCCAGTTTCTCCTGGTTTAGGACATGCAACACATAAGATTGATCCTTGGATGGATCAACAGCTCGCAAGAGTTGATGCGTGCCATCGTCGGTTGTCGTCTTGCGCACATAGTGTCCGGTAGCCATGTAGTTCGCACCGAGCGCCAGGGCATGCTCGAGCAAGAACGTCCAGCGGATCTGACGGTTGCACAGCAAGCATGGATTAGGCGTCTGTCCGGCCGCGTAGCCATCCAGAAAATACTGCACCACCGTCTCGCGGAAGACTTCCTTGGCATCCACCACGTAAAATGGGATATCCAGTTTAGCTGCCACACGCCGCGCCATCGCCATCGAGTCAGGTGTGCAGCAGCGGTTGGAATCTTCTTTGCCCGGCTCAGACCACAGGCGCAGCATCATGCCCATGACATCATAACCCTGCTTTTTGAGCAGGGCGGCTGCGACAGATGAGTCCACACCACCGGACATGGCTACGACAACTTTAGGCATTATTGCACCGAGGATGAACAGGGATGAATAGGATAGGCTTAGATAAACGCATCATGTCTTTACATATTTGCTTAGTTGACTTGTTTTCCACTTGGGATGGATGCAGACGACGAATTTGCGCTCGGGGTGTTCCGAAATTGATCAGCAAGCAGGCTGGCAAACCAGAAGCGCGTAAGTAATTGAGGGCCTGCATCATATGATCATCAATTAGGGTCGACACTGACTTCAATTCAACTAGAACCAATTCTTCAACCAATAAGTCTACAAAAAACTCGCCAACTACAATATCATCATAAGGGACTTTAATCGGATGCTGTTGGACAACGGTCAAGCCCGCTTTTCTCATTTCGCGAGTAAATGCATTCTCATACACTTTTTCAACAAATCCAACCCCAAGAGTGTTGCTCACCTTATGGGCAGCGCCAATTATTCTTTCCGTAATCGCATCCAATTTCGTTTTATCCATAGATCTTTTCGTTCATCTAAACCAAAACGTTCATCCCCGTTTATCCCTGGTTAATTTTCGTACTTTTTCAACCAAGGAAGGCAATACTTGCAAAAATGATTCTACATGCTCAGCTGTCGTTCCACTGCCGAGGGTAATGCGCAGGGAGCCTAGCCCCCACTCACGGGAGAGGCCAATGGCTGTCATCACTTCGCTGGGCTCGGGGTTGCCCGTCTTGCAGGCGGAGCCAGACGAGCAGGCAAAACCAGCCGCATCCAGCATTTGCAGGAGCGTATTGCCGTCCACACCTTTGAGGGCAAAAGAAGCATGATTGGGTAAACGTTGTTCGGAATGACCAGTGAGGCGGGAATCGGGGATCTCTTCGAGAACCGTGCCGATGATGCGATCTCGCAGCGGCGTGACGTGCGCGACACGCTGCTCGCGTTCTTCCACCGACAGGCGCAGGGCTTCGGCAAAGCCGACGATATAAGGCACATTGGATGTGCCGGCACGCAGGTTGTGTTCCTGTCCACCGCCAGTCACCTGGGAAATAAGCGGCGTGCCCTTGCGGACATATAATACACCTATGCCCTTCGGCCCGTAAAATTTATGTCCGCCCAGAGAGATCATATCTGCGCCGAGTTCATTTACATCGACCGTTAAATACCCGGCTGCCTGGACCGCGTCCGTATGGAACAAAGCGCCATGCTGATGGCAAATCTCTGCAATTTCCTGGATAGGATTGATCGTCCCAATCTCGTTGTTGGCATACATGGCCGAGACAATGGCCGTATTATCGCAAAGCGCCTGCTCGACTGTTTCAGGCGTGACCATGCCGTGCTCGTCCACATCAAGCCATTCGAGAGGATAACGATAATGCTCTGCCAGTTGTTCAGCCGTTTTGGTGACAGCATGATGTTCAGCCTGGGAAGTTAAAATCCATTCGCGACCTGACTTTTCATACATCGCCTGAGTTGCACCGCGTAGAGCCAAGTTGTCCGATTCGGAGCCACAGGAGGTAAAGATGACTTCGTCCGGGCTGCAGTTCAAAGCCTCAGCCACGGTTTCACGGGATTCCTCCACGGCGGCCTCAGCCCGCTGTCCATAACGGTGAACAGACGAGGGATTCCCGAACGATTCGCGGAAATAGGGCAGCATCGCGTCTAAGACGCGGGAGTCCACAGGAGTGGTGGCGGCATAGTCCAGGTAAATTTGTTCCATAAGAATATTAAAACACCTTGAGATTAAAGTAGGATGATTATACCGTTTTCGATCAAGCGAAAATCAATCAAGTACAGATATAATTCCTGAAATGAAGAAACTTCAACTTACAATTCTATTCCTGTTAGTTCTGACAGCCTGCGGACCATCCCCCGAAATGCAGGCCACCATGACCGCGACTGCCATCACCGCTACAGCCGGCGCATGGACAGATACCCCATCCCCTACGGCTACGTTCACCCCCACAGCGACATCCACGATCACGCTGACGCCCACATTTACTTTCACCCCCAGCATCACTCCGACAGCGACCATCACCCCCACAGCTACCTTTGCTTTTCCATCGGTGAGCGTCAACAAACAGGCTCATTGCCGCTACGGGCCTTCGGTGGCGTACTTGCATGCCGCAGACTTGTATCCTGGGGATGTGGGCACCGTCCGCGGGCGGTATCGATACAGTTCGTGGCTGTATATCAAGTTCGACAAATTGAATTATTTCTGCTGGGTGGCGCCTTCGGTGGTGGATGTAACGGGTGACATCACCACCATCCGATTCAAAGAAGATCTCAATCTTCAATCCATCGGCTCCAACCAATACGGACCTCCCAAGGGTGTGACCGCCGTCCGCAATGGGAACCAGGTCACCATCAGTTGGAAGCAGGTTGAAATGACCTACGATAAAGATCGTGGCTACCTGATCGAAGCCTTTGTCTGCCAGGATGGAGCTTATCTGTGGTGGACCTTCTCCTATCCTGACCAGTACACTACCAGCTACACAGTCAAGGACGAAGCCGGATGTCCGGCACCATCGGAAGGGAAACTGTATACCGTGGAAAAACATGGCTTTTCAGAACCGGTGAATATTCCCTGGCCCTCGCCATAATTCGCCTCACTATTGACAAACCTACCTGCACCCTTTAAACTAAGGTCAATGAACGCTCAAACCTGTTCCCTGCCCCGCGAGTTGATGATGCCTATGTCCATGTACAGCCGCGCCTGGGCAGCAAAGGGTTTGTGCTAAAAAAGCTTTTCGCACATCTTACGGGCTGTCCATAACGCGGACAGCCTTTTTGTTTATGTTAGATAAGTGTCACTGCGAGGCGGCGATAGCTGCTGCGGCAGTCTCATGTAACTAGAAATAGAAAATTAATCAATGCGAGGAGATTGCTTCGTCGGTCTTCGACTTCGCTTCTCTCCGCTCAGACCTCCTCGCAATGACAGTTGAAAATGGAGTTTGCCATGTCCGAATACATCCTCATCGCCATCGCTTGGCCCTACGCCAATGCCGAGATCCACGTTGGCAACATCACCGGCTCACACCTGCCCGGTGACATTGTTGCGCGTTTCCACCGTCTGAAAGGGAACAAAGTGCTGATGGTCAGCGGCACGGACTCGCACGGTACGCCCGTCACCATTGCAGCGGACAAGGAAGGCAAACCCGTCGAGGAAGTCTACAAACGCTACCACAAGGGCTTTCTTGAACTCTTCCAGGGTTACGGCATCACCTACGACCTGTTCACCTCCACACATACCGAAAACCATTTCAAGGTTTCGCAGGCTATTTTCTTAGCGTTGAAAGAGAACGGCTTCATGTTCACGCAGACTTCGAAGCAGTGGTATTCACCCTCGGCGAAGAAGTTCCTACCCGACCGCTACGTGGAAGGCACCTGCTACATCTGCGGCTACGAAGGCGCGCGCTCCGATCAGTGCGACAACTGCGGCAATGTGCTCGAGCCGGAGAAACTGGTGGACCCAAAAGCCAAGACCGGTGACGGTGCGCTGGAGCTGCGCGAGACAGAACATTTCTACCTCGATCTTTCCAAGCTCGAACCTGATGTGGCGGACTTCCTGCGTGAACGCGCCGACCACATGCGCGAGCCGGTGCTGGGTGAGTCGCTGGGCAAGATCGAATCCGAAGGCTTAAAACCACGCCCGATCACCCGCGACCTGGACTGGGGTATTCCGGTTCCGGTTGAAGGCTGGGATGGCAAATGCCTGTACGTCTGGTTCGAGGCCGTCATTGGCTACCTGTCCGCTGCGATAGAGTGGAGCAGGCTTGGAACCGATAAAGAGGCGTGGCGTGAGTGGTGGACCAATCCAGATGCACGTCAGTTCTACTTCATCGGCAAGGACAACATCTTCTTCCACACCTCATTATGGCCGGCGCAACTGATGGGCGCAGGCGTCGAGTTCATTAAAACCTTCGATCCATCCGCTGAGAACCCCGAGCCGCTCAGTCTGCCCTACGACGTGCCTGCCAACCAGTTCATGAACCTGGAACGCCAGAAGATCAGTGGCAGTCGCAACTGGGCGGTGTGGGGACGCGATGCGCTGACCCGCTACGACCCCGATGCGCTGCGCTACTATCTGACGGTCAACATGCCGGAGATGAAAGACAGCGACTGGGATTGGGCCGAGTTTGTGGCGCGCAACAACAACGAACTGGTGGCCAACTGGGGCAATCTGGCCAACCGCGTGCTCTCGTTCTGTTACAAACATTGGGACGGGCATGTGCCCGATGTAGAAGTTTCCGCATTACGCCCGGCGGACTTGGAGTTGCTGGAGACCATCGATAAGGGATTTGAGAGCGTCGGCGCCCTGTACGACAGCGTGAAACTGCGCGCAGCCTTAGGCGAGACGCTGAAACTGGCGACTACCGTCAATCAGTACCTCGACACCAATGCGCCCTGGAAACAGGTCAAGGAAGACAAGGCCGAAGCCGGGAAGACCGTTTATACGGCGCTGAAAGCGATCGACTCGCTCAAGGTGCTCTTTGCGCCGGTGCTGCCATTTACATCCGAGAAATTGCACGCCACCTTCGGCTACGAGAACCCGCTCTTCGGTGAGCAATACGTGGAAGAGATCAGCGATTCGCTGGGCACACACACGGGATTGAAGTATCGTGATGTAAGTCGGACTGGCAGTCCGACTTACTGGAAGCCGAGCGAACTCAAGCCGGGCCAAAAACTTAACCAGCCTTCACCGCTTTTCAAGAAATTGGATGAAAGTGTGATCGAGGAAGAACGAGCGAGGTTAGGAAAATAAACAAAAATCGGATGTCGAGATGGCATCCGATTTTTGAATCTTGCGAGGCGTGGCAGAGGAAAACGCGGAGTTTGCAGAATTTGGTCGTAGATGTTTATCAAAGTAGTAGGCTATTTGAACAATTTATATTTACTAGCGTCAATTGGCTGGCCACAATCAACACAGATATGAGCCCCTTGCATATTCATAGGCGGACAACTATGACCGGCACCAAGATGGTATTGAGCACCACAAAAATCACATATTACACGTTGTTCGAAGAGTTGGAATGGCTTATGACAATAAGCACATACAGTAGTTTTTAGATTATTTGTTGTTAACTTCGGCGTATCTTGTACAATTCGCTTGAATGCAGACACGTCAAAGCCAGAGAACTTAGTTTCGCCCTGGTTGATTATTTGGGCAATTGCCTCGTTGGCAGCAATTTTATGTTTTTCAACTTCTTTTTTCACTTCATCTGGAACCGGATGTAGTACCGCATCTAGAGCTTTGTTCAAGAACCTGGTTCGCAACTTCTCCATCGCTGCGTCGAAATAGTCTTCAGGCACATTCATTGCATTATATTTTTCTATCCTTTTCAAATTACCAACCAAATGTTTTGAAACCGAAGGGTCACTAAACTTAAAACCTTCAAAAAGTAATGGGACAACATTTCGCTTTTCATTGATTGCTGTCTCAATTTCACGTCGCAACCAGTCATCAGGTTGACTGCATCGATCTAATGCAGAGGGTGTCAAAATCACAAGGAAGTGGGCGCGTGCTCTGATATTGCCAAGGATGACTTGCTCAAAATCCCCACTGTCTATGTTCTCGTAATCAAAGAAAGCGTCAAAACCGTGCTCCTTAAGATCTTTATAAACAAGCAAAGCCCAAGGAATATTCTTGCGACGGTAACTGATAAAGACAGTTTTTTCTATTCTCGCCATTTTTTATTCCCGGAGCTTGGGTTGCCAATAGATGTTGCGGGTAACACAGTTGTCTTGCATAGCATTGAGGAAATTTGCCTTTCCTGTGCCAAAATTGCAGCCGTAGATGAAAGATATCGAAGGGAAGACGCGGAATTTACGAGGTTCGGACATAGTAGATTCCCCAAAACGGGATGAATAAATTATAAGGCATTTTTTTTGACCCAAACATCCTACCCCGTATATTTCAGACATCCTTGCTCCAAATTCGACGGTATAATGCCTCTATGCCGGAGTGGATCGGACATATTATCGGGAAAGTTCGCGTTGAAAAATACCTCGCGCGCGGGGGCATGGCGGAGGTTTATTTGGGCCGCCATTTGACGCTGGACAACCAGGTAGCCGTCAAAGTCATGCACAGCCACATCGAAGCCGATCCCGATCTGTTGGAACGCTTCCAGCGCGAAGCCAGGGTGATCGCGAGTCTGCGCCATCCGAACATCGTCCAGGTGCTGGATTTTGACACGCACGAAGGCCATCCCTACATGGTGATGGAATATCTCAAGGGCCAAACCCTTTCCAGCTATCTGAAACATTGGCATGGGGCCGATCAAAGACTCTCGTACGAACAGATCGGGCGTCTCCTGGGAGGCATCGCCTCTGGCATCGACTACGCCCATTCGCAGGGTGCCATCCACCGTGACATCAAACCGGGGAACATCCTGCTGCACAGCCGCAGCCGCGATTTTTTGGAGAACACGCCCATCACCAGGAGCATCGAGCCCATCATCACGGACTTCGGCCTGGTGCGCATTGCGCATGCGAAGACACAGACCGAATCCGGAATTTTGAGCGGCACGCCAGCCTACATGTCCCCCGAGCAGGCCCGCGGCGACAGGGTGGACCACCGCACGGATATCTACTCGTTGGGGATCATCCTGTATGAAATGTTGGCCGGCCGCGTGCCGTTCGATGGAGACAGCGCCATGGCCGTCATCTATCAGCACATCCACGAGCCGCCGCCTCCGATACAAGACATTCCGCCCCAGATAGGGGCTGTCATCGATCGTGCCCTGGCCAAAAATCCGGATGAACGCTACCAGAGCGCGAATCAAATGGCCGCGGACTTTTATGAAGCGATTGGTGTCCACGCCGAAGCGGCCACCATTCCTCCCACGCTTCAAAGCCTGACGCCCGAGCCTGCCATGCCTTCCAAAAGACAAACGCCCATTTGGATTGGCGCCGGGATATTTGTTTGTGCCTGTGTCAGCCTTATATTGGC
>JASFRG010000183.1:0-9007 GCA_050115035.1 Anaerolineales bacterium | reverse complement strand
CCGATCTTTCTGTTGACCACGCTCACA
Source organism: Anaerolineales bacterium (assembly GCA_050115035.1). Classification (GTDB taxonomy): domain Bacteria; phylum Chloroflexota; class Anaerolineae; order Anaerolineales; family Villigracilaceae; genus JAABUE01. The sequence continues at coordinate 8,980 of JASFRG010000183.1, read as the reverse complement.
TTTGTTCTGGCTTGTTCGCTTTCCACCGGCGCGCCTCCGACGAGTGGGCCGCCGACATTCGACACCACCAAAGCTGCCCTGGAGTTGGAAGCTACAGCCATGTCGCTGCAATTGACACAGTCCGCTTTGGAGGCCCGGGCGCAAGCAGAACCCACCCAACCGCCGCCCACGCAGGAACCAACTGTCTCCTTGCCAACAAATACATCTCCACCGACAGCAATCCCCCCTACCGCTAAGCCAGATTTCGAGGACCAGTTGAAATCTGCCAAGATCCTGGTTTATGAGAACACGGACGGGCGTGGCATCGGGATGTGGATTCAGGATGCGCTGGATGGGATGGGGTTGACCTATACTCAAACCGGCTCCTATAGCGGCCATTTTATGGAGTACCTTAACTCAGGTACCAAATGGGATCTGATCATTGTGGGCGCCGAAGACAAGGATAAAATCTCCGGGGAATTCTGGGATGTGATCCATACGCGCCTGACGCGCGATAAAGCCGCCTTGATCGCCGAAATCTGGTATCTCGACCGTGAGGCCAACGGCCCTGTTAGCAAAGTCCTGGGCGATTGTGGCGTTCGTTACGAAAGGGATTACCCGCTGGCTGAATCTATATACTGGTGGAAGTCTGACCATCCAGTCTTCAATGAGCCCAATACAGTGCTGCCGTTGCTGCATTACAGTCGTTACTGGGCCAACCAGACCGGCGACAAGATCCGCATGGGAAGCGGCGGCGATGCTGTCTTGCTGGCTGGCTTGATGGCCAACCCGTCCAACAAGGGAGCGGTGTTGGCCACCTGCTATGAGGGTCGTGTGATCATCCAAACTTTCTCGGATCACGACTATCACCGGGAAGATATCATTCCATTGTGGCAAAATTACATTTACAATACCCTGAAGAATCACTTTTTAGCCATTCAAGATTAATTTACAGGAGTACTTGATGACATTTACCCAAACTAAATGGAGTCTGGCCGACCTTTATCCCGGCTTCAACACCCCAGAACTGGAATCGGCCTTCGATGTGATCGAAGAGCAGGTCACTTCTTTTGAAGGACTGCGCTCGAATCTGACTCCCGATATGCCTGCTGACCGTTTCCTGGATGTGGTTCGCGCCTCGGAGGAGATGAACCGTGTCGCTCACAAACTGTATGCCTTTGCCAGCCTCTCCTTTGCTGCAGACACCCAGGATCAGAAAGCGCAGAGTTTGCAATCGCGGGTACAACAGTTCTTAGCGGACATGGAAAACCGCACCCTGTTCTTCGACCTGTGGTGGAAAGACCTGGACGATGAAAACGCCAAACGCCTGATGGATGCCTCCGGCGATTATCAGTATTACCTGGAAGAGATGCGCCATTTCAAACCGCACACGCTCAGCGAACCGGAAGAGAAGGTCATCAACCTGAAGAACGTGACCGGCTCTCAGGCGTTGATCACGCTCTACTCATCCATCACCAGCCGCTACGTTTACAAGATCGAAATGGATGGCGAAACCAAGGAATTGACGCGCGACGCACTGATGGCTTATGTTTATGGTTCGAATCCGGATCTGCGGGCGGCGGCTTACCAGGAACTGTATCGTGTTTACAGTGAGCACGGTCCTATTCTCGGTCAGATGTACCAGACTCGCGTGCGTGACTGGCGCAACGAGAACGTGACCCTGCGCAAATTCTCCAGCCCGCTCGCGGTCCGCAATCTTTCCAACGATATCCCCGACAAAGCTGTAGATACACTGCTGGAGGTCGCCCGTAAGAACACGGGTATCTTCCAGCGTTATTTCAAGTTGAAAGCCAAACTGCTGGGTATAGATAAATTGCGCCGCTATGATGTTTACGCGCCGGTGGTCGAAGCAGAGAAAGAGTTCGAGTTCGCCTCAGCAGCCGAAATGGTGTTTGACTCGTTCCGTGAGTTCGAGCCCAAAGTCGCTAAACTGGCACGCCGCGTCTTAGACGAAAACCATATGGACAGCGAAGTCCGCAAGGGAAAACGAGGCGGGGCCTTCTGCGCGTCTGTGACCCCCGAGATGACGCCCTGGGTGCTGCTCAATTTCCAGGGTCGGGCGCGTGACGTAGCCACCATGGCGCACGAATTGGGTCATGCCATCCACTCGATGTTGGCCTCGCATCACAGCGCCCTTACGTATCACGCATCCCTGCCGCTGGCGGAGACAGCCTCCACCTTCGGCGAGATGATGCTGACCGACCGCCTGCTGGCCGAAGAGAGTGACGAGGATGTGCGCCGCGACATCCTGTTCAAGCAGGTGGATGATGCCTATGCCACCATCATGCGCCAGTCGTATTTTGCGCTGTTCGAGAAGGAAGCGCACGAGATGGTAATCAAGAATGCGTCGGTGGATGAGTTGGCAGCCGCATATATGGAAAACCTGAAAGAGCAGTTCGGCGACTCGCTTGAAATCAGCGAAGAGTTCAAATGGGAATGGGTATCCATTCCGCATATCTATCATACGCCATTTTACGTCTATGCTTATGCTTTCGGGCAATTGCTGGTGCTCTCGCTTTACCAGCAATACAAGCAGGAAGGCGAGGCTTTCAAGCCCAAGTATCTCAAGATTTTATCAGCAGGCGGATCGGAAGCTCCGGCCAAGATCTTGAGTGAAGCCGGCATCAATATCGAGTCGGTTGACTTCTGGCAGGGCGGCTTCGATGTGGTTGATAATCTGGTCAAGCAGTTGGAAAATTTGAAATAAAAGCCTAAAACCTCGCCTAGTAAAAGATGCTCGTACGCATTCTGGCTACCAACCTGTTTTGTTGGTAGCCAGTTTTTGTTTTTTAGGACGTTTTATTTACGGGACGGGCGTGTCTGTGGGCGTTTCCGTCGGCGTCTCGGTTGGTGTTTCCGTGGCTGTCGCTGTGGGGGTCGCCGTGGACGTGGACGTCGGGGTCACCGTTGGGCTGGATGTTGCAGTTGGCGTAGGCGGGGGCGTTCCCCGGCGTACGATGCGCGGAGCCAGCCACAGAGCCTGATCCTTACCCTTGGAACCATTTGCGGAAACAATCAAATAGAACTTGATGTTTTTGCCTTCCAGAAAGCTCAGGTCAATATCGACCGGGGAAAATTTGCCTTCGTAGACCTCGTGCCACTCTCCCAGGGTTTTTATTTTTCCACTGCCTGTCTCATACTCGAGCCGGAAGAGTACATCACAGGTGGTCGCATTGTACTGGCAATTGATATCCGCTAAGAAGCGATCACCGTCCTTCACGTTGATGGCCGGGTATCTGCCCTCGATCCACCCGTTTTTGGTATCGTTAGGGCCGGTCAGCAGCCCGGGTTTGTCTTTTGTGGTCCCGTCTTCCATGCGTGGGTCTGTCAGTTTACGCACATAGCCGTCATTATCGTCCTTTGGGCCGGGACAAGGCAGTATGCCTGATGGGCTTTCCCAGGTTGCGTTGCAGGCGTTGGCGACAAAGTCGTAGGCCACGTATTCGGGGCCCAGGACTTCTATGTCCACCCAGAAAGAAGTGTCTGCCTGCGTGCCAATCCCAAATAACGTTCCGGATGTGTTGCGCAATTTCCAGTAACCGCGATAATCACCTTTCTTATTAGGCGCTTTCAGGCTTACCGAAAGGTCCACCGTTTCACCCGGGTATACGGTCCCAGGGAGGCTGACCGAGCTGGGCGCGTTCATCCCATCGCCATTAATGAAGACCAGCGCATATGAAGAAGTCCAGGTGCAGGTGCCGACGTTTTTCAAACGCCAGGTCTTCTTGAAGGAACTTCCTGGGCTGATAATAGAACCGTCCGAAATGGTCACATCCTTGACGAAAGCCGCAGCGTCACAGCGGTTGACCACAACAGGCGGCACATATTGGGTGGAGGTGGCAAAACCCAGTGTGGGAGTTGCGGTCGAGAAATCCCCTATGACCGGGGTGGAGGTGGGGATTACCTCGCCAGGCGTGTTGGTGGATAGGTCGGGCATCGCATCCAGCGTCTGTGCGGCGGCAGTGTACAGCGGATTGAGCGTTGCAGCCCCATCAGGTGTAGGATTCACGCCTAGATTGCAGGCTGAAAGAAGGAATGTCAGTAGCGCGATCCATGAAATTGTTGTGAGTCTCTTGTTCATGAGAACCTCTTTTTCCTTTTCGGAAATAGATTACGGACTTACGCCGTTTTCGGGTATTCTCTTTAAATACGAAAATCTTGAGAATGATGTTTCTATTTTATAGACGAATCTTAGCGTTCCAAAGTTCCTGTCAGGGAAACAGCTAAGTCCTGCGCCCCGGGCTATTCCTATTATTTTTTGTAAAGTCCGAAACAAGGATGGCCTCCCTTTATAGTGTGGTTGGATGAATTACACATCAAATTCACCGTAAATCGCGCGAAGAGCGCAAAGAAAAAACTATTTAAAACATTGCGCTCTTTCCTGAAGGCTGTTTCGCCCGGCGGGCTCTCGGCCCAAACGGGGATACCGGGACGGTGCGCGGTTCAAAAACAGCCACACCAAAGGATGAGACTCTCGAAAAAAGTTACCTAAAAAAACAAGGCCGTGTGCTTGTACAAGCACACGGCCTTGTTTTTTTAGAGCTTCTCTCGTTTAGGAGACGGACACTTTTCTAGCTTCCACATTCGAAAACCCAGGTGGCTTTATCATATTCATGATACTCAGGTTCAGTGACGATGATCTGCATCCATTTGGTACCGGGTGAATCAGCCAGGTGGAATTTCCATTCTCGCGATAGAGTTTGCGAACCTGCCTCGGTGAAGGTAAGCTTGTGCGGCGTTTTCATATCATTGCCGTCTTTTTGGAGCCAGCGGTAATAAACATCGACGGGCCCATTGGTGGTAATGGTCGCATAGACCGTATACCATTGGTTGGTGTAGCAACCAGAGGGAGGATCGCGCACGATGTTGTACGAAACGTTCGTGACAGTGTAGTTGGGATTGTCTGAGTCGTTGACGTTGATCTGTACCCAGAGAGGCGTATCGTATGTTCCAACCCCAAACGTACCGCCCCATGGAGATAAGATCTTCCAGTTCCCTTTGTAGTTCCCGTTTGTGCTGGGAGCCTTCAGGAAGATCGAGATATCTACCTGCCCCCCAGGTGGTACCACTTCAGAAAGTGGATATTCCAGAAGACCTCCCATCAGTTCGCCGCTTTCGTAGACGAATGTATAACTGGAATCCCAGGTGCAGGTCCCCTCGTTTTTAATGGTCCATGATTTCCAGAAGGTTTCGCCTGGCTGCATGATCGTACCGTCGGGGACGGTTTCACTCACATAACTGGCGCTTATGCAGTTATCTCCCGAACCGACCGATCCGGCGGGCGCGGTCGGAGGCGCGAACGTTGGCGCTACTCCTTCAGCGGGGTCCGCATCAGGCGTGGACGTTGGGCCTGCTGCCGTTGGAATTGGCGTTTTCGTAGCCTGGGCCTTTTCCGTCCCCTGTGCGGATACCGTCATGGCGACGGCGGTCGAGATCGTATCGGACTCCGCATCTGTACCCCCGCAGGAAGTCACTAGCAGTGCAAGAAGCATGAGAATGGATAGAAAGTTGACCTTTCGGTTTCTGTTCATTCTGGTTCCTTTCGGCAAATAAAGAGATTTGCCAGCCGAATATTATACTGCTTTGAGATTAGAAAACATTAATCAAAAACGCCCGGAAACACCGGGCGCTCTAGTTTATCTAATCAGTGGATTATGGTGTGGTGCAAGCCGTGTCGAAATCTATTTTCCCAAAATCCTGATGATTGGGGTTATCTACATAGATGCCAACCCATGTGTCCGTACCGTCCCACGTAGAGCCGCGGGCCCAGTCATAGTCTACAGTTTTTGTTCCGGCTGATGTAAACTCGAGTGTTTGAGTACTTCCGCCGTTCGGTGTATCCTGTCGTTTCCATACAAAGGTAACAGTTCCTGCTGTGTTTGTTTTTATACTTGCCGTTACACGTGGACAGTTGGTGTGGCTTGCATCATCCCAGGTTGAGAGAGAGTAATTGACACTGGTCACAGCAAACGGTCCATCATCGCCGCCCACATTGATATCTACATAGAAAGTAGCAAAGGTATTTCCAGAAGCGTTGCGCAGTTTCCAATATCCTATATAGTCTCCAGCCGAGGCGGGTGCCTTCAAGTTAACGGAGATGTCCATAGTCTGGCCGGGGTTGACGTTGCCAGTCAATGCCTGTGTGACAGGCCCGTTCATAGAATTTCCGGTACTGAACAAAACTGCATAGGCAGGCGTCCACGAGCAGGTTCCGGAGTTCCTCAAGCGCCAGGTTTTGGTGAACGTTTCATTCGGGTCCAGCACCGTGCCGTCCGGGATGGTCACGTCAGCGACAAATTCAGCATCATCACAATCCGATGTGGCGGTTGGAACTGTCCCACCGTTGCTGGTGGTAGGGGATACAGCCAGCGTAACCGTGGGGGGGGCGGTCGTACTAGTGGGCAGCACCACCTGTGGGGTGGCTGTGTTTTGTGTGTTTTGCACCGGTGCCTGGGTCAGTTTGGCTTCTACGGTCTGTGCTGCGGCGGTCAGGACTACTTCCGCACTTTGCCTTTCGGGCTCCTGCGTGCTACCGGGCATATTGCAGGCACTCAAAACCAACGCAAGGAACAGAATGGTGGAAACAAGTCGGGATGTCTTCGTCATGATCGTTAATTCTCCTTGAAACAGCTTGAAAAGAGTTAAGTTAATGACTGAAAATTCATGTGTTTTGTTCCAATATATCATCCATACAGGGACATTTCTAAGGCTGATAGGTAATGGAAAGCTTTGGCCCGCTGGCGCTGCAGGTCATGTAGTCAGCCTGCCCGTCCCCGTTGCTGGTACCGGATGACGGGTGCAACCGGATCTGAAAGCGGCTCTTGCCTTCCGTGACACGCGTCTGCACGTAAGACTTTACATCAATGGAACTGCCGGGTACGGAGTTCAATAATTCAATCCCCGATCCGGAGATGTTGTAATCAGATTGATCCAACGGCAGGGCGTACTGCACCTCACCTACCCAGATGCCGGAAAGATCCCCAAACGGGTCTTGTACTGGAGAACAACTGCTCAAATCCAGCGTAGCAGCTATGACGGATTTGCCGCTCAGGGAGGAGATGTCAAAGCTCATGAACCCGCGCGCCAGAAAGTCGCTGCTGGTGTCACCCGCCAGAATGGTGCCGTGGACAACTGCCTGACTTGCAGCCGGTTCATAAACCGTGCCGCCTTCCGTGCCGCCGGTCGCGTTTAAGGTGATCGTAGTCGGACCGGCAGTCGGTGTCGGCGTTTTAACTTTGATGTCCACGTAGAATGGAATTGAAAAAGACACACCAGCAGCGTTGCGCAGCTTCCAGTAGCCTTTATAGTTACCATCGGTGGCAGGCGCGGTGAGGTCTACCGAAATATCAAACGTCTGGCCAGGATTTACGTTGCTGGTCAGAGCCTTTGTAGCCGGACCATTCATGGAATCCCCGCTGCTGAACACAACTGCATAGGAGGTTGTCCACGAACAGGTGCCAACATTCTTCAAGCGCCAGGTTTTGGTGAAGGTTTCATTTGGCTCAAGCGTTGTGCCATCTGGGATGGTCACATCGTCGATGAACTGGGCCACGTCACAGGATTCAGTAGCGGGAGGGCTGGTTGGCGCTACACTGGTGGTAGCAATCGCCAGCGTAGAAGTGGCGAACCCGGGAGTGTTGGTAGGGGGAATCGTGGGCGGATTCAATATAGCAGCCTGGGTCATGTTGGCTTCCACAGTTTGAGCGGAGGCTGTCAATGCGGATTCTGCGTCCTGTGTCGGCGTGAGGTTGGAGGGTAGGTTGCAAGCGGAAATTCCAAAGGCCAGTATGAAAAGGATGGAAGTCAGCCGGGTAGTTTTAGACATTTATCTTTCTCCTTACAAATCAGGAGTTACGCAGTTGAAAAGGCAGAAGACCGAATATGAGAAGAGCTTGTGTAAGTCCTGAAGGTCATAAGCGTATTGTATCGCAGGCCTATAAAAAAGTCTTGTTTTTTTGTGCCCCCCAAAAGTGGTGAATCGAAACAGGAGTCCACGTAGACTCCTGTTTTTCAAAACTCACGAGCTATTCGATTGTCCTGCTATGGCTATAGATATTTATCTCAGGAGACGCTCTCTTTTTCATACGGCTTGCCATCCGCGGCAGGAGGAATACTCCGGCCCACAACGCCAGCCAGCACGATGATTGTCAGCAAGTATGGCAGCGAGGTGAAGAAGTTGTTGTACATGCTCGGATAGGTCTGTTGGATACCGGCTAAGAATGTACCCAGATCACCCGCAGGTGGAGCTAAGCGGATTGCGACACCGATTGCCTGGGACCCCATAAATAAAAGTGATCCGCCGAATGCTCCCAGCGGTGTCCAGCGTCCAAAAATCATAGCAGCCAAGGCAATGAAACCACGGCCAGCGGTCATATTGTTCTGGAAGGAGCCGGTGGCCTCAAGGGTGAGGTATGCACCGGCAAGGCCGGCAAACACACCGCCAAGCAGAACATTCTGATAGCGAAGCCGGATGACATTGATGCCGACGGTATCTGCTGCCTTTGGGTGTTCTCCCACAGCCCGCGTCCGCAGTCCCCAACGGGAGCGGAAGAGCAGAATCTGGACGATGATCACGAAGATAATCGTCACCATAGCAATCGGACCTATGGCCGTGACCATTTCAAATAACCAACCCACGCCGGGAAGGTTCACAAGCCCGGCAGGTGGCTGGAATGATTTAAATGTCCCTGCGCTGTCAAAGGGCTTGATCAGGCGATTCAGGTAGCTTGTCAATCCAAGAGCTGTGATGTTGATGATCGTGCCGCTAATGATCTGGTCAGCCCGAATAGTGATTGACAACCAGGCATGCAAGAGAGAAATGAGTATTCCGGCCGCGATGGCCGCAACCACTCCCGATATCAAGGCTGGTGTTGCACCGAAAAATGAGCTGGGTTCAGTGGGAAAGGCCTGGTGAACGGTGAGTGCGGTCATAAAAGCAATGTACGCGGAAAAAAGCATCATTCCCTCGATGCCGATATTC
>JASFRG010000182.1:0-9060 GCA_050115035.1 Anaerolineales bacterium | reverse complement strand
CAACTCGTCGAAAGTGGTGTTTTCCAGTTCCTGAAGGATCAAAGCCTGTAAGCGTGCCCACCGGCAGCGGACTGGGCAACTGTCATCAAAGGGACAGGTTCCGCCCCCGTGCAAACATTCTGAAATCGTAAAATTATTTTCGAAATAAGTTACAACCTGGCGCAAATTGATTTTTGCCGCCGGGCGTGCCAACTTCAGCCCCCCCTCTCGACCCGGATAAGTGATAATGAATCCCCCTTTTGCCAGTTCTGCCACTACGCGCAGAGATAGCGCCCTTGGAATAAGCATTTCTTGTTGTATTTGTGGGGTGGGTAGCATGACATCGTCTCCTTGCTTGGCAAGGGCCAGGAGAACACGAATAGCATAGTCGGTCTTACGATTGATGCGAATCACAGGCTCTTAAACGTTTACCTTTTTAGTAAACCTTTAGATATATTGTAAGTATTTTCACGATTAAGTAACGTGTGCTACGTCACAAATACTTTATGACATGTGTCATTCAGAATTAAACTTGTCCGGAACCCTATTACCTAAAGAAAGCCCAAAACACTGCGGTGATATAATGGCCGCACTCCAAACCTAGAGGTGTCTCTTGATAGATCCCGTTATCTTTTCGTTCAAAATATTTGGTATTAATTTCGCATTACGCTGGTATGGCGTGCTGGTCATGCTGGGTGTGATCGTGGCCGCCTGGATCGCCGAACGCGAATACACCCATCGCGGCGAGAACAGTGAGCACATCTGGAATGCGCTTATCTGGGCTTTGCCAGTAGGTGTAGTGGGTGCACGCCTGTGGTATGTTGCCAATACGACTCTAGGTGGAAATTCCTACTACCTGGACAATCCCGGCCAAATTCTGAACATCCCCCAGGGCGGCCTGCATTTCTTTGGCGGATTACTCTTCGGGGCAATTGCAATGATCGTCTACATCCGCCGCAACAACCTGGACGTATGGTTGCTCCTGGACGTAGCCGCTCCCGTCACGATGATCGGACAGGCCATTGCCCGTCCGGCCAATTTTATCAACCAGGAGCTCTATGGCCAGCCAACCACGCTTCCCTGGGGCATTCCCATCGAGGCTTCGCATCGTATCCCACCCTACAATGACATGAGTCAATATCCCGAGAGCACGCGTTTTCATCCGGCTTTTGCCTACGAAATGATCTGGAATTTCATCACTGCAGGGACTTTGCTCTGGTTGGCACGCCGCTTCCCAGAAAAGTTCAAGCCAGGTGCAATGTTCAGTTGGTGGCTGGTAATCTCAGGTGTGGGGCGCGTCATTATTGAAGCTTTCCGTCCGGACCAACCCCGCATCCCCGGCACTGACTTAAGTTACTCGCGTCTGGTTGCAGGTCTTATGGCCATAGCGGGTGTCATCATGTTATTGGTGCGTTATGGCTACATCCATTTGAAATTTGCAGAAAACTGGGAGGATGAATACAAGATCACTCAGCAGCCGCAAGAGACGGAAGCAGAAGAAGCCGCTTAAGTTTAATTTTCGTGGATATAAAAGTTTTAGGACGAGAGAAAATCTCGTCCTATGTGTTTAAGTTGTATCAGCTGCTCGTTTAGAAAAGACAAAGGATCTTAAAATTTCCAACTGGCCGATATGAAATGTCTCATGCCAGTGAAAACTGCTGACATGAGTGTAGCGCGTCTTCTCACCCCTGTAGTTATTGTGCAACTCTTCAAAAAAATCATCACTGACATTTTCCAGCGCAAGCTTTAGCATCTCAACGCTTTCGCCCAGGCATGCGATCAGTTTTTCAAACGGCACTGAAGGAGATTCCAATGTTACGGGCGGCGTGTCTTGATGATACAAAGCTCGGACTTTTTCCTGCCAGTCATGTGCCGCACCCACCGTTTCCAACACATGACTGCGGTTAGTAACGATGTGCCCAAGGATCCAATTCATACAGTTATGCTCAAAGGGCAATTGTAAGATACTTTCCTCGTGGCTGATACCTTCTACAAAACGATGGATAAGCCTGTTATGGAATTCGTAATCCTGGATAACAGATTGGGCTTTTAGGGTAGGCATACTGTTCTCCTTACAACACCAATAAGTTTGGACATAACAGCAATCTTTTTACTTGCGCGTGGCTGTGACAATGTAATTGGCCAAAACAAAATCCCAACCAAAATCATATCCAACCCTGCCGGTCTGGGCTTTCTCGCCGAGAATTTCCCAGCTGGTGTGCAACAAGTTCACCTGCGTGCCGCCCGGGATTTCACGAAACGTGACTGTCACTTCCTGGGCTGTATCAGGTGTACGACCTGGATACCAGGTGAAGGTCACCTTTTCGAATGGTTCCCAGGCTATCACCTTACCCCATTCCGCCTGATTGCCATCTTTCATCACTTCATAAATTCGGCCTTCTACACAGCCTTCGAAAACGCAGGTTTTGGCCTTTTCCTCGCCCACAGAATGGTTGGCAAGCGGCCACCATTTGTCGATCCCTTCCGTGAACAAGCGGAAGGCAGCTTCTTGGTTCAAGCCCACCTTGATTTGCTTTTCTACGGGTTCGATTTTTACTGCCTGATGCTCGCACATTTCATTTCTCCTTTTGATATACGGTTAAGTTTAGACTCTTCAGGTTTTTCACCATATTTGGGCCGGTCATTTTCTTATTTGTTCGCTTCAGAGTTTTGATTCTCTGCGTTCGCCATCCTGGCAGCTTCCTCTCCAAAAGCCTGAAGGACATCATCCCAGAGACCTTCTACATATTGACGCAACTCTCGTAATCCGTTTGGATTCAATTGGTAGATGCGCTTTTGCCCCTGCTTCACAACACTGACCAATTGTGCCTCACGCAAGACCTTCAGATGTTGCGAGACGGCAGGCTGACTCACTGATACGATTTCAACCAGTTCGGTTACTGTGCAGGGACTTTGCCGTATCCGTTCGAATAGTTGCCGTCGAGTTGGATCTCCTAGTGCGTTCATTGGGTGTATATTAGTCATGACTAATATAAGTATATACTTATATAATTGATTTGTCAAGATAGTTTTCTTTGTTCTCAAACAAAAAGTCCAACCCGTTTGGGATGGACTTCGAAATTTCAATGCCGATGATTGCTCTAGTCTGCGGAGGCACGAAACTCTGTAACTTGCTCCGCCTTTGAAAGAGTCAACTCTCGTTTGTCGAATTCAAAGCGCTCGAAGATATCTTCATACAGTTCGATGATCTGCTGGCGGGTAAAGCCCATCTCCTCGTAGGAATAAACGTGGTCGCTTTTGTAGGCCAGGGTCTCGGCGATGGCTTCGGTCACGATCTTGTCCAGGGTAGGCTGGTCGGGATAGCCAAATTGCTCGTAGAAACCGCGGATGACGCCCTCGGGGTTTTGGATCAGTTCGTCGTATCCCAGGATCAGGTGACGGGGGGAAGGATGCGCATCCAGGAATTTGAGAGGATGTTCATACCAATGCTGGGTGAAATCCAAGATTTCATCGATGTACAGGTATCCCTCACCTGGGTCGGTAAATTGGCGACGCGCGTAGTTGATCCACGAGACAGTAGAGGGTAGCATATCCAATGGATTACGGACTAAATAAATGATGCGCGCATCCGGGAAGAATTCGGATAACGTTTCGATCTTGGGGCTGAAAGCCGGATTTTTGGCGACGAAATACTTCGTGCCGGTCGCATACAGATGTCGTTGCAGTATGGACTTATAGAAGCCCATAATGCGGCGCTTGCGTTGCGGGGAAAGCGCCTTATCGAAGTGCTGGTAATTGGGCATCTCGTCCATGAATGGAAACAGAAAACTGACGAAAAAACCATCCCAGTTTTGCAGGTGGATGTTCTCGTCTTCTTCGGGCTTGAAAAATGAAATGGGATGAATACGGATTTTGCCAAGCGTGTTGCGGTCGAAGGCATACAGCAAACGGTGCAGGTGACCGCCTAATTTATTGTCAACGCGTGATACGAATTGCGTGATCTTTTTTTGTGTAACGGAAGGCGCCAGGTAGATATCCCAGATGGTCAGGCTGGTGAAATTGTCGTCACGCGAGAGCAGGCGGTGCAGGAATGTCGATCCGCTGCGGAAGTTACCCAGAATGAAGAGTGGCTTCTCGACCGGCTGAGTTTTGTGTCCGGGGAAGAGAATATCATCCAGAAAAAAGAAAAACCAGTGAAACAATCCCCCAATAGGCCAGACCAGATAAAAAAGAAGAATAAAAGTCAGTCTTTTACGGGTAAGTCGAGCGGGCGTGCCTTTCCATTTGAAAAACGAGCGGTAGAAAGTGCGCCAGAATAGTCGGAAATTATAGGACATAAAGGGAGAATCCTTGGGCATGCTGTAAATTTGACACATAAAAAGGCTGTGCGGCCTCGAGTGTCTGGCCTATTCTAACAGAGAATTATGCCGACAGAAGAAACAACCCAAAGCTGGCCGCGTATCCCAATACAGCTACGATCAAACTCAATAAAATCAAGGCACCCCATTTTTGCCAGCCACCCAATGCCTCGATCTGCCCGGCACGCCACCTGCCGATCAACCCACCGGAAATCAACACAACCGGCAACAGCCCATATAAATAACGCGCACGGTACACTCCTCCGAACTCGAGCGGCACGGGAATGTCCGAGGCAATTAGCGCAGGAATCAATGCCAACACACTCAAGTATCCATACAGACTGCCAAGCAGCCCACCAATCGAAGTGAACAGTATAGGTACGATTCTCTTCATGTGACCAGCTTGCCCCCGAAGGCGACTCGACCGGCTCCGTCCGGTTGGTAGAAAATGTGGACGTTTTCCGCCGGGCGCTTCAGAATCTTTGCGATGACCTCCGTCAGTTGTGCGACTTCATCTTCCAACGCGTTCCCTTCCGGGGCTCTGGACTTGAGCACAGTTACAAAAACTGGATACACACCCGGTGGAGTGCCGCCGTTTTCGGCATATTCTGTTGGTGAGATGGTTTTCACCTTGACCCAAACCCTCCCAGGCGGGGAATCGAATACCTGTGCAGCCTCATCGGCCAGGGACTGTGTCAGGTCAGCCGGCAGGCCTTGGGTCGAGTCTGATGCGACGATTTCAATATCAAGGATAGGCATAGTCTGTCCTAACTAAACAGGTTGTATCCGCCAAGAATAACATACATTCATATATCATTCCCCATCAAGTAACGCAAAAGAGACCCCGACAAAACGGAGTCTCTTTCGTCGAAACTTACATGTTCATGTGAAACTGGATAAACTGGTGTTTATGCTGCTGAATACGTTTGCAATGACGGGGCCAAGCAAGGTTAGCACTGCGAAAACGACAAGTGCTACAAGAACAAGAATCAATGCGTATTCAACTAAACCTTGGCCCTTTTCTTTAGGCGCAAACAACATCTTTTACATTCACCTCCTTTCTGCAATGAATTTGTAACTTTACCCCAAGACGAGCAAAACGCTGTTTTTTACTAAATTGAGAAGGTAAAGTCCATTTATACTGTAGAGAGACTCGCATTGATGGCGCTAAACACGTTGCCAATCAACGGACCAAGCAGCATCATGACCGCAATGACAACAATCGCAACCAGGACGAGAATCAATGCATACTCTACCAATCCCTGGCCTTTTTCTTGAGGGGCAAATAACATTATGTCGCAACTCCTTTCACCTTATAACTTTAAAATCTATACCACCATCTTAACACAGTCATTAACTGACTTTCAACTGGACACAAGTACTTTACTCCATGCCCCTGTGGTACTGGATAGCTATTCAGAGTGACTAAACCAAAAAAGTGCAGACTATGTCGCAAATTTTCGAAAATCCCTTGCCTCACGCTTATAATCCCGGCATCAGCTTTGGAGGTAGAGATGAACATAAAAAACACATTCGATGGGCGTCACTGGGAGACGGGCAGTATCCAGAACGCGCTGTCCTTACAGGGAATTACAGCCCCGCATACGGGAGAGCCCTACTCGGAAGCCTTACTGTTGGGGGTAAGCGGCGGGATTGCTTTTGGCTATTTTACTTTTGAATATAAAGGGTACTTGCCCCATCTTGCGCTACTCACTCGCAACACCTTCGACCCTTTACAGACGATCCTCGAACGGCTGGGGATCGCGCAGGATGTAAGACAAACCAATAAAGTGGAGATCGCCGAAAAGAATCTACGCGAGGCACTGGATAGCGGGCTGTATCCATTGGTATGGGCAGATCAGTTCATCCTGCCGTATAACAATCTGGGAAAGAGTGAGACGATGTGGGCCATGTTTCCCATTCTGGCCGTTTCCATCGAAGGGGAGAATGTCCTGATTGCGGACCGCTCCAGCCAGCCTTTTCGACTGTCGATGGAAGAATTGACCCAAGCTCGTGGACGAGTCAAAGATTATCGCTACCGTCTCATCACCCTGGATGCGCCTCAACCTGCCAAACTGGCTGCTGCTGTTTCGAAGGGCATTTACCAGTGTATCCAGCTATTCACCGAGAAGCCGCCTAAGGGAGCCCGGCATAACTTTGGGTTTGCAGCCTATCAACGGCTGGCAGACATGCTGGTCAACACGCGCAACAAAGGTAGTTGGGAACGTTTCTTCCTACCCGGAGCCCGCATGTATCACGCACTGGCCGGCTCCGTAGGACAGCCCGGGGCATATTCGTGGATTCAGATCTGGGGCTCAGCCCCCGGCGCGGAACGCGGATTGTATGCAGATTTCCTCGATGAGGCGGCAGATATTCTGAAGAAACCGGGATTGATGGATGCGGGCCAGCAATTCCGTGAGAGTTATGCTCTATTGTACGAATTTGCGGGGGCTATGCTCCCGGATGATGTCCCCCTCCTGGGTGAGAGCAAAGAATTGATCCAGCGCGAGCACGATCTGTTTGTCGAACAGGGCCAACTGGCGTTGGAGGAGATCAAGATCATCCACGCGCGCCGGAAAGAGTTGCTAAAAAATGCTGAAAACGACTTTCCGCTCTCACAAGCTGAAGCAGCGGATTTCCGCGCTCATTTACGCGATTTAGTATTGAAGATCAGTGAAGTCGAGCAAAAGGCAGTGGAGAGTCTGCAACGAGCGGTAGTGTAAATCTATTTCTCCCCTATTGTTCTAGCCCTTTGCCGCCTCGTTTTACGAACTCATTCACCGATTTTGTCAGGTTGTTCAACAGGTCTGGGACCAGAGTTGTCAGGTCACTCATCGCACGATATCCGGCTTCCAGCAGACCTTGATCCAAGTTGTTTTCCAATTCAAATTGAAGCTTTCGCGCTTTGTTGGTAATGATCTGGCGCTGTTTTTTTAGCTTGAGACGAGCGGCTCTGCGCTTTTCCTGACTCTTATCATCCTCCCCTTTGATAGTGTTCCAATCTTCATACAGTTTCGCAAACTTTTCGATATCCTTATAAATGGGGCCGGTCATCAAACCACCCTTGGGAATCTCCGTGGCCGCATTGCCAAAGTATTCCAGCGAGGCCTGGATTCTATTGCAAATATCATCATCCACTCCCGTGGTTTCAAGGTTATACAGGTCGTTCAAAAGGTTGGTCAAGATATTTTTGCGGAAATAGTTAAAGGACCACAGCGCGGAACCTCTTGTGTTATCCACAGCACGGGACTGGTTTTGTTTCTTTTGCTTGTCTTTCTTATCGCCGGATACCATTATATTCCTTTGCTGTACAGGGAAGATTGAGGCAGTATAATACAAGTTTCAAGGCGCACATTTTAGCCACCAGAGATGGACTACCCCCAATTTGTCAGGCTCTCTTGGATTCGACAAACGCTTTCAAAATCTCTAGTTGGCCTACATGGAAAGTCTCATGCCAATGGAAACCGGTCACGTGCGCGTAACGCGTCTTTTCGCCCCGATAATTGTTGTGTGTTTCATCCAACCAATCATCGCCGACGTTTTCCAACGCAGACCTGAGCAATTCCGCACTTTCATCGAGATATCCGATCAGATTCTCGAACCGCAGCGACTTGCTCTCCGGTTTGATGGGCGGCGTATCAGTATGGTACAGCGCGCGGACTTCCTCTTGCCAGGCATGCGCGGCAGCCACTGTTTCCAGCACGTGGCTACGGTTGGTGACGATATGCCCGAGGATCCAGTTCATGCAGTTGTGCTCGAAAGGCAGTTGCAAGACACTTTCCTCGTGTGCGATGCCATCCACGAAGCGGTGGATGAGCATATTGTGGAATGCATAATCATCAATGATAGTTTGAGCTTTTTGGGTGGGCATAGGTTACTCCTTTACTTCTAAAGATACAATCCTTGATGGTGTCAGGTCGGGAGACCTCCTCCCATCACAGTAAACACAATTACCATTTCGCATGATGCTCTTCGGCGAACCCGATCAGGTCCTTGACAGGGATGACGCCTCCTTCCTCAGTGGTGACCTGTCCGTTGTAACGTCCGAACATCTGGTGGACTTCGCTGGTGATAATCTCAAGGTTAGTTTCCGCGAGACGATCTTTGAAAGGTGTAAAGGTCAGGTCGAGGCGGCTCTGGTTATCGGTGAAATGCCAGGGTTGCATGTAGTCGCCGGAGACATAATCGAATCTGACCTGGTCCAGTTTGTGGATGCGGTTGTCCAGGATAAAAGCATTTTCAGTGGCTGCGGACAGATCGCCGAAGCCAAGGCCAAGGTTCAGGCCAAGCTTACGCCCATCAGGCAGGAAACCGGAGGCGCTGGCCCAGTTCCAGAAGGATTGGTAATCCCACACGCCGCGTCCCCAGTCCAGCGAGCCAAGGCTTTCGTCCGGTTTGAGTTCCTCTTGCAGGTCACCATAACGAAGGGTACCGCTGGCAGGCAGACAATTGATCTTGCGGTTGTAGTAGAAACGTTTCTTGCCGATTGGAATGACAATCACCATCGACTCGTATCCCGGCGGCGTTGCCAGATCGATTTCAGCCTGGATGCCGCGTCCATTGTGGAAATCCGACCAGGAAACGGATAATTGCCGCTTGTCCGGGGCCACACTGAAGTGGAGTTTGACGCGCTTGTTCTCGAAGTGACTGTTCCCCATGTTGCTGTTACGCGGCAGTTCAATGCCTGTTCCAAGCGGAATAACCAGTCCTTTCTCATGTAGTTCGCCAGTCTCGAAATCCAGCGTATAAACGAAAATGTTGC
>JASFRG010000181.1:0-9106 GCA_050115035.1 Anaerolineales bacterium | reverse complement strand
ATCTATGAACCAAGTGTAAGCTTTGCTGGTTTGATTGAATCAAAACTTGGTAATGATGAAGCGAATCCATATTGTCATGGGTTCGCTTTTATCTATCCTCACATTGAGAAATGCGTTCAAGAGGGCGACGATCTTAAAGAATAACCGATTTAAGGAGGTTTAGGATGGCAGAACCAATTTATAAGCTCTGGATGTTCAAATACAATGAGGCTTGGTACAAGTTGTCTGATGAAGAACGAAAAAAACAATTTGCCAAACTCAAGAAAGCCTATGAGCAAGTTGGTGGCAAAATGTTCATTGTTTGCAATTCAGACTGGTCCGCAGAGCAATGGCGAGCATTTGGCATCGATGAGTTCCCAGACATTGAAGCGGCCCAAAAGTTCGCTGAGCTTCTCCAAGAACAAGATCACTTCCGCTACATTGAAAGCGCGAGCATGTTAGGTACTAAGTGGGATTTGTAGTAACAAAATCCTGCTCAAAAAGTGTATGACTATCAACAAATTTGTTATCCAAAAGTAACAATTACAATAATGGTCCTTCTTGAACGTTTCTCTCAATGTGAATATTTAGCCTGGTAACCAAGTAATTTCGAGTCCAAATCCAGTTTGACTAGGTTCTGTTGACAATTCAGCGTAACCAGATGAGAACACCCGCAGGGATTCTCCCGTCAAATCGAGTTGGTACTGGCTTTTAACATTTCCGTTTCTTGAATGAGTCCAAGCCCACTCGCCGCCGATAAAACGAGCCATAACAAATTTTAGATATAACTCAACGATGAAATGTAGCCGAACTGGAATTGAACATCCAAACGCTTGATTATGGGCTCAGTTCCAATCAGATAAATGAAATAACAAAAACGCCCTTTGTTGGACGCTTTCTCTTGGGGGAGAAACCTAATTTACCCCCATTCTACTTCCATTAATTTACTACCGAACAAGAAGATGCCCCTCGCGACATCCTACCCGAAAGATAGGCGCCTTGGAAGTGCACTTTCATAGAAGATTAAAATTGGATAATTGGACCGCATCAAGGGTGAAGCGGAAGCCTATCATTTATCCAACTCTCGTCTGTTCCTGTCGTGCTCGTTAGCCGGGTTATCTTGCCATTTATGGATTTATGGATCTCCGCCTTTCCATCCCGGTTGGAGGTGAAATACAGCACGCCTGCTTCCGCTGCCGACGGAGCCCAACTCTCACTAGCTCCGTCTGTGAAAGTTAGCCGGGTTATTTCTCCGTTTATAGATTTGTAGATCTCCGCCTTTCCATCCCGGTTGGAGGTGAAATACAGCACACCTGCTTCCGCTGCCGATGGAGCCCAACTCTCACTAGCTCCGTCTGTGAAAGTTAGCCGGGTTATCTTGCCATTTATAGATTTGTAGATCTCCGCCTTTCCATCCCGGTTGGAGGTGAAATACAGTACACCTGATTTATTAGCTGTTAAACCAAGCCACGTTAGTAAGCCGGCTATTGCGAGAAAAACCGCAATGCCCAAAACAGGGGTGTTTTTTGGCATCCTGGTTTTTAGCGATGAAATTGCTTTTGAAAGGTTTCCGGCCAGCGTATCCTTATCAGCAATTTCGCGAGGTGCTTTCTCATGCGGGATCTTTTCAGCAGCCTCTCGTTTTACCTTTTCTTTTACGGCTTGTTCAGCAGCCTCTCGTTCAGTTTTTTCCCTGGCAGCCTTTTCTTTTGCTTCGCGTTCGGCCTTTACTTTGGCAGCCTTCTCGGCAGCTTCGTGCTCGGCCTTTTCCCTGGCTGCCTTTTCTGCCGCTTCACGCTCAGCCTTTTCTCTGGCAGCCTTCTCAGCAGTTTCGCGCTCTGCTTTTTCTTTTGCAGCCTTTTCAGCAGCCTCTCGTTCAGTTTTTTCCCTGGCAGCCTTTTCTTTTGCTTCGCGTTCGGCCTTTACTTTGGCAGCCTTCTCGGCAGCTTCGTGCTCGGCCTTTTCCCTGGCTGCCTTTTCTGCCGCTTCACGCTCAGCCTTTTCTCTGGCAGCCTTCTCAGCAGTTTCGCGCTCTGCTTTTTCTTTTGCAGCCTTTTCAGCAACCTCTCGTTCAGCTTTTTCCCTGGCAGCTTTCTCAGCGGCTTTATGTTTCGCATCCTCATTTGCTTTACGTACGGCTTCTTCCTTCGCCTTGCGATCTGCCTCTGCATTTATGGCCTCTAAAACCGCTCTGTATGGGATGGTGGGTTGATCAATCAAACCTCTGAGTAATCTCTTGGCTGCCTTAACTCCTTCGTCAAAGCTCTTATTTGTAAAATCAACGTACTGGATACGTCTTAGTCTCAGGGGTATTTCGCATTCCTCCAGTAAAATAGGCAATAAGCGCTTCTGTGTATCTAAAGCATACCCAATCTCATCCAATACGTTTTCCGAATTAACTGAAGCAGTTGTCAGGATGATCATGAAGATATCAGACCCTTTTAGCGCACTTTCGACCTCCCTATCCCAGCGTGCGCCTAAGGGAATATCCAGTTGATCCAACCAGACATCAAACCCTTCAGACTTCAGCTCTCTAGCAAGTGCAAGAGCAAAATCTTTATTTATTCGCGAATAACTAAGGAAAGTACGGCGATGTTTTTCCGGAGACACTTTTTTCCCATCCGGCATGAAGTTGCCGCAATATTCAATAATCTATACCCAATTTGGTCAATATATTTGACGATTATACACTTAAACTTTTGGATTTTCCAAAACTCAGTCAGAACGGGAATGTTAAGATTGTCTTGATAGCTTTGACAATTATCACACTATTGTCATCAGGGACTATCTGAATCAAAAGCCTTCCACTACGATAAAAAGTCCTCCCATTTAGCGCTTTCTCTTGAGCGAGAAACCTAAAAGTTTATCCCCAATCAACTGCAATCACTTTACTACCGAACAAAAAGGTGCCCCCAAGGTGATCTGTTCCGAACCACACACTTCCCTTGAATCAGGGGGAAATATGGCACAAGATGGTTGCCTTTTGCGAATCTTAGCCGCAAGCGCAAAAATCGTCAAGAAATGCCAGCGTTACTTATTTGATCCAACCTTAATAGGATTGGAGAATTTATGAGTTACTAATGTAGTATTGGCCGAAGTCTTTGTTGGGGTCAAAATTATAATCTTGACTTAGCTATTGGATTTCTTCCAGCCTATTCCTCAGTTTGCGAATATTCTTCATTTTTTTTGCATTCCTGAGCGTACGCGCCGAGGCAGTGAAGTAGGTGTGCGATTCTAAAAACTTTAGTTGTCTACTGTACCATTCCCGATCAGTATACTCCCCACCAAAGGAGGCAAGTTCTTTGCGTAGCTCACCGTTGCGGAGCATAAAATCATCGCTCCCCAAAATATCCAGATCGGCATCAGTTAGGATTCGTTCAAGTAAGTTTTGTGGATCCTGTGGAAGAATTGTTGCTAAAATCGCCCATCTGACAATTTCAACGTGCTCACTGGTATAGCCAAAGCCTGGCAACACCTGCACGGCAATGCGTGCACTGATCAGTTCGTGATATTGGGGTTGTTCGACAAAACCTAGATCATGAAACCAGGTGGCTGTCAGCAATAGAAGCAACGAATCTCCCTGGACACCTTCCATGCCGGCCAGCCTTTCCACGGCTGGGATGACTTCATCGCGTGTATGTTTAATTCCGTGATACAAAAGGTTCGGAGATAATTCCTGTTCCAGACGGTGAAGAGCGTACTGTTTCGCGTGCTGAAAATTCAGAGTGCCCATGATTCCCTATTGTGGCTGAAATCACTTTTCAAAGGCTAACTTACACATCTTTCCCAATTTCATCAGCGAGAATATCCTTTATTTCCATGGGTGAATACGGCTCATACCAATAGCGCAGGTAAACCTCTTTTGGAATCATTAACAATGAGACCGGCTGTTCCGCGATAATGTCCGCATTACGGACATCGCCACGAATCACACCGGTGGAACCGAGTGGCATCCATGCGGCGATGAAGAAGGATTGATAGCCACCCAGTGGAATGATCTTGAGCCCAGCCCCGAGAGGAAAATATACAAACGAGGATGGCGCACTGGCCTCGATCAGTTTTTCGCCAGCCTGTACATCAATCAACTTGACGTGCTTGAAGCCTTCTACCGTATCAAGGCCGGTTAGTTTCTGTCCAGCCTGATTGATCTTGTCCAGAATGAATTGAAGCTTTTCTGCTTCCCAATCCAGTTCTTTTGCTTCAAGATAACGGGCGCGTTCCAACTCAGAAACGTTCCGCAGGGATGGTACGATTTGAATCTGCTCGCATACATGCGGGTTTAACCGACATATTTGTTCCTGAACGAGTTCCGTAAAATGCGGATCGTCATAAGTGCTCTCTAACAAGACCTGAATATCTTTTGACGATTTCATAGAAGGAATTGGCGTTGCCCGCCAAAAACTATCCACGGTATCGCGCAATAAATCCTGGAGCACGTATGCCGTGCTATAGGCTGAACAGTTCTGAGCTGTCTGATTTTCAAACGAACCGCGATGGAAGGAGATCCGCAAGTTTCCTTCAGCGTTAAATTCGCTACTCGCAATATTTGCTTCCCCGGCGCCGTCTGGGTTGTTCGGTAACTCCATCAGATAGAGTCTGTCTTTACCCAGGCGCAGGGAAATGATACACTCGCCTGTTTTTCGGCTCGCATAGATCTCATAACCACCGGATGTTTTTTCGACAGTGCCGCGCTGGCGGAAGGCATCTGCGCAACGCAGGGCGCGCAGGGTATCGGTCACATCGCTAACGAGTTGCCTGGCTTTCGCCGCTTCATCGGTCAGCCAATCGAAGGATTCCTTCTTGAAATCAGAATAAAACTTTCCCAAATAGTTCGGCGGTTCTTCATCGAAGTAATATCCTTCTGGCAACGCCATACCTCTGGCAACTTGTTGCTGGTAATACAAGTGGCGCAGATTATGTCGAAGCACTGCCTGCATTCGTTCACGCAACGCGACGGGGTCATCCAGCACAGTGACGGGGATTTTGCTTTT
Organism: Anaerolineales bacterium; assembly: GCA_050115035.1. Taxonomy (GTDB): domain Bacteria; phylum Chloroflexota; class Anaerolineae; order Anaerolineales; family Villigracilaceae; genus JAABUE01. Next base: position 4,136 of record JASFRG010000181.1, on the reverse strand, counting down.
GCTATGACCGACAGACATCGCCAGCAGCTCCCGGAAAACAATCTCGGGATCGCGCCTTAAAACGCTAGCTTTGAAAAGTTGACTCAAATGCCATGCGATGTTGCCGCAGTTATCGTTCCACATGGTTGTGACCACGTCATCCAGTGAGCCATCGAACACGGATTGCGCGGCAAATTCAGGATGCATGGCACGTCCGAACGCAGAGAGATCGCTCATGCCGATATCATGCAGATACGCCAGAGCGACGCCATATCCATGCAGGAAGGCTTCCATGTGTTGCACGCTGCGATGCGGAATCAAGACCCCGTTGATGATCTGCAAGACACGCAGGATCTGATTGGCGACATCGCGTACATGCACCACACCATGATCTGAAAAGAGGGCGGGATCTGTGCCAGCATCTTGCATGAACGATGGATTGTGGATCAGATTCTCAAGTTTGGATTGCTCCTCAACCCGCGCATAATATGCCTGCTCGATATACTCGCGGACGGATGCGGACAGAAAAAGCTCGGGTGAAGGATTTCCCATCAGGCGATCCCCTTGCCCTCAAGCTCCCTGAGACGCGCATCAAGTCGATAGTTATCTCGCATCACATTGCGAAGGCGCGCCGTCAAAATGTGTATGATGCCCATGGCAACTTCTGGGCGCTCATCCATCAATTTATAGAAATCCCGTTGATTAAGGCGGAAGAGACGGGTTGCCTCCAATGCTGTCACTGAGGCACTGCGCGGTTCGGGATCGAGCAATGCCATCTCGCCAAAGACCTCACGCTCGCCTAAATCATTCACCAGACGTTCATCGTTATGCACGCGGACTTTGCCATCCAGAATCACGTACATGTTGTCGCCTACATCGCCCTCCCGGAAGATGGTTTCGTTTTCAGATACGTCCACTTGTTCCAAGAGATTTGCTACGTCTGCCAGCACATTGTCCGGCGTTTGGCTAAACATGGATACGGTTTTTAGTATCAAAACTTTTTCGACGGTGGATAACATAGCGTTGTCTCCTTTTCGAATGGAAAGAGCAAAATTGGCAGACGTATGGGCTGCACAAGCGCGGCCCCAAAACGAGAAATGTTCGTTCTCGAGGATTGCCCGTAAACGTTCCGCGGGACTTTGTTTTTCTTGCGGAAAGAGTATGGAAAGAAGTCTGTTTCGTTCCTGTAGAGAAAGATCTTCCAATAGTGGCATGACCATCTTTTTCCATTCGGCGGGTAATTGCACATCCATGATCTCTAACGCATAGGAAGTATGTATCCCCGAACTTGTCATGAATGTTTCACGCACGCGCTGAATGGAATCCGCATCGAAGACAAACGATAATAGCAAGAATACACGGTTTCGGACTTGTGCCAGGAACTCCTTCAATGCTGCATTCAATAAAGATGTTTCATCGGTTTGGCCAAGATCAATCTGAGTCGCGCTCACCCAGGCTGCTTGCTCCACTTCCGCTTTCACAGCGCGCTGAATTTCTGAAATATCTTGGGCTCGATAACCAGTTTGACTTAGGGCATCCAAAATTTGTGAACGTAATTCATGATCAGGTGTCGCGAGTCGAGATAACAAAATATTTTGGGCTTGTATTCCACCAATGTGACCAAGCGTTTTGGACAAGGTGAATAACCGCTGCCTCGGCGCTTCGGACTCACCAAAAGCAGATTCAATATCAGGCAACGCCTCTGAGCCGATGGATGCGAGCGCGAGAGCTGCGGCGCGACTTGTCTCTGGTGAGTCGCAGGCATTGACGATGTACGGAATCCATTCATGCCGCCCCACTTCGCCGAGAACTTCGATGGCTAGATTACGATCAGCATTCGAAGAGGATGCCAGCAAGCTTTTCAGTCTTTGGTAGGCAGCGGTGTTATTCCCATACTTCAACAATCCAATCAAAGCACCGCGCACGGAATAGACATCCTCATCGCTGAGCGCCTGAATGAGTTGAGATGGATCATTATCAACGGCACCCAACGCACGTAAGGCGAGTTCTTTTACTGAAGGAACGGTCTCAACTCTGTATTGATTTTGCACTGTCTTCAACGCAGTACGCAGTTTCAATTTTTCGATGCGGATCAACACTTCACTTCGCACTTCGGGTGCTGGATGCCGAATTAAATTCGGAAGTTCGCTGATGACGGTCTTAGCATCAAGCGCTTCGAGTTTGTTCAGGGCGTAGATCGCTACACCCGCATGAGGGTCCCGCAATCTGTTTCTTAGGAGTGCAACAGTGGTGGGGTCTGCCAACACATTGATATCATCACCTAACCTGCGCCTGGTGATGACCCGTGTCAACGCTTGAACATAATTGCCGCTCAACAAAAAGATGACAACCAGCCAGGCAATGCCCAAGCCGACAAATACATACGACAGACCAATGTAATCGGCCTTCAATCCTGCGGTGAGCACGAGTAGGCTTAATCCTGCAATACCAGTGGCAATCGGTTGAACAATGCCTTCAGCAGTGGTTTGTACACGCCTACGAACCGTATCGGGCAAGGATTGATAGACGATAGCATTCGCCGATTGTGAAAGCGAGAAACCGAAAGCAACATTAACCAATTTGGCCAACGCACCCAGCGCGAACACAAAGAATAGCGAAGCCCCTAAACTTCCGCTGAGGGCAAGAATTCCGAGGTTAAGAATCACGAACAGAGGCATGGCGATCAAGCCTACCCGTAGTCCGAAGCGGGCAATGACGCGACTGGTAAGTACTGTGGATGAGATCAACGCGACGATTCCTATCAGGGAGAGTAGTTGTCCTATAAAAGTAGTGAGTTGATCCGCGTCGGGATATTGGGCGATGGCACGGTCAGAGAAAATGTTATCTAAAAAGAAGAAAGCGACCCACCAAAGGACGGTGTAAGCAAAAATCAAAAGAATGTAACGGTCCCTGAAATAAACTGTAGACTGTTTAGCAGGGTCCACGGTGCGTTGTACTTTTGGCTTCTCGGAAGATTCCAGTATATAGGAACGAGTTATTAGGCGCAAGATAAAGAGCGTAGCGCCAAAACTAAATCCAGCTAATAGGAGCAAATGAACCGTACCAACCGATCTGACCAGCCAAGGAACAAACAATCCCCCAATGAAGTTGGCTAACCATGTTCCCGTACTTAGTAGCGGAAAGAGACGCTTGCCCTGCCGAAAGTCAAACAGGCTGCTTGCCAGGGTCCAGACCGCCAAGTTGCCTAAGTTGACGACGATCTGAAACCAAAGGGGTAAGATGAATGCAGTGATATGATAAATTGGCGAATTCAATGCCAGCCAGATGAGCAAACTGACGCATGCTAAAAAGGTCAAATTGATCGTAAGCAATTTTGAAAACGAAACTCGCCCACCAAGTTTGATGTAGAATGCCGCTACCACCGAAGCCAAAAGGGCAATGGAGATATAGGAGTAGGGCAGGCCCTGCGCGCCGTATTCGGCAAGGAAGATGCCAAACGCCATGGATTGTACAAAGACAAATCCGAGGGCGAGAATGAAATAAAACAAGACCAGCAAGCCGATCAAGCGCTCTTCGCCTGGTTTGACCTTAAGAAAGGCAGTGATCCGCTGAAAGATGGGAGTGGGGGAAGAAAGGGCTGGTGTAGCAGTCATGCTAATTCTCGTTTCCCGTCCCTCGATCTTCGAGAGCAAAGCGAATTGCATCCTCAAGGGACCACTTTTCTCCTGCTTCCCAAGCTGACTGGAACGCCGATTCACCCAATTGCTCACGAACTGCTGCCAGCGTTTGAGTGTGGAATAACTGAAGATCAAAGGCCACGACAACATTGAGTTCCTCGAGCGCGGACTTAACCGCGCCCAGCAATTGCGTAGCGCTTTGTGAATCACCTTCCTGCAGGGCGAGCCCCGCAACCCCGATCAAACAGGATGTTTGTTGTAGCTTCTCACCCAATTCTCTGAACATGCTCAGGCTTTGCAGGATGTGCCCTCGTGCCTCGTATGCACCTTCAGCTAGGCCTACCAAACCCAAGCCAAGCAGGACTCCTCCCATAACCCACTTGTCATTCATCTCACTACAAAGCGTCAGGCTCTCTTCATACAGCGACCTTGCTTCCATGTAGTCGCCCTGCGTCCGTGCCAGATTCCCCAAGATGTAGAATACACCAGCAATACCAAACTTGTCGCCCAATTCGCGCA